>NZ_AZDU01000001.1 GCF_001434815.1 Lactobacillus equicursoris DSM 19284 = JCM 14600 = CIP 110162
AAAGTCAATGTCTTAACTTAATGACATTGCCAAACGGATGACTTCTTTTTTAATTTATTGACCAGGCTTTAAAAGTCGCCTGAAGTACTAAACATGTAGTCCTTATTATGCCATTTCATGGACATGATGAGACCAATCCCGATCATGTTCCCGATCAAGGCAGACCCCCCTTGTGAAACAAATGGGAGGGGTACCCCCGTAAGGGGCAGTAAATCAATACTCATGCCGATATTTTCAAATACGTGGAACAAAATCATCATGATAATCCCTGTGGACACATAAGAGTAAAAGGCATTTCTGGTTGAAAAGGTAATCTTGACCATCTGGATAATTAAGATTAAGTAGATCCCAATCAGTCCTACCCCACCGACAAAGCCCAGGGTTTCGCCGATTACAGAGAAAATCATGTCAGAATTTCGAACTGGCACATAGACCTTGATATTGTTCAGGCCATTGCCAAAAATCTGGCCAGACCCGATCGCCTTCATGCTCTGCCAGAGCTGGTAGGCACTGTCAGAGTTGTCGCTTGACGGATCGCTCCAGGACTTGATTCTTTCCAACTGGTAGGTCTTAAAGTAATGCTTCAAGATAGTCTGCCCTTCGCTGGTAAAGACCAGTAAAATTGCGCAGGCCCCAACTATTACCAGGAGTAAGAAGACTGGAATGATAATCTTCCAGGAAATCCCAGAAACCAGTAAAATCCCGGCGGTAATCGCGACAAAGACCAGGGTCGTCCCAAAGTCGGGCTGCAGCATCAGCAAGATGGCGACTGGCAAGAACCAGGCCAAAACCTTGCCGATGAGCAGCCAGTCGTTGCGCAAATTGTGGGCATAGCGTTCATTGTGCTCCCGCACAACCCGGGCCAGTTGTAGGATAAAGGCCGGCTTCATGACTTCTGATGGCTGAAAGCTGACCGGTCCAACCACGAACCAGCTCTTGGCCCCGCTGCTGGCTGCCGTCGTTCGGTCATAAAGGAACAAAACCGCAACCAATAAGAAGATCCCAGCCCCATAAAGGTAAGGGGCCAGCTTAAAGATCTGCTCAGCATCAAAGCGCATGATAAAGGCAACCATGACCCAAGAGATGGCATACCAAACGATCTGCATCGCGACCGTTTTGGTTGGCGTTCCATAGCTGGAATCGTTGACGGATGCATTATAAATTGCGTAAAAACTGACGAATGACAGCAAAACGACTGGGATGATCACTCCCCAGGCTATGCGGTCATACCATTTGCTTTCTTCTTGAACTTTTGCCATTAAATATCACTGCTTAATTTAGATTTACTTTTCGTGCAAAGTGAAGTAAGCCAGCAGGTCACTGATGCCTGCATCCAGCGTTTTCGCATACATGACGCTGTTTGACTTGCTACTGGTTACCCGGTATTTGCCATCAACCAGTTCAATCAAGCCAATTTGGAACTTCTTAGGTACAACGACTTCCCAGGTCGGAACCTTCCGCCCAGTCAGTTCATTAACCTCAATGCCGATGTTTTCTTGCTTTCTTGACATATTCCCTCCTTGTTAGTGACTGTGAAATTTTCTAACAATTATTTCATCCTCATCTTCTTCTGGGTGGGGGTTGCGCAAAAGCGTAAACTTATCCGGAACTGGATCTACGCCGCCCCGATTAAAAGGATTGCAACGCAGTATCCGGGCACTCCCCATCAGCAGCCCCAAAATCAGTCCGTGCTTTTCCAACGCGGTAATCATGTAGCTAGAACAAGTCGGGTAGAAGCGACAACTAGCTGGGAAAAGAGGCGAAATCGCCTTCTGGTAAAAGCGAACCAGAAGAATCAGCACGTGGCGCATGATTAGTGCTGTTCGTGCTTTTCAATGTGCTGAAGCAAAATCCCAGTACCCAAGGCCACTGATTCAAGTGGTGACTCAGCGATCAAAACTGGTACTTGCAAGCGTTCGGCAATCAGCTTATCAATATTCTTCAGCAAGGCCCCACCACCGGTGATCATGATGCCGCGGTCAATAATGTCGGCAGACAATTCTGGTGGCGTTTCTTGCAAAACTTGCTTGGTTGCGGTAATGATTGATTCCAAACCGTCTTGCAAGGCCTCGGTAACTTCCTTGGCAGAAACAGTGATTTGCTTTGGCAAGCCATCAATCGTGTCCCGGCCACGCACGTTCATGCTGGCATCTGGATCTGGATCAGTGGCAGCGCCAATTTCAATCTTGATGGCTTCTGCCGTTCTCATCCCAATCAAGAGCTGGTGGTGCGTCTTGATGTAGTTGACGATCGCCTGGTTCATCTTGTCACCAGCATAGCGCAAGGACTTGGATGTAACGATTTCGCCCATTGACAAAATCGCAATATCAGTGGTGCCACCGCCGATGTCAATTACCATGTTGCCTTGAGGCTTGAAGATGTCAAGACCCGCACCAACGGCTGCTACCTTTGGCTCGTAGTCCAAGTATACCTTGCCGCCGCCGGACTTTTCAGCTGCTTGAATGATCGCCTTTTGCTCAATTGAAGTTACGCCAGTTGGGGTGCAGACCAGGATGTTTAGCTTGCTCATGAAGCCTTTAACATTGATCTTCTCAATAAAGTAAGACAGCATTTCTTCGGTCACGTCAAAGTCAGCGATCACGCCGTCTTTCAATGGCCGAATAACGCGAATGTTGCCGGGGGTCCGGCCAACCATTTCATAGGCATCAGTACCGACTGCTACCACCTTGTTGGTGTTAGTATCAATCGCAACCACTGATGGCTCATCAATAACAATGCCTTTACCTGAAACGTTGATTAAAACGTTTGCGGTACCCAAATCAATACCAATATCTTTTGACACGTTAATTTCCTCCATAACATATTAATTTTAATTGTACCATAAAAGGGCTCTACATAGCGGATGTTACAATTGTTTAACCGATTCTTTTAAAATAAATTCGATAGCTGCATGGAGGTATCGATCAAGGCAATGATAAATTGAGCTACTAAATAGCCCAGGCCAATTGCGGAAAAAAGCAAAAAGACCTGTGATTCAAAGACGCGATTGCTCCGGATCAGCTTTTCAATTCTGATCGCCTTGATCGCCTGAAAGGCCAAGGCAATGCAGACAAAGTAGATGATCAGGCTAATAACCGCGTGGATTCCAAGTTGTTTCATATTTTCACCATCAAAAAAGAGCGGATTGAATCCGCTCTTTTCCCTTTATTTGTGTAGCGCATCGTAAACGTGAATTCTGTTTACCGCACGCCGCAAAGCAATTTGGGCACGTTCAAGTGATTGCTCATCATGCTTTTCCTTAGCTTCCTTGATGTGAGCCTCAGCACGCTGCTTAGCGGCTTCTGCCCGGCTAAGGTCAATGTTACGTGCACGTTCTGCATTGTCGGCAATAATCGTTGCTTCGTTATTGGCAAATTCGATAATCCCACCGCTGACGGCAATGTGGTCAACTTTATGATCCACATCCGCGCCGCGCTGAACCCGAACTTCACCAATCGTTAATGGCGTCAAAATTGGCAAGTGATTGTACAAAATCTCTCGGTCACCATCAATAGCCCGCATAAAGACGGCGCTGCCACGGTGATTGTAAATGAGACCATTTGGAGTAACGATCTTAATCTTAAACAGTTTTTCTGCTTCTGCCATCATGCATCACCCTACTTTTCTAATAAGGCTTGTGCTTCTGGATCGCTTGGGGTAACGCCCATTTGTTGGGCCTTCTTAACAACGTCTTCGATTGGGCCAACGCCTCTGAAGGCATCTTCTGGCAGGTCGTCCAAGTGACCATCAAGGATCATCTTAAAGCCCTTTACAGTGTCCTTAATTGGCACGTATGAGCCTGGCACACCAGTGAAAACTTCAGCAACGAAGAAGTTTTGTGACAAGAAGAATTGAACCTTACGAGCCCGAGCAACAATCAGCTTTTCTTCGTCAGACAATTCGTCCATACCCAAAACGGAGATGATGTCTTGCAGTTCGTGGTAACGTTGCAAGATGTGCTGTACCCGAGTAGCAACTTCGTAGTGTTCTTGACCAACGATTTCTGGGTCCAAGGCACTTGAAGTAGATTCAAGTGGGTCAACGGCTGGATAGATACCCTGTTCAACCAAACTACGTTCCAGGTTAGTCGTTGCGTCCAAGTGAGCGAAAGTCGTCGCTGGAGCAGGGTCGGTGTAGTCATCGGCAGGAACGTAAACAGCTTGAATGGAGGTAATAGAACCCTTCTTGGTAGAAGTGATTCTTTCTTGCAATTGCCCCATTTCAGTCGCCAAAGTTGGCTGATAACCAACGGCACTTGGCATCCGGCCAAGCAAGGCTGAAACTTCTGAACCGGCCTGGGTGAAACGGAAGATGTTGTCGATAAAGAGCAACACGTCTTGACCTTCAACGTCTCTGAAGTATTCAGCGATCGTCAAGCCAGTCAAGGCAACCCGCATTCTGGCACCAGGTGGCTCGTTCATCTGACCAAAGACCATGGCAGTCTTGGACAAAACGCCAGATGCCTTCATTTCAAAGTAAAGGTCGTTACCTTCACGCGTTCTTTCACCAACACCGGTGAAGACGGAAATACCGTTGTGTTCTTGGGCGATGTTGTGGATCAATTCCTGAATGATCGTGGTCTTACCAACACCGGCACCGCCGAACAGACCAACCTTACCACCACGAAGATATGGTTCAAGTAAGTCAATAACCTTAATCCCAGTTTCCAGGATTTCCCGGCTAGTAGTTAATTCATCATACTTAGGAGCTTCTTTGTGGATCCCTGACCGAGGGTGGTCAGCTGGAAATTCCGGACCACCATCGATTGGTTGACCCAACACGTTGAAGACGCGGCCTAAAGTGTCGGGACCAACTGGAACAGAAATGGATGAACCAGTATCTTCGACCTTCATCCCGCGGCGAAGCCCATCGGTAGATTCCATTGCGATGCAGCGCAAAACGCCATCGCCTAGTTCAAGAGTAACTTCAAGGATAATTGAATCAGTGTCTGACTTGATAACCTTCAAGGCATTGTTAATGTCTGGCAGGTCTTTGTCAATTGGGAACTTGACGTCAACGACTGGTCCAATTACTTGAACGATTTCACCTTGACTCAAACTTCTACCTCCTTTAATTTTATTCAAGTGCGTTTGCACCACTAACGATTTCAGTCAATTCAGTGGTGATTTGTGCTTGTCTTGCACGGTTTAATTGTAAGCTAAGACTAGAAACAAGATCCTTAGCGTTGTCAGTAGCACTCTTCATCGCCGTCATTGAGCTTGCGTGCTCTGCAGTCTTGGCATCCAAGATTGCCCCGTAGATTTCGGCACGGGCAAACTGCGGAAGCAAGGTTGCTAAAACGCTGTCGATGTCAGGAGCGACTTCAAACTCGATCTTCTTGCTTTCCTTGGCTTCAACAGTACCAATGTCTAAGTCGACGATTGGCAGCATCTTTTCAGCCCGGAAGGCAGATGACAGAGAGTTCACGTGGTGAGTGTAGCAAACGTACAGCTCATCATAGACGCCGTTAAGGTACATCTTAATTGCCGTTGAGACAATTGGCAGAGTTTCTTTAAAAGTTGGCACGTCTGAGACGCCATTTTTTTCATAAACCACGTTCAGATTGTTCTTCTTAAAGAATTGGGAGCCTACGCTGCCGATAGACAAGATCTTAGACTCGCGGCCTTGAACCTTGTCATCTTCAATGATGCTCATCATCTGCTTGATGACAGAGCTGTTGTATGAACCAACAAGCCCCCTGTCACCAGTTACTACCAAGTAGCCGACTGAACGAACCTCTTTACGAGGCTTGATCATGTCAGAAATAATCCCCATCCCGAAGACATCGATGTAATCGATGCTGTCGATGTTGTCTTGGGTCAGCTTATAGTTTGCCTTGTTCAGGTGGTTAACGACACTGGCACTCATCAGCCGTGAAACGGTTTGGTGCAGGAGCTGATTATATTCTTGGTAGCCCTTGTCTCTTTTTTCAGTCTGATTCAGCTTAGCAGCGGAAACCATGTGCATGGCTTCCGTGATTTTACTTGTTTGCTTAACTGAAGCAATTCTCTTCTTCAATTCAAGTAAAGATGCAGGCATAGTCTACCTCCTATTCGTTACTTGATGAAAAGCCATCAACGAATTGTTGAAGAGCTTCCTTTAGCTTATCCTCATCTGGCAACTTACCAGTTGACTTAATCGTATCAAGCAAGTCAGCATGGTTGGCATCAAAGTCAGTATACAGTTCTTGTTCAAAGCGAGCGATGTCAGCAACTGGCACTGCATCCATAAAGCCGTGAGTCAAAGCGTAAAGCAAGACAACCTGCTTTTCAACAGGGATTGGCTTATGAAGTGGCTGCTTCAAAACTTCAACGGTCCGCCGGCCCCGGGCTAAACGAGCCTGGGTGGCTTGGTCAAGATCGCTGCCGAACTGAGCAAAGCTTTCAAGTTCCCGGTATGAAGCTAGGTCCGTACGCAAGGTACCAGCAACCTTCTTCATGGCTGGAATCTGGGCTGCCCCACCAACACGAGAAACTGAGGCACCGGCGTCAATGGCTGGCCGAGTACCTGAGAAGAACAGGTCACTTTGCAAGAAGATCTGTCCGTCAGTGATTGAAATCACGTTAGTTGGGATATAAGCTGAAATGTCCCCGGCTTCAGTTTGAATGAATGGCAAGGCAGTCAAAGAACCGCCGCCAAGTTCTGCGCTCAGTTTTGCGCTGCGTTCAAGCAGACGTGAGTGCAGGTAGAAGACGTCACCTGGGTAAGCTTCACGGCCTGGTGGACGCCGCAAAAGCAAGGACAATTCACGGTAGGCAACGGCTTGCTTGGACAAGTCATCGAAGACAACCAAAACGTCCTTGCCGTTGTACATAAACTCTTCACCCATCGCAGTACCAGAATATGGCGCAATGTACAGCATTGGCGCTGGTTCTGATGGACCGGCTTCAACAACAATGGTATAATCCATTGCTCCAAGCTTCTTTAATGTTTCAACTTGAGCTCTAACCGTTGATTCCTTTTGACCGATTGAAACGTAAATACAAATGACGTTTTGACCCTTTTGGTTCAAAATGGTGTCAATTGCCAAACTAGTCTTACCGGTCTTACGGTCACCAATGATCAACTCACGCTGACCACGACCGATTGGAACCAACGCATCGATAGCCTTAATCCCAGTTTGCAGTGGTTGGTTAACTGATTGACGCTGCATAACGCCTGGCGCCTTAGACTCGATTGGGCGAGTCTTATCAGTCTTGATTTCGCCCAAGCCATCAACGGGTTGGCCTAGTGGATTAACAACTCTACCAATCAATGCGTCCCCAACTGGAACTTCCATGATTCGGCCAGTTCTCTTGACTTGGTCCCCTTCACGGATGTCGTCAAACTTACCCAAGATAATGATACCAACGTCATTAGCTTCCAAGTTTTGGGCGATACCGTAAGAACCATTGTCAAACTGCAAAAGCTCACTGGACAAGACATTGTTCAAGCCGTGAGCGCGGGCGATACCATCGCCGACGTAAGTTACGACACCGACTTCATCAATGTCCAGCTTATCGTCGTAGTGTTCAAGTTGTTGCTTGATTAAAGAGCTGATTTCTTCCGCTTTAATGCTCAATGGTTTCACCTCTTTATAATATTACTTCGTTAAAACGGCGCGGATTTTTTCCAATCGATGCTTTACTGAGCCATCGATTACGCGGCCTTGAACCTTCAAGACCACACCGCCGATAATTTCTGGATCAACTTCATTTTCAAGATGAAGTTCTTGCAAGCCATACTTCTTCGCATAGCTGTCTGCAAGACGCTGCAGTTGATCTTTGTCGAGCTTAACTGCAGTCTTAGCAATACCCGTTCCGATGTGGTTGACCTTGTTGTACAAGTCGGTAAACTCGTCAATAATGTCAAGCAAGTTTCCAAAACGATCATAGCTAAGCAGGAAGTTTAACACTTCTTGAAGCTCCGCAGAAAAGCCCTGTTCAACAGCCGTTAAGAGATCTTTCTTTTCTTGGCTGTTAATGACAGGATTGCTGAGAACCTGCACAAAACGTGGCTCTGCTTGAACGGCCTTCTTTAATTCGGTCAGTTCCTTAAACATCAGCTCAGTTTTGTCTTGATCTTTAGCAAAATCAAAGATAGCAGTTCCGTAGCGTCTTGCAATTTCTTCTCTACTTAAGGCCATTAATCGTTCAACCCCTTAATAAACTGATCAACCAATTCCTTTTGATCAGCAGCAGATAAGTTCTTAGCAATTACCTTTTCCGCAATCGTTACAGAAAGATCAGCAACTTGGTCGCGAGCTTCTTGCAAGGCGTCAGCCTTAGCTTGAACGGCGTCTGCCTTAGCCTTTTCGCGAATTTGAGAAGCCTCATCATTGGCTTCGCTCACGATTTGCTTGCCAGTCTTCTGTGCATTGTCTTTTGCATCGGAGAGAATTTGAGTAGCTTCTTGTCTTGAATTCTTCAAAGCAGCTTCCCGTTCGTTGGCCAAGGTTTCAGACTTCTTGCGGTCGCTAGCTGCTTGATCCAAGTCATCAATGACTTTTTGGCGGCGCTTCTCCATCATGTCCTTAACTGGGCCCCAAGCGTAGTGCTTAACGGCAACCAGCAGAATTGCAAATACAATTAAATACCAAATGGTATTAACGATTGAGATTTCGGCGCCGGCGAATACTGGTTGAAATTCCATCGACAATCCTTCTCTCTCAATTTATTAGTGATAGTAAAGTTTTTTAAAAAAGACTTTATTTCAGGAACAAAATCAAGAAAGCGATAACGATGGCCAAAATTGGAACGGCTTCGATCAAACCAACACCGATAAACATGGTTGATCTCAAGTTACCAGCGCTTTCTGGTTGGCGAGCAATACCTTCAATAGTCTTGGAAATAACCTTACCGTTACCCCATGAAGCAGCTAAGGCAGCAATACCAGCAACAAGAGCAGCTGCTAAATCCTTCAAACCTGTAGTCATAATAAAACCTCCGAAAAATTATTCTTGCGTAACCTTCTTGCCAATGTAAACCATAGACAAAGTTACAAAAACATACGCCTGGATAGAGCCAATGAAGACAGAGAAACCTTGCCAAATCATTGCGAGTGGGGCTGCCAAGATTCTCGTGACAATCCCCATGCTTGGTCCCAGCTGCCCCCCGATCAGGGTCAGCAGAACTTCGCCCGCAAAAATATTACCGTAAAGACGCAGTGACAACGTTAAGAAGTTAGTAAACTCTTCGATAACGTTGATAGGCAGCAAAAAGCCAACTGGACGTGCATAATTCTGCAAGTAGCCCTTCGTGCCAAACTTCTGAATCCCAAAGGTAAAAGATAGGAGCAAGGTCATCATCGCAAACGACATTGTCGTCACTGGATCAGCAGTTGGTGATTTGATGACCATATAGTCACCGACTTTCACTTCTAAGAACAACCCAAGTTGATTCATGCAGAAGATGAAAAGGAACAATACGAATGCGTAAAGAGACAGATGTTTTTGCGCGTCTGGGTCTTCGACGTTGTCCTTAACAATCCCATCGGTAAAATCGATCAGATATTCAAGGACGTTTTGCTTCTTGTTCGGTTTCATTTCAACTTTACGTGAAAGAGCGTAACAAATGACAAAAACCACAATTGCCATCAAGGTTGAGCCGATAATGCCAACCATATCGACATTCAACCCGTGAATATTGAAGACAAGTGATTTCTCCAATTCTTCGTGACCTCCCTTCTTGTGTTGAATTCTTCGAACACGACATTAATTGTACACCTTTAAAATCTTTTTGGTACTTATGCAACCGCTTTAAAGGGCAAATTTAATTATTTCGTACCGAAGATCCGGTCACCGGCATCACCCAAGCCTGGGAAGATATAGCCGTTTGGCAGCAGCTTTTCATCAAGGGCAGCTGCATAGATGTCAACGTCAGGGTTTTCATCTTGTACAGCCTTAACGCCTTCTGGGGCAGCCACTAAAACGGCCAGCTTGATGTCCTTAACGCCGCGCTTCTTCAAAGCGGAAATAGCCAGGTTGGCTGAGCCACCGGTTGCCAGCATTGGGTCAACAATCAAGCATTCTCTTTCGGTGACGTCCTTTGGAACCTTGAAGAAGTATTCAACTGGCTGCAAGGATTCTTCATCGCGGTACATCCCCACGACGCCAACCTTAGCAGATGGGATCATTTCCAAGACCCCGTTGACCATCCCCATCCCGGCACGCAGGATCGGTACGATTGTCAGCTTCTTGCCGGCCAATTCCTTTTGAACCGTCTTGCCCATCGGCGTTTCAATTTCAACGTCCTTGAGTGGCAGATCACGGGTGATTTCATAAGTCATCAGACCTGCGATTTCACCGACAATTCTTCTAAATTCATTTGACCCAGTTTCCTTGCGGCGAATAATCGTCAGCTTGTGCTGGATCAATGGATGGTTTAACACAGTAAACTTTCCCATAAAGTCCTCCATTCAAAAAAATACCATGTCACACTTATTATATTAAAAAACGGAAATGGTTTAAAGCCATTTCCGTCTCTTTAATATCTTAAATATGTTTGCCGCCAGCGGCCTTGTTCAGTCGGTTCATGTAGGCCCAGCTTTCTTCGCCGTCATTGAAAGCCTCAACGTAAATTGCATTAATATTCTTCATGTCATCGAAGTAGCGCAGCCCCGCAAAGAGGTTATGATCGGCTTCAAGCAGGCTGTCACCCAAGCTAAACTTATTTTCTTCTGGGATAGTCAGTTTAGCCAAAATATCGCTAGTAGCCATAACGCCGCTCTTTTGGTCAAGCGCCAATTTCAAAAACTTTTCAGAGTGATCAACCACATAAACTTGGGCACTTGGGGCATAGTGGCGGTATTTCATACCGGGAGCTTTAGGAACGTCCTTATCAGCAACCTTGCCCCGGTTGATTAGGACTTTTTCGCCTAAAACCTGGCTGATTTCTTCTGGTGTGACCTTACCCGGCCGCAAAACAACTGCTGGTTCCACTGACAAGTCGACAATGGTGGACTCTAAGCCAAAACTGGTTTGCCCCCCGTCCACGATCCCGGCGATCTTGCCCTTTAAGTCATGGTAAACGTGCTCAGCGCTGGTTGGACTTGGCTTGGTCGACGTATTAGCCGATGGCCCAACGATCGGATAACCGAGCTTTTTAATCAGGTCATGGGTCAATTGGTCATCTGGGCAGCGGAAGGCAACGGTTTTGAGGCCCCCAGTAACGGAACTTGGCAAGGCGCCTTCTTTAGCAAAGAGCAGGATAGTCAAGGGACCTGGCCAAAAGTGCTTGATCAGTTTTTCGGCTCTTTCAGGCACTTCTTTAGCATATGGCCGCATCATTTCTGCATCAGCCACGGTCACGATCAAAGGGTTGTCGCTTGGCCGGCCCTTGGCTGCGTAAACCTTTTTGACAGAATCATCGCGAGTAGCGATTGCCCCTAAGCCATAGACGGTTTCGGTAGGAAAAGCAACTAGTTCCCCTTGCCGCAAGAGCTCCGCTGCTTCATCCAGCTCATCGCGCTTAAAAATCTTGGTTTCCATTATTTCGTCCACTTCCCAAACAGCATTCTTGGCTTGCCAGCCATGTCTTTTCTGAATTCTACCTCAAAATCAGGCAGTTCTTTGGCAAACAAGGCCTTTAATTCCGCTTCTTCGCTAAAGCCGAATTCCATGAAGAAACGGCCACCTGAATTTAAGTGGTCCCGCACTTCTTTGGCAAATTTCCGGTAAAAGTCTAACCCATCTTCGCCGCCAAACAGGGCTTCTTCTGGCTCATTAGCCAAGACATTTTTGTCCATTACGCCTTTTTCGCTTGGCTTAATGTAAGGCGGATTGGAGATGATCAAGTCAAACTTGCCAAGGCCCAATAATACGTTAGCCTTTCTGGTAGTTACGTTTAAACCGTAGGTCAAAAAGTTTTCTTCGCTGATCAAGAGCGGCTTGTCCTTAATATCGCTCGCATAAAAGTGAAGATCCTTAATGCCCTTGGCTTCAGCTTCTTTGGCCAAGGCCACGGTAATGCAGCCAGAACCCGTTCCTAGGTCTAAGACTGTATCGCCATCGCGCAAATTGTCCAGCGCCCATTCAACCAGTTCTTCGGTTTCAAAGCGCGGAATGAGGACGCCGCGGTCAACCAGCAGCTTGTAGCCCAAAAACCAGGCGTAGCCCAAGATGTATTGGGGAGACACGCCCTTAGCCAGCTTTTTCATATCGCGGCTGATTTGCTTGACCTGGTCGTCAGTTAAGACTAGGTCTTGCTTTAACTCGTATTCGCTAGGGGTTAAAGCAAGACGTTCTGCGATCACATAGTCAATATCTTCTGGGCGAGCTTCTTCAGCGGTTTCGCTCGCCAGAATCCGCATTTCTTTCAAAGTTTTAGGCATTTTCAGCCAGCTCCTCTAATTGCTTGGTTTGGTAGTAAACCGTCAAAGCATCGATGATTTCGTCCAGTTCTCCGTTCATGATCCGGTCCAGCTTGTTCAAAGTCAGGCCAATCCGGTGGTCGGTTACCCGATTTTGTGGGTAGTTGTAGGTTCTGATTCTTTCAGACCGGTCACCGGTACCAACTGCGCTCTTTCTCTTAGCGTCATAACTGTCCCGGTTTTGGCTTTCATAGTAATCATATACTCTAGACTTCAAGATTTCCATAGCCTTGGCCCGGTTTTGCTGCTGGGACCGCTGATCCTGCATGGCAACCACGATCCCAGTTGGGAGGTGGGTCATTCTAACGGCTGAGGAAGTCTTGTTGATGTGCTGACCACCGGCACCAGATGAACGGTAAACGTCAACTCTGATATCTTTTGGATCCAGGTCGATGTCCACTTGTTCATATTCTGGCATGACGGCAACGGTCGCCGTAGAAGTGTGAACCCGGCCAGCTGATTCGGTTACTGGGATTCTTTGCACCCGGTGAGCACCGTTTTCGTACTTCAGCTTAGAGTAAACCTTGTTGCCCGTGATCATGATGGCAACGCGCTTGTAGCCGCCCACTTCGGTTTGTTCGCTGTCGACGATAGACACGTTCCACCCCTGGGTTTCAGCATACTTTTCATACATCCGGAGCAGATCCCCGGCAAACAGGGAAGCTTCATCCCCGCCGGCTGCTCCGCGGATTTCCATGATAATGTCTTTATCATCGTTAGGGTCCTTAGGCAGCATCAAGATCTTGATTTCGTCTTCCAGCTTAACGACTTCGTCTTCCAGTTCAGAATTTTCCATCTTAGCCATTTCGACTAATTCAGCATCTGAACCGTCAGCAATAATTTCTTTGTTGCCGGCAATTTCTTCCTTGTCAGCCTTGTACTTGCGGAACTTTTGCACGACTTCGCGCATTTCGGCTTCTTCTTTGGTAATTTCCATGTACCGCTTGGTATCAGCAATTACTTCCGGGTCCGCCATCATTTCTTGAATTTCTTCATAGCGTACTTCCAAGCTCTCAAGCTGAGCCATTACATTGTCCATTTAGTCAACCTTCCAATCTTTGTTTGATAGTTATCTTGTTTTACTTTTTACCTGTATTTACTTAGTCTCTGGCCTGTCCAGGGTGGAAATAGTGGAAGCGGCAAACTGGGTAGTAAGCCTCATCGCCGCCAATCTGCACCTGCTCGCCTTCATAAACCGGCCGCCCATCCTTATAGCGCAAGGCCATAATTGCCTTATGCCCGCAGAAGTGGCAGATGGTCTTCATCTCCTCTATTTTATCAGCATATAAGAGCAAATACTCGCTGCCTTCAAAAAGATGGTTTTGAAAGTCATTTTTCAGGCCAAAAGCCATTACCGGAATGTGCAGCTCATCAACAATCTTAGCACATTCGATAACCTGCTCTTTTTTTAAAAATTGGGCTTCATCGATCAAAACCGCAGCCAGCGGATAGCCATCTGCCTCTTGCTCTTGCTGGTTGAGCTTAGAAATATATGCAAAAAGGTCCTGGTCAGGAGCAATTGGCTGGGCCTGACGGCTCAGACCAATTCTCGAAGCCACAACGCCGGCGCCGGACCGGTCGTCTAGGCTGCTGGTCATCAAAACCACCTTGCGACCTTGCAATTCATAGTTGTGGGCAACCTTCAAGATTTCAATCGTCTTGCCGCTGCCCATTGCTCCATATTCAAAGAAAAACTGTGCCATAGTTCCCACCTTTAATTTGTTCTGCTAAATAAGTATAGCAGTATTTTTCAAAAGTTTAAAAGCTTCGCATTTTATCCACTAAAAAATTCTCTATATGGTAAGATTTACTTTAGCCAAAATGCAAGAATAGGAAGTAAATCATGAGTATCAAATCAAGCATTGCAACTTTTGCCGGCAAGTCTTCATACTGGTTTTTGCATAACGTCTTAAAGGGCGGCACCAGTTTTCCAGGCAAGCTGGCAATGAAAATTGACCCTGAAGTCTTAGAAGACCTGGGCCAAAACTACGAAACCATTATCGTGACAGGGACCAACGGCAAGACCATGACCACGGCCTTGATCACCCAAACCCTGAAAGAAAAATACGGCGACATCCTGACCAACCCGTCCGGTTCCAACATGGCCCAAGGGATCGTCACCGCCTTTTTAGCCCACAGCCAAAAGGGCCAAAGAAAGATTGCGGTTTTGGAAGTCGACGAAGCCAACGTTAAGGCAGTCACGCAATTGGTTCACCCCAAGGCCTTCGTCTTGACCAACATTTTTAGAGACCAGATGGACCGGTATGGGGAAATCTACACCACTTACGAAAAGATCGTAAACGGGATTAAATTGGCTCCAGAAGCCACCGTCATTGCCAATGGCGATGCCAGCATCTTCTCTTCCGTTGACCTGCCAAATCCAAAAGTCTACTTTGGCTTTGAAACCGAGAAGGACAAGCCGCAAAATGACTTAAAGGCTGGCGTCAACACCGATGGAGTCTTATGCCCAAAGTGCAACCATATCCTCCACTACCACGCCATCTCTTATGCCAACTTGGGCGACTTCTTCTGCCCCAACTGCGGCTACAAGCGGCCAGAATTGACCTACAAGCTGGAAAAAATCAGCGAGCAAACGCCAAGCAAGATTGCCTTTACCATTGATGGACAAGACTTCGCCATCAACATCGGCGGGACCTACAACATCTACAATGCCTTAGCGGCCTTTGCCTGTGCCCGGGAATTTGACGTTTCCGGGGAAGAAATTGCCCAAGCCTTTGCCAAAAACAAGCGAATTTTTGGCCGGCAGGAACTGATCAACTACCAAGGCAAGGAAATCAACATTATCTTGGTAAAAAACCCAGTCGGCTTAAACGAAGTTTTGAGCCTGCTCAATACCGAAGAAGAGCCATACACCCTGGCTGCCCTCTTAAACGCCCACCACGCCGATGGGATCGACACCAGCTGGATCTGGGACGGGGACTTTGAAAGCCTGGAAAAGGAAAAAATCAAGCAAATCATTGTCGGCGGCGAGCGGCACAAGGATATGGACTTCCGCTTGAAGGTTGCCGGCTTTGATCCAGCAATCATGACGGTGGAAGCCGACTTTGATCAGTTGCCAGATGCCTTTACCAAGGCTGAGACTAAGAAGGTTTACGTTTTGTCCACCTACACGGCCATGCTCCACTTGCGGCAAATCTTTACCGACAAGGGCGTCTTGAAGCGGCGAATCAACTAATAAATCCCCATATTTTAAACCCATAGAAAAAGCTAGATCATTGATCTAGCTTTTTCTTTTGCCTTTAGCAAGTTGCTAAATTAGTTACTAAATAGCTGTCGTCATTACTGCAATCAAGGTCACAATCGCCACAAGTAAAGCTGCCTGGGCAACCGTCCGGTAGGTCCGGGCTTCTTTGACCTTGTTCTTAAAAATTAGGCTCAAGGCCATTTCGATCACAGCGATCAATAGAGCGGCAATTACTGTTAAGGCATAATACGGCTGCATCCGACTGTTAAAGCGGCCAAGAATAATGATCAAAATACCGTAAACGGCCAGAATGATGTAGCTAATCTGCTTCTTGCTCAGCTTCTTTGTTTTTTTCACGAAAATCTCCTTTGGTGTATGGTTTTCTACTTATTTTCTGCCAAAAAGGCGTGAATGATCCGGCTCCGCATGGTCAAAAAGGCCTGGTTGTGCCGGGTAGGGTGAACCCGGTTGGTCAGCAAGATCAGCCCTGACTGCTTGACGCGGTCAAAGAGGATCAAGGTGCCGGTATAGCCGGTGTGGTAGATCAAAGGGTAGTTTTTTTCAGGATCAAAAATGAGGTTCCAGCCCCAAGACCGCTCCTTTAACCCAGCTGGCGTCTTGACCTGGTAGAGGTCTTTTACGCTTTGCTTGTTTAAAAAAGGCAAATCTCTAACGCCCATATAGCCCTGGCCCAGCTTGACCAAGTCTTCCATTACGGAAAAAAGTCCCGCTGACCCGCAGCGCTTGCCCAGCTGCTGGGCCTTGGGGTCATGGACAATTCCTTGCAAGACCTGCCCATGAGCGAGTTCTGTCGGCACGCATTCAGCCTTGGGCGGGTCAAAAGTGGTTTCCGTCAATCCCATTGGCTGAATCACCCGCTCCATGGCTAATTCTTGGACGGGCTGGCCAGTCAGCCGCTCTAGAGCTAGGCCCAGCAAGACGAAGTTGGTATCGGCATAGCGGACGACCCGGTTAAACTCGCTGGTCACCGGCAAGGAGATAATGGCAGAGGCCAGCTCTTCCCCTGACAATCGGTCCCGGTTGGGGATCCAGCCCTTGATGCCAGAAGTATGGGTGAGTAGGTGGCGAATCTCTACCCGGCGATCCTGAAATTCAGGAATAAACTTTTGCAAGGGATCGGAAAAGGCCATCCGCCCCGCTTCGACTTCTTGCAAAACTAACGGCGTCGTTGCTAGCACCTTGGTGCAGCTGGCCAAATCATAGTAGGCAAAGGGGCTGAGCTGGGTGATTTGGGGATAGATGCTGGCAAAGCCCACCGTAGACGCAAAGACCTGCTGACCCTTTAAGAAGGCATAGTTGACGCCAGGCACGATCCGCTCTGAGGCTAGCGCCTCAATCAGGGTCTGGGTTTTGGGAAAATAAATCATCCTTGCCTCCTTTATGCGAAAGATAAAACTATGATCTATTATAAGCTATTGGCGCAAATCTTTATCACTTTTTTCACCATCTTGAAAAAACTTTTGCTTTTTTCTGCCTGATAACTTGACTTTCTTTTCTAAAAAAAGCATAATAATAAACGTCGGTGATGAACACTGAACTTCGCCCGTTGGTCAAGTGGTTAAGACGCTACCCTCTCAAGGTGGAGTCATGAGTTCAATTCTCGTACGGGTGATTTTACTGCGATGTAGCCAAATTGGTAAGGCAGTGGACTCTGAATCCATAATGTTCCGGTTCGAGCCCGGACATCGCAATAAAGATAAAAGCGAAGCTTGTAATCAAGCTTCGCTTTTTTGTTATCTTCTAGACTTTTTTGTTAAGGACTCAGCTATTTGATGTAGGCATTCTTGAAGTCCCAGTCAGCCCGGGTGCAGAGCCATCCCTTAACGTTTGGCCGAATCATCCATGCATCGTCTTCGTAGTAGACTGGTACCACGCCGCAGTCCTTTAGCATGATGCTTTCAGCCTGGCTCATGTCCTTCATCCGCTCGTTTTGATCATTGGTGGCCTTTGAAGCCTTGATCAAGCGGTCGTATTCACTGTTCTTCCAAGAGCCATAGTTAGAAGCGTTGGCACTGGTCAGCAATTCCAAGAAGGAAATTGGGTCGCCAAAGTCCGCTATCCAATCAGACCCACAGAGCTGGAAGTTGCCGTTTTCCCGGCGAGCCAGTCTAGTCTTAAATGGCACGCTGGTAACCGTTAGTTTGAGGCCTGACAAGTTGCTTTCCAGCATACTTTGGAGAGCTTCCCCGGTCTTCTTGGCTGAGTCCGTGTCACTGGTCAAGAGGTTTAAAGTGAGTGAGCTCTTGCCCAGTTCAGCCAGCCCCTTCTTCCAGTACTTCTTAGCCAGACTAGGATTGTAGGTCGCCATCTTCTTAGCACTTGCATCAATCATGCTCGTGTAGTCCTCGCCGTTCACCTTGGTCAAGTCCTTGGCCGTGTAGGTGTTGGCTGGCAGGTTGTTGCCGCCTAAGATGCTGGTCAGGTTCTTGCGGTTGATAGACAGAGAAATCGCCTTCCGGATATTGGCGTTAGCCAGGTTTTGGTTCTTTTCGTTTAATTCCAGATAGTAGGTCCCGCCATTTGCTAGGCTATGGTAGGCGGACTTACCCTTAAACTGCTTGGTCAGATTGGAGTCTAGGCCAAAGCCGTCCAGCTTGTTTGATTCATAGAGGTTGTAAGCCGTTGATGGGGTCTTGTTAACCGAGTAGCTGATCTGGTTCAACTTGACGCTGGACTTGTCCCAATACTTGCTGTTTTTCTCCAGCTTCCAAGATAAATTAGAGCCGGTCCAGCCCTTTTGAACAAATGGCCCGTTGTAAGCCATATACTTGGATGCCGTCCCGTACTTATCGCCGTACTTCTTGACCGCTTTTTCTTGTTGCGGGAAGAAGACTGGGAAGGCCATCAGGTCCTTAAAATAGGCCATTCTCTTCTCTAGAGTGACGACCAGCTGATACTTGCCCACAGCCTTGATACCGAGGCTAGAAACCGGCTTTTTGCCGTTTTGAATGCTGTCGGCATTCTTGATCCCGGAAAAGAGGTAGGCATATTCTGACTCGGTCTTGGGGTTAACGGTTCTGCTCCAAGAATAGACAAAGTCCTTCGCCGTCACCGGGCTGCCGTCGCTCCAAGTGGATTTACGCAAATTAAAGGTATAAGTCAAGCCATCTTTAGAAACTGTTGCACTGGTAGCCAGGCCTGGCGTTTGCCCATTCTTGCTGCTCCGGTACAAGCCTTCCATGGTGTTGACCATTTGAGTAAAGCTGACGACATCAGTTGCCTTGGAGGGGTCCATCGTAGTGATTTCCCCAGCTACCGACCAGCTCAAATCCTGCTTGCTGGAGCTGCTCTTCTTTGAACTGCCACAAGCTGTCAAGGCCGTCGCTGCTAATAGCACTGCCCCAGCTTGCCAAAACTTCTTCCGCTTCATCTTTTTCACTCCTTTTTCATCATTTTACAATCACAATCCATAAGGGATTATTTGCTGTATCCCCTTACATTCTATGTTATACTTTTACATTTTTATTTCAAGAGCGAAAAAGTAAGTAAAAAGTAAAGATTTTTGACCAAAAAGAAAAAGAGCAAAGCATTTGCTTTGCTCTTTTCATTGCTAAGATGTTAATCTTTTCGCTTGATTACAGGCGGCTTGCCAATTCGTCGTGCAAGTCTTCGTAGCCTGGCTTGTTCAGTAAACCAAACATGTTGCGCTTGTAAGCTTCAACGCCTGGTTGGTTGAATGGGTTGATCCCGTTCAAGTAGCCGGAGATTGCTACTGACAATTCGAACCAGTAGATCAAGTAGCCCAAAGTGTGTTCAGTTTGGTCGGCAATGTTCACAGTCATTACTGGAACGCCACCGTCAGTGTGGGCCAAGACAACGCCTTCGTAAGCACGGTCGTTTACGTAGTTCATGGTCTTGCCTGACAAGAAGTTCAATTGGTCCAAGTTGCTTTCGTCACTTGGGATTTCAACGTCAGCGCGTGGGCCAGCAACCCGGACTACAGTTTCCATCAAGTTGCGACGACCTTCTTGGATGTATTGACCAAGTGAGTGCAAGTCAGTGGTGAAGTTAGCACTTGATGGGTAGATGCCCTTTTGGTCCTTGCCTTCTGATTCACCCATCAATTGCTTCCACCATTCACCAAACATTCTGATGCTTGGTTCGTAGTTTTCAAGGAGTTCAGTAGTGAAGCCCTTGCGGTAGAGAATGTTTCTCAAAGCTGCGTATTGGTAAGGTGAGTCCTTAGTTACGTCGGCGTCAGTGTAAGCAGCGCGGGCGTCTGCAGCACCTTGCATCAAAGCGTCGATGTCGCAGCCAGCAGCAGCGATTGGCAATAAACCAACAGCTGACAAAACGCTGAAACGACCACCAACGTCATCTGGAACTACGAATTCTTCATAGCCTTCAGCGTCGGCTTCAGTCTTCAAGGCACCCTTCTTGCGGTCAGTGGTTGCGTAGATACGCTTAGCTGCTTCTTCCTTGCCGTACTTTTCAATCAGCTTAGCCTTTAAAACGCGGAAGGCAACTGATGGTTCAGTAGTGGTACCTGACTTAGAAATGATGTTCAAGGAGAAGTCCTTGTCGCCCAGCCAGTTGATCAAGTCTGACAAGTAAGTGCCTGACAAAGAGTTGCCGCAGAAGACAACCTTTGGATAGTCACTCTTTTCAGCCATGTAGAAGGATGAGTTCAAGAATTCAATAGCGGCTTGGGCACCCAAGTATGAGCCACCGATACCGATACCGATCAAAACGTCTGAGTCGCTTTGGATCTTCTTGGCTGCCTTCTTGATTCTGGCAAATTCGTCCTTATCATAGTCAACTGGCAGGTCTAACCAGCCGCGGAAGTCGTTGCCGGCACCAGTGCCGTCGCGGAGTTCCTTGTCAACTGCGTTAACCATTGCTTGCATTTCCTTCAGTTCGTTGTCGTGAACAAAAGGAGTTAACTTACTACTATCAAAACTAACTACACTATTCATTGATTTATGCTTCCTCACTAGAAAATGTTAAATAAATCATTCACAAGATAATAGTATCATTTATACCCTTACATTGCTAGTCTTTTTGCGATTTTTTACACAAATTTGAACTAGCTTGTAAAGGCTATACCCTAATAATACACCGCAAGTGTTAAAAAAGACATCATCGACATCGCTCACTCCGGTTAAAAGTAAAAATTGTAAAATTTCGATCGAAATTGAGCTTAGCATCCCGCTGATCAGTACCCGCCAAAAGCAGGCTTTTTGCCGCAAAAGGTTGGGGACCAGGAGACCAAAAGGCACAAAGGCCAAAATATTTCCCAGGGAATTATAGTAAAAGTCGACCTTGCTTGGGGCATAAATCATCTTCCAGGTATTTTTTAAAAAGACAAAATTGACATTGTCTAGGCTCCGGTCCCAGTGGAAGTTGAGTTCCCACGGGAAGTAGGTATAACGGAAGGTCGTCAGCATCAAAACCAAGATGAAGTAAAAGGCAAAGAGCCAAACGCCAAATTCTGATTGAACCGATCTTCTTTTCCGGATCAGCAAGAGCCAACAAAGCCGCACCAGGGCAAAGTGATTGATACTGGTCGCGTACCGGCTTGCCAAAAAGCTGTATAAGGGTCCTAAAAATAACATCTGCACCAAGCCAATCTTTTAAAGTCTGAAGTCAATTATACAAGTTTTTGACAGGGAGTTTTTTAAGAAAGGGATAACTCTTAAGAAATATTTGTCTATTTTTCCGCCAACCAGTAAAATTAAGACAGAATACAAGGAGAAATAATTTTGAAAAAGAACAACTTTCTCGGCAAAATTCAAACTAGAACCGGCTTCTTGACCCTCCTGGTCCTGACTTACTGGCTCAAGTACCTTTTTGTCGCTTATTTTGATTTTAATCTAGGCTTAGCAGATCCCTTGCAGCACATCATCATGTGGATCAGTCCCTTTGGCTTCAGCATTATCTTGCTTAGTCTCGGCTTTTACTTCTCAAAGCCCCTAGTTTCTTATATCGCCATGCTGGCAATCGACATTGCCAATACCGGGCTTCTTTTTGCCAATGTCCTAAACTACCGGCAACTTTCCGACTTTATCACCTTCAAGACCATGAGTAACTTCAGCAAGGTTTCGCAAGGGCTAGGTAAGTCCAGCGCTGCCCTTTTGGCCCCCAGCGATATCCTGCTCTGGGCAGATATTATCATCATAATTTTCTTGTTGATCTTCAAGGTCATTAAGATTGACCAAAAATCCTATGGCTTCTCGCGGGCTTTTGCCAATACTTCCTTGGGCTTTTTTGTCCTTGGCCTCAACTTGATGCTGGCTGAGTGCAGCCGGCCTCGCCTACTAAAAAACACCTTCGACCGGACCTACGTGGTCAAGTACCTTGGCATTGACGCTTTTACTGCCTACGACGGGATCAAGAATGAATCCAGCACGACCGTGACTAAAAACGCGACTAGCAGCGAATTGAACAAGATCCTCGACTTTGTTCAAAAGAATTATGCCAAACCAAATTCTACTTATTTTGGCAAAGAAAAAGGCAAAAACGTAATCGTCATCCACCTGGAAAGTTTCCAGCAATTTTTGATCAATTTGAAAATCAACGGTAAAGAAGTCACGCCATTCCTGAATTCCCTGTATAAAAACAAGCACACCCTCTCATACAGCAACTTCTACCACCAAGTGGGCCTGGGACGGACCAGTGATGCCGAAAACATGCTGGAAACCAGCACCTACGGCATTTCCGATGGTTCCCTCTTTACTTCTCTTGGCTCCACCAACACCTTCCAGGCGGCTCCGCAAATCTTGCGAAACAACGGTGGCTACACCTCTGCCGTCTTCCACGGCAATGTGGGGAGTTTTTGGAACCGAAATGACGTCTACAAGAACATGGGCTACAACTACTTCTTTGACCAAAACTACTTTAGTCAAGACGATAGCGACAGCGCCGGCTACGGCTTAAAGGATAAGCTGCTCTTCAGTGAAAGCATCAAGTATCTAGAAAAGATGCAGCAGCCTTTTTACGTCAAATATATTACCGTTACCAACCACACCCCCTTTGAGCTGGACGAAGAAGACCAGGATCCAGACTTTAAGACCAGCAACAGCTCTGACAAGACGATCAACAATTACTTCCAAACAGCCCACTACCTGGACCAATCTTTAAACGAATTTTTTGCCTACTTGAAAAAGTCTGGCCTTTACAAGAACTCCATGATCGTCATCTACGGCGACCACTACGGTCTCTCAAACGATGAATATACGACCCTGGCACCGCTAATTGGCAAGGACCCAGACGACTGGTCCAGCTTCAATACGGCCCAGATGCAGAAGGTACCGTTTATGATTCACGCCTCTAACTTAAAAGGCGGCATCAAAGACACCCTAGCTGGGGAAATCGACGTGTTGCCGACTCTCCTCCACCTCTTAGGGATTAATACGAGTCAGTACGTCCAATTTGGGACCGACATTCTGTCTAGCGCGCACAAGCAGATTGTCGTCTTTAGAAATGGCACCGTAATTACTCCGACTTACACCCTGATCGGTGGCAAAACTACGAAGGGCAATGTCTACGACTCAAAGACTGGCAAAGCCTTAACTAGCTTTACTCAAAAGCAAAAGGCCGCTATCAAGAAAATTTCTGTTTACGCCAAGCAATCCCTTGCCCTGTCAAACAGCCTGAACAACAAGAACCTGCTTCGTTACTACACGCCAAAAGGCTTTACGCCGGTGACGCCAACTTTTGACTATAGCAATAACTACCAGCAGATGATGGACATGATCGCCAGCTTGGGCAACAAGTCTACTGCCCTTTACAGTCAAAAAGGCTCAACCACCAAGCTCTATAAGACTAACGCCAGTGAACTGGTTGACCGAGAAAGTGAGATTACCAAGGTGCCTGAGAGCGTCTTAAATACTTCAACTTCCTCTAGTTCAGGATCAAGCAGCTCATCGGCAAGTTCAGCCAGCTCTAGTTCAGCTAGTTCACGCAAAAAAGAGTAGTAACAAGCAATAATAAGCAACAAAAAGCAATAAGAAATAATATTAGCCAAAAAGGCCAACAAAAAACATCTCGGTAATTACCGAGATATTTTTATTCGTCTTCGTATTTTTGCTCATAGCCCTGGTCATACAGGATGATGGTGAAGGTTGAGCCTACATTTGGCTCTGATTCCACCTTGATCTTGCCCCCGTGCTGACGCACCAGTGACAAAACGATGGACAAGCCCAGGCCAGATTCGCCGGTGCCGCCATAGCGGGCTCTGGCTGGATCAGCCTTGTAGAAACGCTCAAAGATGTACTTCTTTTGCTCCTCGTTCATCCCAATCCCAGTATCCTGAACGCTGAAAATCGTCCCGTGCTGGAAGCGCCGGCCCTTGACCGTGATCGTCCCGTTATTGGTAAATTGGATGGCGTTTTGGGTTAAGTTGACTAGCATTTGCTTCAGCCGGTCTTGGTCAGCATAGACCATCACCTCATCTGGCGTATCCAAGACGATCTTGTCGCCATTTTTGGCTGCGTTTTGCTTCAGCTGCTGTTGGACGTCAGACAGGATGTTATGGGCATTGAACTTGGTCTTGATCAACTGGTTCTTGCCGCTTCTGATCCGCTCATAGTCCAGGTTTTCGTTAACCAAGCGGATCAAGCGCTTGGCTTCCCGAGACATGAGGTCAACCGACTGCGGGATCGCTTCTTCTGGAATGGCATTATACTGCATCCCTTCCAAAAGGCCGTTAATGGTGGTCAGCGGCGTCCGCATCTCGTGTGCTACATCCTGCATGAATTGGTCTCGCCGCTTTTCCTGAGCCTTAACTTCTTCGTTAGACTTTTTCAGGGAGACCACCATTTCGTTAAAGTTCTCTGCCAGATCATCGATTTCATCTCCGCGCTTGTGGGCAACATGGACGTCAAGGTCACCATTTTTAACCTGGCGGGCCGCAATGGACAGCTTCTTAATCCGGGAGGTCTGGTAAAAGGCGATCACAAAGCTCAAAATCAAGCTGACCACAAAGGTGATGGCCGAGGCCTTGATGATGTTGGCCTTGACCTGCTGAACAGTAACCATAACGTCTTTGACCCGAGAGCCAATCATAATGGCGCCAACCAGCTTCTCGCCCGAGCTAGTGCTCTTCATCTGCGGCACGATCACCCAGGTATAGCTTTCAGCCGTAAAGAGGCGACTGCTCCGCTTGCCAGGGTCAGACCGCTTGACCCGACCCTTGATCTTAGGGGCTAGGGCTTTTTGCCCTTCACTATGGTCGTCTTTAATCCGGACAACCTGGCCCTTTTTTAAGAGCTTCTTAGCAGAAGGTTTCAAAATGTCGTAGCCGCCTAAAGGATAGGTTGTCTGCAACTTTTGGTCCATGATAAAAATCTTCAGGTTTTCATCGTGGAGGACAAAGGTTAGCTGCCCCAAGAAAGACTCTTCCTGCTGGCTTTTAGTAGCATTCTTTTGCCCGTAAAACTTCAGCTTAGAGATGTTGGTGGCATAGCCTTCAAGGCGGACATAGTTGCTTTGGTAGGCCTGCTCTTTTTGATAATTAATCGTGGAAAAACCAATAATCATCACGGCGGTTAAAATGACCACCAAAAAGCTCAAAATATGCTGATAAATCAGTTTCATGCTTAGATTTTTACCTGTGAATCGTCAAACTTGTAGCCAACGCCCCAAACGGTTTGAATGATCTGCGGGCCATACTTTTCCAGCTTTTGGCGCAGCTTCTTGATATGGGCGTCAACGGTTCTTTCTTCACCAAAGTATTCATAGCCCCAGATCAGTTCCAAAAGCTGCTCTCTTGAGAAGACCTGCTTTGGCTTTTGGGCCATGGTGTACAGCAATTCAAATTCCTTCGGCGTCAAGCCTTCGATCCGGGTGTCGTCAAAATAGACTTCCCGGCGGCTCTTAGAGATCTTGATGTGCTTAGTCTCCAGGTCAAAGTCAGTGGCTGCTTCCTTCTTTGGCGTTTCTTCTAACATTACCCGCCGGTGCAAGGCCTTGATGCGAGCAATCAGGGCCAACGGACTAAATGGCTTAGTTACGTAATCGTCTGCCCCAATGCCCAAGCCCAAAACTTGGTCAGATTCGCTATCGCGGGCCGTTAACATAATAATCGGCACAGTTTCAGAAATTTCACGAATTTCCCGGGCAACCTGAATCCCGTCTTTCTTTGGCAGGTTCAAGTCCAAGGTAATGATGTCGTAAGCATCTGGATTAGCCTTAAACTTGGCAATCGCTTCTTCGCCATCGTAGGCAGGATCTTGGTCCCAGCCTTCCTTCTTGAAGAAGAGTTCCATCATTTGTGATACTGAAATATCATCTTCAACCATTAGTATCTTCATTTTTATTCCCCTTTATCTAAGAAATTGCATAAGCGCACTATATCATTTTTACTCTAGCAAATATCTTGCACCTGCTGGCTAAAATTATGTGAAATTTGCTTGAATTTCATTTTTTCTACAAGCTCTATTCTTTTATTATAAGTTTTTTTGTTAAAAATTTCCCGTAAAAACAACTTATCCGTTAAAAAAGACAGCCCGCAGGCTGCCTTAATTAGTCATCTTCACTGGTTAAAAATTTGATAATTGCCGCCGCGAACAGGGCCACAGGAATAAGGCCAGGAGAGGCATCCAGCATGATATACTTGCGACCGTTTAGAGGTTCAGAGCTCTGAAAAGCCACATATGTAGAATCTAAGTCTGGAATATATAGGGTATCAAGTACTTTCATCGCAATCATTTTAATCTACCCGCCTTATTTTTCCACAGGATCACCCCCACATACGTGGGGAACACATAATTCCGCACTTGGGGTAGCACGCCCAATTAGGATCACCCCCACATACGTGGGGAGCACTTGCTTGAAGGCAATTCGCTTGACCTTGCTTTGGGATCACCCCCACCTGCGTGGGGAACACTGCAGAGGGCCGGACGGCTTCACCGACATGCGAGGATCACCCCCATTTGCATGAGGACTAAAGTAAGTATAGCATAAAAAGCAAAAGATCGACTTTGGCAATAAGGCGAAGAAGCCTTCGATGGATATATCCAATAAAGCTGTTTTCATATTAGTTCGTGGTTAAAAATCTAAATTTGGATCTATCATTCACGGTAACCAACACATCCACCCCCATGCTAGTTTTTGCGCAAATTTTTTCCTCCCCCTTTTACTTTACCTAACTTTACAGTATAACAAATGTTCTTGAGCGTTGGCAGAGTGGTAATGCAGCGGACTCGAAACCCGCCTGAATTGGCGCGCAGGCTCAAATCCGTACGCTCCTTAAAATATAGCCCCTAATCATTGATATAAAAATGATTTTAAAGCATCTTGGGAACCAAGCCATGTAAAAATAGAAAAAGCCTAGCTTGATATGCCCCCCGAAATTAGGACACTAATTTTTGGGGGGCACATCCATCGCTTTTTCTAGTTAGTTTCTAGTTTAAACAATAAAAAAGCCACGCACTAGTTTAGTACGTGGCTTTTTTGGGCTTTAGGGTCCTTTTGGGGTCCCTATAGTCGCTGAATTGTTGATATATCAAGCTTTCCCGCCCTATATCAATGGAGATGAGGGGAATTGAACCCCTGTCCAAACGCATTCCGTCACCAATATCTACGATCATAGTTATATTACTTAAATTTCACCAGCACCAAACGCCATATAACAGGGCAAACAAGTCCTGGCTAACCTGATGATCTCTTCTTACTTATTCAGGTCTGATAAGCAAGCGTATCCCGTAAGGTTGATACCGCAAGACGGCCACGGGCCGGTCATCTATTGGCAGCTGAGCGCAATTAAGCAGCTACAGCGTATGAGTTTTCGTTTGCAGTTAATTTAAACTGTTAACGTTTTTACGTAGACGTAACCTACGAATCGCAATCAGCGCGAATCTACGCCTGTCGAATCCCAAAACATCCCCATAAAAGAAGACAAGGTCATTTTATCAAAAAATAACCTTGCCCTCAAGATTTTTGCTTAATTACTTAAGCTTAGCCAAACGTACAACGTCACGTTCGATCATCAATTCTTCGTCAGTTGGGATTACCAAGGCCTTCAGCTTGGAATCCTTGGTCGTGATGAATCCTTCTTCATTGCTTTCGTTAGCTGCGTCATCAACTTCAACGCCCATGTAAGTGAACTTGCTCAAAACGTCTTTTCTCATTGGATCGTCGTGTTCACCGATACCGGCAGTGAAGATAATCGCATCAGCCCCGTTCATTTCAGCAATGTAAGAACCAATGTAGCGAACTACACGATCATCGAAGATATCACTAGCCAGCTGAGCTCTTGGTGAGTCGCTGTTTCTGATATCACGCTTGTCGCTGGAAATGCCAGAAATGCCCAACAAACCTGACTTATGGTTCAAAATGTCGATCATTTCGTCAAAGTCAGTCATGCCTTCCTTGTGCATGATGTGCTGAAGAGCTGATGGGTCAACATCGCCTGAACGCGTACCCATGGTAACACCGGCAAGTGGAGAGAAGCCCATTGACGTGTCGTAGCACTTTCCATCCTTAACGGCAGTCACAGATGCACCTGAACCCAAGTGACAAACGATCAGCTTCAAGTCCTTCAAATCCTTGCCCATCAGTTCAGCTGCTCTTTGAGATACGAAACGCACTGAAGTGCCGTGGGCACCGTACTTACGAACCTTGTACTTTTCGTAGTATTCGTATGGCAAAGAGTAAAGGTAGTGAACCGCGTCCATTGATTGGTGGAAGGAGGTGTCAAAAACCCCTACTTGCGGAACATTTGGCAAGAGTTCCATAAAGGCTTGAATGCCGCGGCCTTCTGCCGGGTTGTGGAGTGGTGCGTAGTCAGCCAAATCAAAGACCTTGTGCAAGTTGTCCTTGTCGATAATGGCTGAGTCTGGGAACAAGTCCCCACCACTAACGATTCTGTGGCCAACCCCAACGATTTCTTTAACGTCTTCAATTACGCCGTATTCCTTTAACCACTTCAGCAAGGTTTGAACGGCAGCCTCTTGGTTTGGCAAGTCAACTTCCGCCTCATGCTTTTCACCATTGGCTAATTTAATGGAAAAAGTTGATCCATCGATACCGATCCGGTCACCTAAACCAGATGCGAGGACTTGTTCATCATCCAATGAGAAAATCTTATATTTGAATGATGATGAGCCAGAGTTGATTGCTAAAACCTTATCCATAATTAAATTACTCCTTTAACTTACTTCACAAACTTAATCATCTCTCTTAGTATACCACTCGTTCAGCTTAATATTAAGGCCAACCAGTGATTCTTCACTCTTGAGATTATCAAGCTTTGTGAGCAAGACTTCCTTTGGTGGACGGCTTTGGCCGTGGTTTTGGAAGACAAGGATGCTCTTTTCACCTATTTTACTTTGGAATAGGCGGCTTGGCAGCTGGACAATGGCTTGCAAGTGAACCTTGCCAGCCAGCCAAGGCATAAAGTCAGCGCCGACTTGGCCGGTCAGCATGCTTTGCGGCACTAGCAAGAAGGCAAAGCCGTCTGGTGCCAGATTTTTGACGATTTGTTCTACCATCAAAACATGGGAGTAAGAATGCCCTTCCTTGGTGCGCAGGTCAAAGTTTTGGGCGTTTGCGTCATTAGCGTAAAAGCCGATTGGCATGTCACTAACAACAGCGTCTGGCTTAACCGGCCAAGGGGTCAAAGCGTCTTGGCAGTAAAAATCAACGTCCAAACCAGCCAGGTGGGCGCCAACATCAGCCAGGTTCAGCATTTCTTCATCGTTGTCAAGACCCACCAAATCAAAGTAGTTGACTGAGTGGTTTTCTTGAGCAAGCTGCTTGGTCACCGTAAACAGTAGGTTGCCGCTGCCTAGGGCTGGGTCAAGCAGGAGCTGCTTTTTCTTAGGCAAGAGCTTGTCCATAAACAAGGTCAAAACCGTGGCCATGATTGGGGGAGTTGGCATTTGGTTGGCATCCCGGCCATCGTCATTGATCGCCTTCAGCATCAAGAGGCCGTAAACTTGGCTCTTTTGTTGGCTGGACCAGTGGTCATAGCCTAAGGCAGCGTACTTTTCCTTCAGCTGGTCAACGGCAGCTTGGTCAGGAGCACCCATTTCCACGCGGATGTCGCCATTTTCCAAGTTGTCAAAAGTTTCCGTCAAGGCTTCAGCCAAGGGAACGTTCAAGGCATCTTGCAAACATTGTACTGCGTCAAGCGTTTGGCTAAAAAGTTCTTCAATTCTATTCATCAGATTCACCCTTCTTTTTCGTACATATTTATTTTAAAGAAAGGCAAATCAAGCCGCAAGCATTTGACTTTCCCAGCAGGTACTTGATTAAGAGACTGTTGTTAGTAACGGACTCTTTATAGGTGCCTAAGTAGCATTCAATCAGCAACAAGCAGGTTGCTGTTAAGAGGACTGCGCTAAGCAGGGCGCTAGCCGCTTGCGGCCTTACTAGTATCCTTTGCAGGCTCTGAACTTTTTCCATCATCGCTCTTTTGTTCATTTTTCTAATCCTTCGTTTCCTCTTTGCTTTTGACTTGCTCATCATCCTTTGGCGCTTTGTCCAACTTGAGGTAGAGTTTAGAGTAGTTCTTGTTGGGCTCGGTGATGCTGATCTTGACTAGGCCATCTTGGGCTTCAAAACTGGCTGACCAAATCCTTAGCAGGCGCATGTTGCCCTTACCAGTACCTCCTGAGAGAACTAATTCATTGCGATGGTTTGCGGTTGTTAAAAGGTAATTCTTATCTACTTTACCCTTAGCCTCTTTGACAATCCTCACCTTATCTTCGTCAGAATTTTTCAAATCGACATAGACCCTATCGCAGTCCTTTTTCAAAAAGCGATCCAATTGCAAATAAGACAAGGCTAGTTGATTGACCGGTTGTTCCTGCTTTTCAAAGCTTTTCAGCATGGACAAGAGGTCACCAGACAAAGAGATGGCAATGGCAGTCACGAGCACTGCTAAACAGGCTTCTAGCAAACTAAAGGCTGGTTGTTTACTTGAACGCGTAAGTCTTGTTTTCTTCCTCATCATAAACTTTCTTGTCCCCCCTCAGCTGGTAGTAATGTCCATGCACCTTCACCCGGTCGACCTGGCACTTTTTTAGGACATGGTAGGCCAAGGCTTGGTCGCAACGTCTGCTAGACTTTTCGACTAGAGTCTTGCTGCCACTCAGGCAAACCGCCGTCGTATTAATTGCTACACAGATGATTGCTAAGGCTACAATAGCTTCTACCGCCAAAAAGGCTGGACTACTTTTCTTCGGCCGTACCAAAGGCCATGCCAAACGTATATTTCTTTTCACACTGCCCCCTATATTTGAATTCAATAGTACAAGCCTTATCAAAGTGGCCATCTTGATGGATCATTATATTAGTATCCTGAGTAAGAATCCCAACCTTCATCCCTTTAGGGAGGTTAATGTACTGCACATCATCTCCCTGAGTGATTTTGACTTTCCCATCGTTAAAATAATTTCTAATCTCCCCTGCCTTGCCGGTAATCATCACTTTCCTAACCGTGTTGTTGATGGCATCCATCACTTGATCGGTCGTCCGGACAAAACGCAGATGGTCTTCATAACCGGTTAAAGTAAACTCGCCGATTCCAAGTACCATGATCGTAATCGCTAGGACGATCACCGTTTCTAGCAGGGTAAAAGCCCGAGCTTTCATTTTGTACCAGCATCTTTAGCAGTTTGATCTTTCATTACCTCTTCGATCGTAAAGTTGTTCTCTTCTGCTTTCTTTTGTTGATCAGCAGTTAAATAATGTTCATCAGTCATTTGCTTAAAAGTAGTAGGATCTGTATTATTGTGATCTTCCCGATACAATTGAATTTGCGTCTGTAACGTTGATACAAACGCATTCTTCGACCGATTATCCGCCTTCTCCTTCTGTGACAGCAAGTTCGGCGAGATCAGCAACACCAAGGTTGCAATGATCGCAACCACAATTACCATTTCGATCAGGGTAAAACCCGGCTGCTTTTTTGGAAAAAGCTTCTGCAGCTTCTTTTCCAAATGATTCTTCATCATTTTCATTATTTTCCTCACAATCTACATCCGCTGCATGCTGCCGTAAATCGGCAACAGCAGCTTTAGATACATCCCAATAATGCACAGGCCAATCAAAATGAAGCAGATTGGCTGAACATTCACAATCATTTTTTCAATTTTCTGCGTTAGGCGGGTAAACAGCAGCTTGGCTAGGAGCAGGCACTGCTTGCTGAGTTCTCGCCGGCTAGCGCCAGTTTCGACCAGCAAGAGCAAATTAGCGTTTAAAAAAGGCTCTTCTTGAATAATCTTGGATAAATCCTTCCCTCTTTTCAATTGCTCACTTACCTTTTTCCCTACAGCTTCTTGCAAGGAGCCCTTGGTCTGCTGGCTGGCAAAAAAGCACATCTCCTGTAAAGAAAACCCGCTCGCCAGCAGCATCCCCAGGTCATAGCAAATCAGGTACTGCCCGTACAGTTTCACGGCTTCCCCAATAAACGGCACTTTAGTTAGCTTTAGGAGCGATCCATAGTCCTGCTTTTTGAAGTAGCCTGCCATGATGGCAATCGCTGCAAGCAAAGTAACCGTTGCTATAACCAGCAGGTAGATCAGCAAATCTCCCTGCTTTGCAGAACTGCCTGCAAATTGTACTGACAAAAAGTTTTGCATGAAAACCAGCAGCAGGGTCATCATGATGGCTAGGACAATCGGATAGGCCAATTCCCCTTCCAGCTTCTTGATCTGCTCATTCTTCATCCGGCCGAGCTGGGCAAGCTGGGCAAGGGATTCTTGCAGCTTGCCCTGGCTGAGCGCGATGTTCAGCTGGGTGGCTGCTGTTTTGGAGTAGCCTAACTTCACCAGCTCCTCGCTAAAACTGCCCCCTCCCCGCACTTGTTCATCCAGCTGCCTCAGCCAGGACTTTTTGGGCCACAACAGAGGCAAGAGCTGCAAGCCCTTTGACAGGGGAAAGCCATTTTGCAGGCTGGTGCTTAAAAAGTTTAGCAGCTCCACTTGTTCTTCCCGGTTCAGCTTATCCTTGGCTAAACTGGCTGGCAGTAGTTTCATCAATGATGCCCTCCTTCAAAAGCTGGGCTAGGTTGTCTGCCCAATTATGAAAGTCTCCGCGTTTTTTTTGCAAGAGCACTTTTTTCAGCAAGTCCGGTCCAGCTAGGTCTAAGAGGCAGGCGGTCCCCTGCTTGCCCGGCAAGAGGCGTTGATATGATACAGCCGTCAAGCAGTTGACCAGCTCATTTTCTAGCACTCCTAGGCTTTCTAGACGGGAAATTGTTTGAAAAGTACTCTTGGCATGGACCGTAGCTAAAACCAGATGCCCGCTTAAGGCAGCATCGACTGCCAGGTGGGCCGTCTCGCTATCGCGGATTTCCCCGATGATCAAGACGTCCGGCCGGTGGCGCAAAGCCGCCTTTAGCAGGCTCAAGTAGCTGATCCCAGCAACCGGATTGATCTGAGTTTGCAAAAAACTCCCCTCATGCACCTCGACCGGATCTTCAATCGTCATCACCATCTTAGTCTGGCTGAGCCTTTTGGCTAGCTCGTACATGGTGGTCGTCTTGCCTGACCCAGTAGGGCCACTGGTGATAATCAGCCCCCTTCTCTGACAAAAGCGGGCTAGGTCTTCTAATTGCTCTGGGAAAAAGTAGCGGCTCTGGCTCAAGGCATAGATCAAGCGAATCACCAAAGACTCGCGGCCTTGATAGTCTCCTAAGCTCGATAGTCGCAGCCAGTAGTCCTTGCCCTCTATGGCTAGCTTCATGCTGCCCACTTGCGGACGCCGCTTTTCGGCGATGTCCATCTGGGCGGCATACTTAAACCAGGTCAAGAGCTCTTGGCCGCTTTGAAAGCTAACCCCTTTTAAGGGGGCTAGACCCTTGGAGGTTCTGAGCTGGATCAGATAGCCCTTTTCCTTAGGCAGGAAAAAGATGTCGCTAGCACGTTCATGAATCGCCTCCTTGACTAAAGCTAAAACCTGCTCTTCGATTGCCATGCTTTCCTCCTTTCAAAAAATGCCGATTTTTACCCCCCACTATTTATTACGCCAAAAATGCAATTTTTACCGAAAAAAGGCGCAAAAAAACCGCTTCTCTCTTACGAAAGTGCGGTTTTGTAAAATATTCAGCTTATTTCGAACTAGTCTTCGTCTTCATCAGCTGCGGCGGTGTAAACGTTAGAAACGTCATCGTCGTCTTCCAAAGCGTCAACCAGCTTTTCAAATTGTTCCTTCTTGTCAGCAGGAACTGGAGTGGTATTTTGTGGCACCATGGTCAATTCAGAAACAGCAAGCTTGTAGCCAGCCTTTTCCAAAGCGTCACGAACGCTAGTAAAGCTCTTCGCGTCAGTGTAGATTTCGTAGGCGTCATCGCTAGTTTGCAAGTCATCGCCGCCAGCTTCCATGACGTCCATCAGCATTTGGTCTTCGTCAGCATCAGTGGTTGAGCGGTCAATTACGATGTAGCCCTTCCGGTCAAACATGTAAGAAACTGACCCAGTAGCACCAAGGCTGCCGCCGTTACGAGTAAAGGCAACGCGAACTGAAGAAGCAGTCCGGTTCTTGTTGTCAGTCAAGGCTTCAACCAAGACAGCAACGCCACCAGGTGCGTAACCTTCGTAAGTTACTTCATCGTAGTGTTCGTCTGAGTTGCCTTCAGCCTTCTTGATTGCCCGTTGGATGTTGTCCTTTGGCATGTTGGCTGCGCGAGCCTTGTCCATGACCAAACGCAAACTTGGATTACCTGAAGGGTCAGGACCACCACTCTTTGCAGCCATGTAAATTTCACGAGAAAGCTTTTGGAAAACTTTCCCTCTCTTAGCGTCTTGCGCATTCTTGCGGCCTTGAATATTGTGCCATTTTGAATGTCCTGACATTTAGGATCCTTCTTTCTTTAATTAATATCATCAACTTTTTAATCATAACGCAGGCAGGCAAGAAATTCAACGGTTTCTCCAGGCAAAAGCTAGTTTTTTCTCGCTTTTTTCCCCTGAATCAGGTAAAAAATTACCGCCAGCAAGATTGCACAAAAGGCGCCGCTGCCGTCCAGCATCACGTCGTGGATGGTCGGCGTCCGGTCCCCAGTTAAAAATTGGTGGAATTCGTCCATGGTCGCAAAAGCCAGACTGCTGAACCAGACAAAAATCGGGCCAGTCCATTTAATAACAAAAATTCGCCTTAAGCCTAGGTAGGCAAAGAGACCATAAAAGAAGTAGCTGGTAAAATGGGCCAATTTTCGCACCACAAACTGAGTGAAGCCCGATGAGCCATCAGTTTTAACATTGTGCCACTCGCCCGCGTAGTAGATATTGAGCTTGTGGATCAGCTCTTCTAGCCAGCCTAGGTAGGTGTGGATAAAGCCTGGCTTCATTTTTTGCTCATGGTAGGTCATGGAGCTGGAAATGAAGAGCATGACCAAGATCAAGCAGGCTAATAACAGGTAAACTTTTTCTCTTTTCGTAAACTTAAAATCATTCATGAAAAATATTTTACCATCTTTTTTCGATCCTATTTAGTCAAAAAGCTTGACAAGCTATTCTTTTTCTCGTATTCTGATATGATTTGCAGGTTAATGTGAATCATTAGACGAATTATTTTTTATCTCGTGAAAGGAAAAATTCATCATGAAAAAACGTAAATTGATCTGGCCCCTGCTGCTCCTTTGTCTCGGACTGCTCACGGCCTGCAGCCAGCAAAATAATAGCGGAAGCAAGATTAACATTGTCACTTCCACCAACATTTATGCGGATATCGCAAGCCAAATCGTCGGCAAGTACGGCAAGGCCACGGCTCTGATTGCTAATGGCAACACTGACCCCCACGACTTTGAGCCTACTACGGCTTCAGCCAAGGTCGTGGTCCAAGCCGATATTGTTGTTGCCAACGGCATGGGCTATGACTCCTGGATGGGCAATCTGGCCTCTTCTAACGACAAAAAGGAAGTCAAAGTTGGCGAAGACCTGATGGGGCTGTCTTCCAGCGCTAATCCGCATATTTGGTACAACTTGACCATGCCTAAAAAATACGTAGCCTACCTGGTTAAAAAGCTGAGCAAGCTGGACAAAAAGCACGCTAGCTACTACCAGGCAAATGCCAAGGCCTACCTCAAGCAGATCGCCAAGATTGAAAAGGTCGCTGACCAAACCGATGGCAAGAAGAGCAAGCCAGTCTTTGTCAGCGAGCCCGTTTTTGACTACGCCTTAGAGCGGACCGGCTTTACCATCGGCGACAAGAACTTTGAAGAAGCTACCGAAAAAGAAACTGACCCAAGCGCAGCCATGATTGCAAAAATGAACAAGGCAATCGAGAAGAAGCAAATCGCCTTCTTTGTCAACAACACCCAGTCAAGCTCTGACACGGTGAAGACTTTTATCAAAAAGGCTAAGGACAAGAACATTCCAATCATCGAAGTGCGGGAAACCATGCCTAACAGGGTTTCTTACGCCAAATGGATGTTAAGCAACTACCAAAAGCTGGCTAAGTTTAGTCAGCAATAACTTGAATAAACGAAAAAAGGACTCACAAGAGTCCTTTTACTTTGCCAAAAATTCTTTTAGTTCTAAAATCCGCTCTTCTGCATCCCGGACCCCCACTTGGTAGACCGCCTTTAAGCGCTTAGGGTCTTTTTCTAAGGCACTGACATCGATGTCAGCCGTTGGCCGGAAGACGAAAAGGCTGCCCTTTTGCTCCTCTTGCGCGATGTAGTCCAGGCAAGCGTTATATTCCAGGTGCCGGACATGGAGGTGGCGGACAATAGCCGGGTACTTTTTAAGCAAACGGTCAATCAAGGGCTGCAACTTGTCGGCCTCTTTCCGGTAACCGGCTGGCTGGGTCAAGATCACTACGTTTTTCTCGTAGCCTTGCTCTTTTAAAAAGCGGGCCGGGATCGAGTCGCTGACCCCGCCGTCGAAGTAGAGTCTTTGCCCAATTTTAACCGGCCGGGCAAAAAAGGGAATAGAGGCCGACGCCCGAATCCAGGAAACGTCCTCGCCCTTGCCATCCTTTAAGAGGTGGTAAACCGGCTTGGCTGTGGCGACATCAGTGGCAACGCACCAAAACTTCATGGGGTTTCTGGCGAAGCTGGCCGTATCAAAGGGGTCATAGTGCTCCGGGATCTGCCGGTAGCAAAAGTCCACCCCATATAAGTCGCCGGTCGTGAAAAAGGACCGCCAGCTCTTAAACTGGGGCCAGGCCCCATAGCGCATGATGTACCGAAGAACCCGCCCGGCTTGAAGAGATTTATAGTTGCAGCCAAAGGTGACGCCGGCTGACACCCCAACGGCGCCATCAAAGGTGATGCCATATTTCATCAAAACATCGGTCACGCCCGCTGTATAAAGGCCCCGCATGGCCCCGCCTTCCATCACTAAGCCTTTTTTCACTTCGTGCATCCCTTTCTTTGCTTGTTAATCTTTTTGCTTCCAGTGGTCTTCAATGAACTTCGCCCGCCCTTGAGCTTCTTCTAAGGCATAGCGGTCAGGATTTTTCTTGTAAAAGTCCTGGTGGTAGTCTTCAGCTTCATAAAAAGGCGCTGCTGGCTCAATCTTGGTTACGATTGGGTCATCAAAACGGCCGCTTTGAGCTAGCCTTTCCTTGGACGTTTCAGCCTGAGCCTGTTGCTCTGGCGAATTGTAAAAAATGACCGGCCGGTAGTTGTCGCCCCGGTCTTGGAACTGGCCAGAAGCATCGGTTGGGTCCGTCACCTGCCAGTAATAGTCCAAAAGCTTTTCATAAGGCATCAATTCTGGGTCAAAAACAATCTTGACGGCTTCGGTATGGCCGGTCGTTTGGCTTTTGACTTGCTCATAGGTGGGATTAGCCACGTGCCCGCCGGTATAGCCGGAAGTCACGCTGACGACGCCTGGCAGGCTATCAAAGGGTTCAACCATGCACCAAAAGCAGCCTCCGGCAAAGATTGCGCTATCTAGTTTCTTCGTTTCGTCCATTTTTCTGCCTCTTTTCTATTTTTTCATGAAAAGTTAATCATGCAAGTTAACAGCTATTTTACACCAAACTGTAACTAATTTCCTGGATATTCGACTTACAATTAGTGCATTTTTTCATTGTCTTTTCGCTTTCAAGCCTGTAAAATATTTATGTTCAAAAGCAAGTTATTATAGATTGGAGATGGAAATGCGCTCATTAAACAAGTCCCCGGGCGAGGCTTCTTGTTAAAAAGCAATGATTTAACAGGAAGGACAATTTATGGACGATTTAACGAATGAAAAGGGAAAGTATATTTCCTGGCAAACGCTGGCAATGATGGCCTTCGTGACCGTGATTGGACTAGAAGACATCATGTACAACTTCCAAAACCAAGGAATGGCGGTCATTACCTCCTGGTTTTTGATGATGTTCCTCTACGTGGTTCCTTATGCCTTGATCGTGGGGCATCTGGGCTCCGTCTTTAACAAAGAAGGCGGTGGCCTGTCTTCATGGGTCCGGGCGACTGACGGGGAATTCCTCGGCTACTTTACCGCTTGGACCTACTGGGCTGCCTCCATCCCTTACGTTGTTGATACCGCTAACTGCCTCTTGGTTGACGTTGGCTGGGGTCTTACGGGTACGGACGAATTTGAGGACCCCAAGTTTTTGTCAACGGCCATGTTTACGGCAATTACTTTCCTCATTTTCATTATCTTAACCTTGATTGAGCACAAGTTCTCTGAATCAATGGAAATTTTGGCCAATATCGGCGGCTGGGCCATGTTTGTCATGACCATCCTCTTTGTCTTACTGGCCATGGCGGGCCTCGCCAAGTCTGGCGGCAGAACCGCTACGCCTTTTACTTGGAAAACGATCATCCCGAAATTTGACCTCAAATACTTCTCGACCGTGGGGATGCTGATTTATGCCGTCAACGGCTCTGAACTAGTCGCTCCTTACGTTACCCGGATGAAGGACCCTAAGCGGGAATTCCCAAAGGCCATGATTGCCTTGGCCGTCATGACCTGCTTTTTGACCATCTTTGGCTCCATTGCCCTCGGCATCTACATCGATGCCAACCACATGCCTAACGACCTGAAGATGAACGGTGAATACTACGTTTTCGGTGCCATGGGCAAGCAGTTTGGCGTGGGCAACCTGCTGGTTTACATCTACGCATGGTCATCCTTCTTCTACAATGTGGCCCTCTTGTCTGTCCTTTTGGACGCCATGACCAGAATGCTGATTTCTGACACTGGCGACAAGTACATGCCGAAGTTTTTGAAAAAGACCAACAAGGACGGCTTGCCAATCAATGGCTACATCTTGACGGTCTTCCTCAGCGGCTTCATCATGGTCCTCGGAATCTTCTTGCCAGACATGAACGACATCTTCAACTGGCTCTTAAACTTGAACGGGATCATCTCCCCAGCCGTTACCTGCTGGATCTTCTACTCCTTCATGAAGGTTAGAGGGAAAAATTCCAAGAAGTACCCTTCAGTTTACCGATATATTAAAAATGACACGGTTGCCTGGTTGGTCGGCCTAGCCCTCTTGGTGGTTACGGCCGTAGCCACGGTCTTAGGCTTCATGCCACAAGACGTTAAGGAAGGCACCTGGGTTTGGTGGTACGAATTGTCCATCAACATCGTGGCCTGCCTGGTCTTGATCGGTCTTGGCGGGATCTTCCCTGGCATCCGCCGGCGCGAAGAAGAATACGGCCTGGCCTTTGACAAGCAGCAATGGACCTGGATGATCGTTTTGATCTTAGGTTCCATCACCTTTAACGTTTGGCTGGGCGGGACCAAAATTCACCTGCGAGCCCTTTACATCGTGATCGAATCCGTGATCGCACTCTTAGCTGTCTGGCTGATTGGCCGCCGAGTTCCCCAAGGTGCTAAAAAGACGACTACTGCTAATTAATTTAGCCAAAAGAAAAAGACTTGCTCATGCAAGTCTTTTTTCTTTTGGATTCTTAATACTTTTCGTGTTCCCGCTGCAATTCGTCATAGATCAGCACTGCTGCAAAGAGGATCGGCATGATAAATGCGAAAGCGATCCAGCCCGTGGTGTAACCAGCCAAGAAGCCGGCAGGAATGGCAACCACGATGGCAATCACGGTCATCACTTGCGCTGTGCGGCCCTTGTACCAAGGGGTTAAACGGAAAACGGCATAGACTGGTTCGAAAATCCAGCTGAAATAGACAATGCCCGCTAGGATTTCTCCTTCAAACTCAGGCATGGTCAGGTAGAAATTCCCACCGATGGCCATGCCCAAGAAGTTGAACAAGCTCATCCAACAGACGGCAATAATCACAAATGCGTTGATGACATATTTAATGGCCTTGTCACTGCCTTTTTTGTGTGTTCCATAATGACATACACCTCCGATCTCCCCCCGACCTTGATCGGGGGTTTTCTTTCAGCAATTTCAGTCCCTTAGTTATTTATATTATATCATTTGCCAAACGAATGGTTACGTGTTAAAGCAAAAAAGAGGGCGAGAAAACGATCTGGGGTCTAATTAGCCTTTTCAGCTTCGGCAGAAACATGTTTCTTTTTCCCATAATCCGGATGGCCGCCGGGTTCCCCAAGGGGCTAAAAAGACGAATACTGCTAATTAATTTAGCCAAAAGAAAAAGACTTGCTCATGCAAGTCTTTTTTTGATGCCTAATAAACTGGACGCTCATAGCCGGCTGTTTCAGGCTGGGCAATGCCCACGCTGGCATAAGCCAGATAATTGGGATCCGCCATGATCTTCAAAACCAGATCGGCAACACTGACCCGAGAAACCGAAACGCCAACGAATTCCTGATCTCTTTGAGTCAGGCTATACTTAACGTCTGGCCAGTCGGTCAAGGCCGGCATTCTGATCAAGGTGTAGTTGACGCCCGCTTCTTCCAAGCGGTGGCCCGCCTCCCTAGCTGGCAAAAAGCGGCCGCTGCCGACCCATTCATCCACCCAGGTGCCGAATTCACCGACGATTTCATAATAAAGGCCAGCTAGGCTCAATTCCACGATCCGGTCAAAGCCATTTTCTTTAGAGGCCTTGACCAAATTGCGGGTAATCCGGGTGAACTTTTTATCATCGACCTTGGCCAAAAAGACTAGATCGCAGTCCTTGGTGGCTTCCATGATGACTGCTAAATCGCTAGCCTTGCCAGGAATGATTTCAACTCTGTCGGAAGCCAAATCCTGGATGAGTTCAGGCCGGTCAGTCACCAGGGTCAAATTGACGTCCTTAAACTGGTCATCAGCTAAAACTTTGTCAATTACCATCCGGCCAATGCGGCCAGTGGGATGTAAAATCACAAATTTTCTCATTATTAAACCTACTTACATGTAACATTACTTTTTTACTTACATGTCGATTATAGCAGATTTGTCAGTTTAGCGCTTACTTCTCTTCTCGCTAATCTTCTACGATCTTGGCCAGCAGTCCTTCGCAGCCTCTTTTAATCTCCTGAAAAGCAGTCTCAAAGTCATTGCTGTACCAAGGGTCATCGATATCATTGTAGCTGCCGGTAAACTGCAGGAGCTTGTATTCTTTCCGGTCCGGGTCGCCGCCGCAGATCTGGTTTAAGGCCAAAAGATTTTCGTTATCCATGGCAACCAGGTAGTCATACTTGGCATAGTCTTCTTTAGTCGTCAGCTGAGCCCGGCGCTGGGTAAAAGGCACGCCTTGCTTGGTTAGTTCCCGCTCAGCCCGGGGATCCATCAGATTGCCGATTCCACCGATAATTTCCTCGCTGCTGATGACCTTGGAGTCAACGCTAACTAACTTATCTAACCCCTTTTCCGCCAGCAGCTGCTTCATGATAAATTCAGCCATGGGTGAGCGACAGATGTTGCCGTGGCAGACAAAGAGTATCTTCGTTTCTTGTTTCTTATCCATACTTTCATTTGCTCTTTCTTGCATATTTTCACTCTTTCCTGAAAAGGTAAAAAATATTATACCATGATTATTTTGCTAGCAAAAAAGGAGACGCCCTGTCTCCTTTTCTATAATCTGAAAACTATGCTTCTACTTTCATGCGATTGATTTCTTGATCCAGTTGCCGGGCCACATCTTGGACGTGGCGCGGGTAGGGACAAAGCTTGCCAGCAACCTTCAGTTTAACTGGATCACTAGTCTTTAAGCCCTCTTTCACAGCAGCCATTTTGGCATCCAGCTCTGCCTGATCTGCCTCTGGCATAACCGCGGCAAAGAGCTTGCCGCCAATCCGGTAGAGCTGGCGGACGTCAAAGTACTGGTTCAAGAAGTCAGCCGTATTTTGCAAGAGTAGGTTCCCTTCTTGTGGGTCATGACTGGCATTGAATGCTTGCAGGTTGTACAGGTCAAAGTAGATCAAAGATGATACTTGCCGCTGCTCCTTAAGCTCATTCAGTTCCTCATTAAAGGCGGCCTGGTTGCCCAAGGCCGTCAAGTGGTCGCTCCCCCGGCTTGGGTCCAATTGTCTCAACCGGAGCATCGCAACCAATTTGGCTGCCAGATACTTGCTGTACTCGCTCAAGAGGTCCTTGGCATAAGCCAGGCGGTCAGAGTCAAAGTTTTCCACGCCAATATAGCCTAAAAGCTTTTGCCCGCTAAAGAGTGGGAACATCAAGATCCGGACATTTTTCCGATTGATTTCATAGAGCTCCCGGTCAAAACGAAGGCGCTCCATGTCGCTGATTAACAAGAAGTCCTTTCCCGCCCGCAGCTTTTCCAGATATTCTGGCAGCTTCTCGGCCAAGCGGTCAGACATCCGACGAAGCATGCTCTTGTCCTTGGTCCATTCAGCTTCCACTTCGATCTTGCCATTTTCATTAGCCAAGGTATAAACCCGCTCTGGCTCCAGCAAGCTGGCGATTTGGACCATGGAGAAGTTGATCTCTGAAGCTGCATCTTCTGGACCGTTCAAGCTGCGGGCCAGGCTGCTGACCTGGCTGTTTACGTTGCCAGTCTTTAAGGCCTTCAGCTTCACATCGTTATCTTCAATCTTGGTAAAGGCAAAGGCCACGCAGCCCGGCAGAGTGGCCGGCAAAACGGTAAACTCCGTCCAGGCCTGCATGTACTTAGAGTAAAGCCGCTCTGACCGAGCCCGGCTGGTTCTTAAGACATCCAGCGGCAGGTTGACCCAGGCCAGGTTGCCGCCTGATAAGACTTCCGTCATCTTCTTGCCTAAGAGGTCATTCTTAGCCAGGTCAACTTGGGCGGTAAAGGCCCGGTTAACTGAGACAATTTCACATTCAGCCTGATCTTTGTCGCTATCATAGTATGGCCGCACGACAAAGTATGGAAGCGGCAGGTTGTCAAATTCATTGTTGTCCACTTGACTGTTGTTTCTTTGGCTGGACAAGACAAGCACCTTCAAGAGGCACTTGCCCTCAATGTTGACGATCATTTGGAAGCTCAGCTGGTAGCTTAAAGAGCCAGCTTCAAAAAGAATCTTCCGCTCATGACTTGACCGTTTAACCACATTGGCCACTTGGAGCAAGTGATCGCGCTCTTCCTGGTTGTCCCAAGCCAGGTCATGGTCACCAATCAGGCAGACGCCAATTTGCGCTGCAAAAGAACGGAAGCCCTCATTCATGTAGTAGGACTTAAAATTTTGTCCGTCAATGGCCAACAGAGCCAGGGGCTGAGCAACATTGACATCCACTAAACCAGCCGTTTCAAAGAATGAGCTTTCTGCTGCGTTTTCCCAGTCAACGTCTAATTCATCCAATCGATCAACGACTTCGGTAAAGATATTTGGCTTGCTGTAGTAGTAACCCTGCACAAGCTCACAGCCAACCGACTTTAAGAAGGCGATTTGCTCCTTGGTTTCCACCCCTTCACAGAGAGTATGGACGCCCAGACTCTTGGCCATGGTGATCAACGGCTTAACAACCTTTTCGCTCTTTTCGTCAAACTTGCGCATGAAGGTCATGTCCAGCTTGATTTCATCAAAGCCATATTCCTTCAAGGTGTTTAAAGATGATGCCCCGCTCCCAAAGTCGTCCATCAGGACCTGGAAGCCATTTTGGTGGAAGCGGTCGATGGCTCGCTTGATCTTAACGGGGTCTTCAGTCAAAATCGTTTCCGTGATTTCTACCCGCAACATTTCCCGGGGAATATCGTACTTTTTGACCAAATCGAGCAAGATCTGGTTAGGATCACTCGTGACAAAGTCGGTTCTAGATAGGTTGAAGGAGATTGGCACCATCTTTAGTCCCTGGTTCAGCCGGCTCTTGATCAGCTTAATCGCTTCTTCTAGGACATACAGGTCCAGCTTATAGGTCAGATTACTGTCTTCCAAAACCGGCACAAAGCGGCCTGGTGACATGAAGCCCCGGTTTGGGTCATTCCATCTAACCAAGGCTTCCAGCCCGTTCAGCTTGCCATTCATCAGGTGGACTTGCGGCTGGTAGTAGACCTGGATGTCGCCATTTTGAATGGCATCATCGATGTGGTCGACAACAAACTTGGTGTATTCAGCTTGTTCGCTGAATTCTGCCGTATAGACTTGGTAGCAGTTTTCTGCCCCATCCTTGACTTCGTCACAGGCAGTCTTGGCATAGTCATATTCCGTTTCAACCGACTTGCTGCCGTCTGAATAGTAGATACCAGCCTTCAAGTACAGCTTGAAGGACAAGTCAATCTGGGCCACCAACTGGTTGGCCTTTTCAACCTTGGCAATGGAATTTTCATCATCAAAGTCAACAATAACAAAGTGGTCGTTCCCAAAGCGAGCCAAGTTTTCCTCGCCAAACACGCTCTTTAAGATGTCAGCGACCTGCTTCAAGCATTCGTCACCTTTTTCGTGACCATTGATGACGTTGTAGAGCTTGAACTTGGCCAAGTTGATGTGATGACAGCCGGCATCAAGGACGGATCCTCTGCCCGCTCCTTGCTGATCTTGTCAGTTAGGTAATACTGGGTGTAAAGACCAGTCAGCTGGTCGTAGTTGACCATCTCATTGTAGGTGTCGTCATGCCCCTGTCTCTTCATCACATTCAATTCAGAAACGAAGAACTGAACAAACATCCCCAGCTGAGACAAGAAGAAGCCGTAGCGGGTAAAGGGATAACCAGTAACCGCCGCACTATAATTGATAAAGTGACGACCAAATAAGTCACAGGCCAGACAGATGAGCATCACGGATAAAGAGGCAAAGTAAGCCCAGTGGACATCCCGGCGAATCTTAAAGTCATCCCCAGAAAATTCTGGGTCTTCTTTTTCTTCCGCAATTTCCTGCTTCTGCAGCCTTTTCACGTAACGGTAATCAACCATTTGGATGACCAGCCCGCTGACATAAGCCAAGCCGACAAGCAAGACTAAAACTGGCAAGTCACCATTAAAATCGATTCCGCGAGCCAGCTTGTTATAAAGAACATAAGCCGTTGAAAAAGCCGTTAAGCCAAAGGCATAAAGGGCATTGCCTTCTTTCGGGAATTCCAGCTGCTCGTTAATCATGGTGACCAAGAGATAAGGCAAAGCCACTAGTACTGGATAGGTAAAAAGCCGCCACAGACGGTAATTGCCAAAAATGGCTGTCAGCTGCATCTCACTTTGTATTTGCAAAAGCGCACACAGAACCACCGAAATGGCGTAATAAGCCAGGCTACGCTTGATTCTAATGTCAAGCGGCGCAAAGAGAGCGAAGAAGATCGAGGTAATCCCCAAAACTACTTCGATCACCGCCAGCAAGATTACATTGGCATTCTTTTGGATAAAGTGGCTGTAAAAGGCCCCTTCACTTCCTAGGCTAGCATGGCTGAACTGTCCGGTCCCATAGTAAAAGCCGGTCAGCTTAACACGGAGCTTTTTACCAGCATCGCTCTTGGAAATGGCGATGTTATTGGTAAAGGCCTCCCAGTGCTCGGTAAAGTTGAGCCAGTCTGCCGCAATCTCGGCATGACTTTGATAGATATGTTTATTGCCAATATAAGCATCAACCCGCTTGATATTGTTGGAGAAAAAGATCACGTACTGACCGCCAGTAATTTCCTTTGGCAGCTGGTAGTACAAATTAACCGCCTTATTACTAGTAGGAGTAATGTGGTTGAGGTCGACCTTTTTCCCTTGGGCATTTGTCCACTTGTTTTGGATCGAGCTTAAGCTGTCTTTCGCGTACATCCCGCCAAATTTAGTTTGCCCTTGCCCGACAAAGCTGAGAATAGCAAATATTGCCACTATACAAAAGACAATGGCTGAATAAATAGTATTGCTTCTTACTTTTTTCATGCTTAATTCCAGCTTTCACTTCTTGATACTTAGTCTTACGTCTTTACCGGTAGCGTTTGTGCGTTTGGTAGTAGGCTTCCTTGCTACGCTGCATCGAGCGGTCTGCTTCTTCAACACAGCCTTCTATTTGGTGAGAATCCTCACACCAAACAGAACCAACAGAAATTGATGGTGCATCTGGCTCAGTCATCGCCTTTAAAAAGGCCTGATAGTCCTTTTCAAAAACATCACGTGGATTCCGGTCATCCAGCACTACAAACTCATCCCCGCCGACCCGATATACCATCTTGCGGCTGAAGTATTGGGTAATAAACTTGCTTGCCTTAATCAAAAGGTTGTCGCCGGCCTCGTGGCCAAACTTGTCGTTAGCTTCCTTCAAGCCGTTTAAGTCCATATAAATTATACCAATTTCCTTGGAGTTTTTGCTCTTTTGGTAGTGCTTCAGCTTGGCAAAATATGGGTGGCGGTCATTTAAGCCAGTTAAGACATCAGTATCTCTTTGCTTTTCCAGCCTTCTGCCTGTAATCTTGGAGCCAAAGAAGTCAGAAACCAGTTCAATCAAGTTGGTAAAATCGAGACTCAGGTCCAAATTGAAATTTTCAACCATGATGAAGCCACGAACCGCGCCGTGTTCATAAAATGGTGCTAGCAAAACATTCTTCAAGTGGTAGTCTGCCGGGGATGAGGCAATAATCTCTGGAAAGGCTTCTTTGATCTGACCTGGATCAGTCAGAAGATAGCTGTCTTCAACTGCGAATTCTTCAATGCCAAAGCCAGCTGAATCTAAATCAAAGCTAAGATGCTGCTGCTTGTCTTTGACATCAGCCAGCCCTACTTTATGCCAGCTATAGGCGTTTTTCGCTGAATTGCCGCTAGTTTCCATCAGGGAAACCCGATCAGCCTGAAGATCTTCGCCAAGTTTGGCTAGTCCTTTTTGGATGGACTGCTTGAAATCATTGCCTTCAACGTTCAGAATTTCTGAAATTCGCAGAATTTCACTGGTTGTATTTTGCTTTTGTTGAATTTCTTGCTCTTTTTGCTTTTGGTCATCGATGTTGATCATGGCAAAAGAATAGGCGTCAGGAACTGAGGCGGGGGCGATGACGTATTCATACCAGTGACCATCGTCTCTTTGCATGATCCCAGAGTGGCTTTGCCCATTCTTGGCCTTCAGCAACTCCTTCATCCAAAAAGCAAGCTCATCATTTTGGTGGAAGAGGGAAATCAGGTTTCCTAACAGCTCTTCACGGCCAAAGCCAATGATTTCAGAATAAGCCTGGTTGACATAAACGTACTGCATGTCAACGACCCTTTTATGGTCGTAAATTGGACTGACCGTGACAAAGGGAATTGGCAAGTCCCGGTACTGGTCGGTATTGAGGTTAAAGGCAGCCGTCTTGCCTAAGTCATGCCTTTGCTGGTAGACCTGGTTGGCGTTATAAGAAGTTAAAACGTCAACGATGGCATAGGCATTGGTATAAGGGTTATAAGACATCAAGCGCTGGTAGCCTTCCACATAGAGACCGTTAGGGTAGCTGTGGACGCCATAGTGCCATTCGGTCTTGTGGTTTTCCCAGTATTCTTCTCTGATCCAGCGGTCTAATTCTAGATACAGCTGCTTGCCCATGTTTTTCATCTCTGTGGCAAAAGGATGCGCTTCTAAATCTTCTTGGGTGACCGACCCGCAGCTAAGCAGGTATTGGGTGTAGCCTTCGTTTCCTCTTAAATAGTGCAATTTACCGTCTCGGTATTCCAAAAAGCCCAGCGGCGTCCCCTTAAAGTAGCGGTCAAAAATCATGTCTGGCTGCTCAAAGGTGAGGAAATGGTCCTGGATCGGTTCAATAAATTGCGGCTTTTCTAGACTCATCATCCCGATGCTGTTGTAGTAGTTGGATTCAGCCAGCTGCTCGACGTTGGCATTTGGTCCCTTGACCCAGGTGCTAAAGGCTTTGGCAAAAGGCAGCGGCTGACCAAAGTAGTAGCCTTGAGCGGCTGAGCAGCCGATTTCTCTCAAGGTCAGCAGCTGCTTGGCATTTTCCACGCCGCCGACCACCGTATCGATTCCCAGTTCTTCGGCTAGCTCGATCATCTTTTTCAAGACTTTCTTAGACCGGTCAAAGTTGTCATCGGTGATAAAACTGGCATCAAACTTGATGCAGGAAATTGGCAGGTCATCCTTCATGATGCTGATGGAAGAATAGCCTTCCCCAAAGCTGTCCACCCAAACGGAAAAGCCATGGCGGTGGAAGATCTCAATCTGATCCTTGACTTTTTCTGAATTCAAATTGCGGATATCATTGCTGATTTCGATGACCAAAAGTTCTTTGTCTAAGCCACTCGCTTCAAAGCGGGAGACGATTTCTTCAGCCATATTGTACTGCTCAAATTCTGAGCTAAAGAGGTTGACGGAAATCGCAATATCCTCGCTGCCCTGGGCCTGCATCGTCTTTAAGTCGGCAATCACCCGGTCAACCATGTAAAGGTCCATCTTGTAGAGGATCCCCGCCCGGTCCAAAATTGGCACGAACTGCTCATTCATCAAGATTCCCTTGTCTGGCACCCGCCACCTAGCTAAGGCTTCCCAGTTGCCTGTCTGACCGTTTAAGATGCGGACGATTGGCTGGTAAAAAGGCTCAATCCAGCCTTCCTTTAAGGCCCGGTCAAAATTCTTCAGGACATAGTTTTCCAGCTCCAAGTCATGCTGGTTGTCCTTGCTGAAGTAAGTAACATGAGACTTAGCACTGTGCTCATAATTGCAAGCTGATTTAACAAGGGTGCAGCTAGAGGCAATATCATCATAAGGCAGATTAGCGCTGTCATAAACGCCAATTCTGACATTTAGGCTCTTTCCCCCATTGATGCTTTGGCATTCCTGGATAAAACTGTCTAGTCTTTTGTCAAGATCTGTGTCTTCGGTAAAAGCATAGAACTCATCCTCATTGAAGTGACCGCAATTTTCAATGCCAAAATACTTTCTCAGCAAATTAGCAAAAGCCTTCAGCAGCTTGTTGCCTTCGCTATAGGAATAGCTGACGTTAAAATGACTAAAGCCAATCAGGTTAAAGGCTAAAAGGACTGGAGTCTTGTCTGCCCGAAACAGGGCCTTGATCCCAGCGTCGGCCAGTTCATAGAAATAAGGCATGTTAGGCAGACCAGTCACGCTGTTATAACGGCTATCCACGTTTAAGAGACAATAGGAAGTAGATTTCATGGGAATATCTAAACCTCTTTGCTGGTCCAGTTCTTTTAATCGCTTTAAAGATAAAGTGGTCATCCAAAAAAGAATCATTTCCTGGCCCTCACAAAGGACTTTTTCCCCTTGGACTTGCATCAAGCAATAATCTTTTTTCAGCAGGCAGCTTGATTCTAAATTGATTTTCGTAGATGACCTCTTCACTTTGCATAAAGGCATAGAAGTCTTGCTGGACATCGGAAATTTCCCGCATGGAGATGCCCATGTAAGGATCGTGACTCAAGAAAGCAAGGAGTTTTTCGCGACTTAAGCCGTATAAGTGGCAGATGCCTTTAGACAAGGCAACCGGAATTAAGTGCTGGTTAGCAAATTGGCAAAGTGCTATCACCACTTCATTATTCGTGATGTCTTGTTTATTAATTTCTCTAAGCTGCTTTTTCATCTTTTCTCCCAAAATTGTACTTTACCCGCGGTAATATCAAGATTTTTAAGAGCCAATAATTAATCAACTTTTAATTTGTTTGTTAAATAGCAATAAAGCACCAATTTAAACGTATTTTAGTTATTATATATTACTAATTACCGAACGGCAAGTCAAACAAATTCAAACGCTTACTTTAAAACCAAATAAAAAGCCGAGGATTATTCCTCGGTTTCGGTTAATTCTGATGTTTTTGGTCCCTTGCCCCGCCATTTCCGCCAATCCTGATAAAAAAGAAAGGCAACTAAGACTAAGGCAACTGCGAACCCGGCAACGCTAAGCCAGGAATAGTTGAACCAGATCTTGCTGTAAACTTCTTGCTGGGCCAGCTTGGTCAGGTAGTTGCAGATAAAGACCTGAAAGCCAAAAGCACTGACTGAGCCAACCAAAATCGGCAGCCAGGCAAAGTGCCTGTTAAAGATCAACAAGGCTACGCCCAAAATATACAAGAAGCAGACAACCCACAAAGACAGCTGGTAAATTTGAGTAATCTGCTGAAGCTCAGACTCATGCAGCTTGAGCTCACTGTTGACCAGGTACAGGATAAGTTCAGATAAAAACTCTTGCAAACTATTTTTGGCCGGCAGCTTCAAGTCAGACGACTTAAGTTTTTGGTTTTCCCGGTAGCGGACCACTAGGTGGTAAAGGCTCAAATAGGATTCACTCAGCGAAACCTTTTTGGGCAATTCCTTGACCAAGTCATCTTTCAATCCAGAGTTAATAGCCGCATTGGCCGCCATCGACATCGCAGTTGGCTTTTTGGCATTGGCAAAATTTTCGATCGTGTCTGATGCAAAATCCTTAGCACCATCCATTTTAAAAGTTACCGGACCCGTCAGCAAGGCTACTAAAGAGAGAATCGCTAACAAGGTACAGATGATTTTTTGCACCCGTAGATAATTTTTCTTCATCAATTCTTACAGGCCGCCTAGAGCATAGCCCACAGTCACCAAGGCCAAGCCGCCCAAGTAGCTGGCTAGCAAGTAATGCTTCAAGGTGCGCCTTTGGCCGCTGTCTGCCAAAGACAGCATCTCCACGTTCAAAGTAGAAAAAGTGGTGTAGCCGCCCAGCACTCCGCTGCCCAGCAAGGCATACCAGAACACGCCCAGCTTTAGCCGGAACAAAAGTCCCAGCAAAAAGGCTCCGGTCAAGTTGATCAGCAAGGTTGGCCACGGAAAAACAGATTGCTTCATCCAGTGCTTCTTGCCATAATTGGTAATCGCATAGCGTAAGACTGCGCCAAAACTAGCGCCAAATGCTGCTGCAAAGCCCATCTCTAGCTCCTTTCTATCATTTTTTGACTGACTGCCAGTGTAGCCTTTTTACCCAAAAAAGCAAAGAAAAAGCCGCACAGAATGCTGAGCAAAAAATAGAGCAAGGCGCCAAGGCTTTGCCCGGCTGCCAGCAGCTTCAAGGTGTCCAGGTTAAAGCTGGAAAAAGTGGTAAAGGCCCCCACAAAGCCCGTGCTTAATCCAGTTACCAGCCAGTCTTTGGTAGTCGTGATCTTCAAGAACAGGTAAGTTAAAAAAGCGAGCAAAAAACAGCCTAAAATATTGCCGGCAAAAGTGCCGTAAAAAGAAAATTGCTGATTTAAGCCATAACGCGCTGCCCCGCCCAAAAAGGCAAAAAAGGCTACGCTCAAGTACTTTTTAGTTGCTTCCAAAATTGCTCCTAACTAACGAATGTTTCTTTGAATAACACACTAGTTATTAGCATACAACATAAAGCGCTTTACAGGCAAACAAAAAGTGAAATCGATCACACCGATTTCACTTAATTTTTGCGTCATTTTTTCCTAGCCTTAACTTTAGCTGGCCTGCCCAGCAATCTTGACCCAGTTGAGCATGAGTGAAGAAGTCACAACCGAAACTGAGCTGAGGGCCATGGCTAAACCGGCTAGTTCAGGGCTTAAGCTAATGCCGACCCCCACTAAAACGCCAGCCGCAATCGGAATCCCGATCAAGTTGTAGATCAAGGCCCAGAAGAGATTGAGCTTGATTCTTTGAAAGGTCTTCTTGGCCACGTCCAGGGCTCTTAATACGCCCTTCAGGTCGTTTTTGACTAGGACAATGCCGCCGGCTTCTTTGGCCACGTCGGTCCCGGTTCCCATGGCAATGCCGATATCAGCCGTAGCTAAAGCTGGCGCGTCATTGATCCCGTCTCCGGCAAAGGCCACTGTACCGGTCTTTTTCAATTCTTCAATGACTTCTGCCTTTTCCTGGGGCAAGACGCCGGCAATCACCTGGTCTAAGCCTAGTGCTTGGCCGATGGCATTAGCCACAGCAGAGTTATCCCCGGTCAACATCACGGTCTTGATCTTGCGCTCTTTCAGCTGCTGGATCACGCTCTTGGCTTCAGCCTTTGGTGGATCTTGCAAAGCCAAGAGGCCGATGGTCTCGCCAGCCTTTTGCACGTAAACGACAGTCTTAGCTTCTTTGGCCAAGGCTTCGCCCTGTTTGGCAAAAATCCTATTACCAGCAAATTCGTCCTTACCAACCCGAACTTCTTGGCCATCGATCAGCCCCTTGACCCCCTGGCCTTCAACCGCCGCAAAATTCGCAACTGGCAATAAAGACAACTTAGCCTTTTGGGCCTGGTCTACAATGGCGCTAGCCAAAGGGTGCTCAGAACTGGCTTCCAGGCTAGCAGCTAAAAGCAAAGCGTCTGAATCGCCCACCTGGTTCACCACTTGCGGGTGACCTTCAGTTAAGGTACCAGTCTTGTCAAAGACCAAGGCATCAACTTTAGCCGCCTTTTCCAAGACTTCCCCATCCTTGATCAAGACACCTAAACGGGCGCTGCGGCTGCTGCCAACTAAGAGAGCAGTTGGCGTTGCTAGGCCTAGGGCACATGGGCAGGCAATTACGACGACGGACACGGCAAAAAGCATGGCCTGCACGGGGTCGCTGCTGATCAGGTACCAAACCGTAAAAGTCGCGATGCTCAAGATCAAAACGATTGGTACGAAGTAGTTAGAGATCTGGTCGGTTAATTTTTGGATTGGAGCTCGTGAATTTTGCGCCTTTTTCACCACGTCCATGATCTGAGACAGCATGGTATCCTTGCCGACTTTTTCGGCTTCCATCAAGAGCATCCCTGCCCCGTTGACGGTCGCCCCAATCACGCTGTCGCCAGGCTGCTTTTTCACCGGCATGCTTTCCCCAGTCACCATGGCTTCATTGATGGTGCTTTGCCCCTCTAAGACCTTGCCATCGACTGGCACCTTTTCACCCGGCCGGACCTTGATCATGTCGCCAGGCACCACTTCAGCCAGCGGTATCTTGATAAATTCCCCGTTTCGCTTGACTTCGGCCTCTTTAGCCTGCAAATCCAGCAGCTTGCTCAAGGCCGCTTCGGCGTTAGCATGCATCTTTTCTTCCATGGCATCGCCTAAGAGGACAAAGATCAAGACAAAGGCCGCACTTTCAAAATACACCGCCCGACCCGTGAAATAGGCAAAAACGCTGTAGAGGTAGGTAATGGAAGTCCCAACCGCGACTAGGGTGTTCATGTTGGCCAGGTGCCGCTTAAAGGCGGCCCAGGCGCTGACGATATAAGGCTTAGCCGCAATCAGCATGATCAGGGTCGTTGCGATCAGGCTGTATTCTCTGCTAAAGGGCAGCATCACGTGCCAAAGCATCAAGGTCATCTCAGCCAGCATGGGCAAGGCCAAGACCAGGCACAGCCAAAAGCGGCGCCAATTAGTCATTTCCATCTAGTCCACCACGATCTTTCCGTGAAACATGTCCATCCCGCAGACAAAAGGAATTTCCCCCTTTTGGTCGGTTGGAATGGCAATTTGGTGCTTGCCTGGGGCAAAGAGGTCCATTTTTTGGTCTAAAGACTTAAAGTCAACCTCCCGGAGACAGGCATTATCAGTCTTCACTTTAAAAGTAATTTCAGCAGGCTTGCCCTGCTTAAAGTGAATTTCACTTGGCTCATAGCCCTTGTCAACGACGATGGTTTGCTTTTGCTTGTTTGAAAAGAACATTATTGTACAATCACCTTTCCATGGAACATGTTCATCCCGCAGGCGTAGTCAATTTCGCCCTTCTTGTCGGTTGGGATAACGATTTTGCTTTCTTTGGCTAGAGTCAGGTCCTGGTCAACCCCTAAGTCTGGGAAGACTACTCGGCTTAGACAAGCTGTTTGGTCTTCCATGTCAAAAGTAATTTCGGCGGGCACGCCCTGCTTTAAGTACAAGACTTCTGGCTCATAGCCGCCCTTGACCACCACGCGGCCCTCTTGCTGGCCATTAATGATTTCAGCATGGGCCTGCTTTTTGTCAAAGTTGCCGAAAAACCACCAGCAGGTTAAGGCCGTCAAAGCCAAGGCGATCGCTACCACAAGTATTTTCATCAACATCCTATTTACCTTCTTTTATCTTTTCTAGTTCGAAATATCGCTTTATTTCTCAGCCTTCATCGTCATTTCTTCCATAACCGGATGGCAAGCTGCTAGGCAGTTGCAAGGGACCGCCTCAGGAGCAGTTTGCTTTTTTTCTTCCAGTTTGGCAACCAGCAAATCAATGTCTTCTTGACTCAAAGGAATCTCGTCTATCAGCCGGAGTAATACCGCCCCCTTGTGCATGTCGCACATGGCTGAAAGTTCTGCTTTGAGGTTTTGGTACATCCCCTCTTCTTCGCTCAGCTGAGCCTTGTAGGAAAAACGGTGGCCGGTTCTGGCCACTTCCAGGTAGCCTTTTTCGACTAGCCGGCGCAGCAGGGTCTTGGTCGTCGACGCACTCCAACCGTACTTTTGCTGCAGCTGGTCGACCACCTGGCTGCTAGTCACCTCGCCTAAAGACCAAACGATTCGCATGGCCTGCCATTCGCTGCTAGAAATCTGACAATCTTTTTCACTCATGATTTTTGCCTCCCTTAGCAATTCGTCCAAACATGTTTATCGTGATCTATCTTCTTACTTTTGTTTTCTGTCTACGTCTGTAAACTTACAATAATTATTCTAGCACAATGTTTACACTTGTCAACTTTTTCGATACTGGTTGCCAAAAAATACGGCCGCAGCTGCTCTTCTCGCCTCTTGCCAGGCGGTATTGCCCCTTTTTGGATAAACAGCGTTGGTCAAAATGATTATCGCCCGCTTATTGTCCAAATCGATCCCTAAACCTGGACCGGTAAAACCGGTATGCCAGTAAAACTTTTTGCCAGACTGCCAGCGGATCCAGGCCAGGGTTCTTTCAAAGACATCGTAGTCGCCCAATGACTGAATCACTGAACTCTCTTTTCCTTTTTCCAGGTAAAAAAGGCTAAAGCGGACCAAGTCATCGAGGGTCGAGAAGAGGCCAGCATGGCCAGCAACTCCCCCCATTTGATAGGCTGTTTCGTCATGGACGCTGCCCCAGACCCAGCCCCGCTCTTTGGTTACTTCCGTTGGCACAAAGCGGCTTTTTTCAGCTTGGGGCAAATAGCCGGTATCCTGCATCCCTAAGGGCTGAAAAACTTGCTCTTGTAAAATTTCATTTAAAGGTCGCTGGTAAATCGTCTCCATAATTTTTCCTAGGACAATAAAGTTCAGGTCAGAATAAACCGAGTCCGTCCCCGGCTGGTAGACCTGCTTGCTGGCCTTTACTGCCTCCCAGACAGCCGCTGGGCTAGCGTACTGCCAGACATTTTCTAGGTCTGGCGCTAGGCCACTATTGTGGAGCAAAAGCTCTTTAATGGTCACCTGGTCAAAGCCCGTATCAAAAAAGTTACCCACCTGATCCTCCAGCTGAATTTTTCCTTGATCCAGCAAGTAAAAAATGCCGCTGGCCGTCCCCACCACCTTGGTAAGAGACGCCAGGTCATAGAGCATCCCGGGCACCAGCTCTGGCCCATCCTGATAGCTTTTGCCTAGGTAGTGGGTAAAAGTCTGTCCTTCATCTAAAACGGCGTAAGAAACGCCGCTGACAATGCCCTGCTTAACTGCTTGGTCAAAAATCTTGTTTATCTTGTGATCAATTTCCTCTAGTTTCATAGACCCTCCTTAAAGCAGAAAAAGGGCAAATCCTGCGATTTGCCCCTTCTCACTGATTCGATACTGATCTATGCTTTTTTTAGCAAAGATCCTACATGACCAGCTTGTGCAAGGCCTTGGCAATCCCGTCGCGGTCATTGGTCTCGGTCACGTAATCTGCCAGTTCTTTGATTTCGTCAATGGCGTTGCCCATGGCGACCCGCTGGAAGTCTGCGATTTCAAACATGGACCGGTCATTGCCCTGGTCGCCAAAAATCATGACTTCGCTGTTCTTGAAACCAAGGCGTGAGGCCAGTTCACTGATGGCCAATCCCTTAGAAGCCCCTAGTGACCCTGCTTCTGCCACATCGGGCCAGCTGCGGACCATGGCATAGCTTTGGAAGAACCAGTCTGGCAGCCGGTTCCAGAAGCGATCCATCTGCTCTGGATCATCGCAGGTATAAACAGCCTTGGCGAACTTGAAGTCTTTTTTAAAGTCTTCCCGGTCTTGCAGCCACAACTGGTTCTTGGTTTCCGCTCCATCGACCTGCATTCTGATCGAGAGCTTTTTATCCATAGAATAAAAGCGTTCTGGCGTCTCAAAGGTCAAGTTGACATGACTCAATCTTTGCATGTGAACGAAGGTGTTAAAGTCCTGCATGTCCAGCTCATGGCTGATCAAGACTTCCTGGTCAAGATTTTGCACGATTGCCCCGTTAAAAAGGATCGCGTACTCGTCCCGCCCCTTTAAGCCCAACTGGTCTGCATATTCTTTAATCCCCGACAAGGGTCTGCCAGAAGCCAAAACGACTTTAATCCCGGCTGCTTTGGCTTCTTCTAGTGCCCTTTGGGTGGCAGGCAAAATGGTTTTGGCACTGGACAATAAGGTTCCATCCAGGTCGATGGCAAGCATCTTAATCGACATAATCTTCCTCCTAAAAATTCCCACTAATCTTTCAGATGTAACTTCTCTTAGTTAAGCCTACTTACTTTTCTACACTTAATTATATTAGATTTGTCCAAATTCATGTAAAAAAAGAAAGCCTGTTTCCAGACTTTCTTTGCTTGCTATCTAATTAAGCACCCATTTCGGCTTCAACTACCTTAACGATGCGGTCAACGTAGCTTTGCGTCAATTCTTGGGTTGGGCCTTCAGCCATAACCCGGAGCAGTTCTTGGGTACCAGATGGGCGAACCAGAACCCGGCCGTCGCCTGCCATGTCGCTTTCAACGCTGGCAATGGCATCAGTAATGGCTGAGTAGTTCTTCCAAGTGTTCTTGTCCTTAACTGGGACGTTAACTAAAACTTGTGGGTATTCCTTGAAGTCAGCCAGCAGTTCCGTCAAGCTCTTGCCAGTCTTCTTCATGACCAGCATCAAGTGAATCCCAGTCAGCATCCCGTCACCGGTGTTGTGGTAGTCGCTGATGATGACGTGGCCAGATTGTTCCCCGCCAAGGCTATAGCCGTTAGCCCGCATTTCTTCTGAAACGTAGCGGTCACCAACTTGGGTTCTTACGTTCTTGATGCCGCGACGTTCCAAGGCCTTGGTGAAGCCCAGGTTGCTCATCACGGTCGTTACGATCGTGTCCTTCTTTAAGCGGCCGTGGTCAGCCAGGTATGAACCGATCACGTACATGATGTGGTCACCGTCAACTTCGTTGCCGTTTTCGTCAACGGCGATGCAGCGGTCAGCATCCCCGTCAAAGGCCAAACCTAATTGAGCACCTTGCTTAACGACTTCTTCTTGCAAGCGCGCCGTATGGGTTGCCCCGCAATGGTCGTTGATGTTCAAGCCATTTGGATGGGTTGAGATCGTGGTAAAGTCAACGTCTAGGTCCGCAAACAAGCGGGAGATGAAGGCGCTGGCAGCCCCATTGGCACCGTCAATGACAACCTTGATGCCGCTCAAGTCTTCTGGAATGGTGTTTTCCAAGAATTGGATGTATTTGTTAGAACCATCGCGGAAGTCAGTGACCGTACCCAAGCCCTCAGCAGATGGTCTTGGCAGCATGTCTTGCTTAGCATCAATCAATTCTTCGATTTCTTCTTCCTTGGCATCTGACAGCTTCAAGCCGTCGCTGCCGAAGAACTTAATCCCATTGTCTTCAACTGGGTTGTGAGACGCTGAGATTTGAACGCCAGCATCAGCGCCTTGAGCCCGAACCAAGTAAGACAAGCCCGGAGTGGTCATGACGCCGCATTCCAAGACTTCAATGCCGACTGACAAGAGCCCAGCGATCAAAGCATACTCCAGCATTTCGCCTGAAATTCTGGTGTCCCGAGATACCAAGACCTTGGCTTGGCCACCATCTTCTTTTTCCTTGGTTAAGACGTAGCCGCCCATCCGGCCCAACTTAAAGGCCATTTCTGGAGTTAAAACCTTATTTGCTTCACCGCGAACGCCATCAGTACCAAAATATTTAAGCATTATTTAAAAGAACCTTTCTTTGTTTCTTTATCTTGATTTTCGACTTCTTGTTTTTATATCTATTCTTTTTGCCAAGCCTTAGTCACTTGAATCGCTAACGTCGATCTTCACGCTAACGCTAGCCGGGTCTACCCAGGCAATCCCGTCAGGAACGGGCAGCTTGATAGTCTGGGTTGTACTTGCCTTCACGCCGGTTAAGTCAACGTTCAGGGTCAAGGAACTCAGCTTCTTCAAGGCTTCCTTTTGTCCATACAGGGTAACCTTTTCTTCCTTGGCGGTCAAGGAGTAAACCTTGCTCTTAGACCCATTCTTCGCGTTCAGCTTCAGTTTTACCGTCTTCTTGGAAACCGAAATCGGTAAGGTGACTGTAGCTGTAGACGGCGTAATCACCACGTTCAGCTGCCGGTCCTTGGCATCATAAGCCTGAAGCAGGACGTTGCGCTTCATGGTCTTATTGGTCCCATTTGGCACAGAAAGCTTGGCTTCAATGTGGTCAATTTGGCTGACTTCGCTTTGAGCACCGGTAACCTCAACCGTTTCCGGACTGACGCTAGCGGTGCCAATATCATAGCCACTGGCCACAGCATTTTTATTATAACCTATTTGGACCGCCATGGTACGGGACTTTCGCTTTTGGATGTTGACCGTCACGTACTTTTGCGACAACTTGTAAGACAGCTGGCTAGGCAGACCTGAGACCTTGATCTTGACCCGGTGGTTGCCCACGCTGAGCTTGCTGAGGTCAATATACACCCGAAAATTTTGGGTATTTACCGCCGAAGTCACCAGGGCGTTAGGCCCTTCCAAAGTCACTTTGACCTTGTCCGGATAGCCAGTCACATAGTACTTGTCGGCATCAACCGACACCTGCAAGGGCATCTTCAGGCTCTGCTTGGTCGTTGCCGTTTGCTGAACCTTGCTTTGGTTGTTGGTCGAAACCTGGGTATTGTCCACGAAAGCCACTAAGATAATGGCCAAGACCAGGGAAAAAAGCTTGTAGAACCACTTGGTTTCAATAATTCGGTGCATTACTTTTCACCCCAATTCCAGATTTTCCGAGCTAGTCTGATTGGCCATGGGGCCTTCTTCTGCTCTTCAGTCACCAGTTCAGCCCGCAGGTACTTGAGGTATTCTTGCTGGCTTAAGTCCACCATAAACTGGCCGTTTCTGGTGATGGTCACGCCGCCTGTTTCTTCGGAAACAACCACGGTGATGGCATCGGTCACTTCACTGATCCCGACTGCCGCCCGGTGTCTGGTCCCCAGGCTCTTGGGGATCATGGCATTGTCTGACAAAGGCAGGTAGGCTGAAGCTACTTGAATGCGGTTATTTTTAATAATCACCGCACCGTCGTGCAAAGGCGTATTCGGGATAAAAATATTGATCAAAAGCTCCCCGGTCACTAACGCGTCCAGCTTGATCCCCGTTTCTACGTACTCTTCTAGCCCCGTCTTTTGTTCCAGGGTAATCAAGGCCCCAATCCGGCGCTTAGACATGTACTGGATGGCCTTGTCGAGCTCTTTAACCAGCCGCTCTTGCTGCTTGCGCTCGCTGTTTTCTTGATCTGAAAACAGTGATACCCGGCCAAGACGCTCTAAGCCCCGTCTGATTTCCGGCTGGAAGATGACGATAATCCCCACGACGGACCAGGAAACGATTTGGTCCAAGATGAAGGTCACTGTTGTCAATTGCGCCCAGCCTGCCAAAACCCGGGCAATCATGATCAAGATGATCCCGTTGGCCAGTTGGACAGCCTTGGTCCCCTTGATTAAGAGGGTCAAGTGGTAGATAAAGTACCAGGTAATCAAGACATCCAAGATCATGGACAGGGTTTGCCAGGTCCAGAGGCTTGATAGGTTAATTTGCATTCCTCCACTATCCTTTCTATCTTTTGCCTATATAGTCTATTTTAGCCTAATTTCGCGCGTACATCTTAAATTCTAGGAAAAGGTCGTTATATTCTTGGACCTTGCTGCTTGGCAGGTCTTCGTAAACCTCTAGATTCTTCAAAGTCGACATTGGTGGATAGAACTGCTTGTCGTTTCTAACTGATTTTGGCAAAATCTTCTGTGCTGCCAGGTTTGGCGTTGCATAGCCGATGTACTCAGCATTTTGGGCCGCATTCTTAGCTTCCAGCATAAAGTTGATGAACTCGTATGCGGCTTTCTTGTTCTTGGCAGTCTTGGGAATCACAATGTTGTCAAACCAGAGGTTGGACCCCTCGCTTGGTACATAGTAGTGGATATGGGAGTTTTCGCTCATCATGGTTGCTGCTTCCCCTGAATAAGTCACCCCGATCCAAGCTTCATTTTGGACCATGTACATCTTCAGTTCGTCAGCCACAATCGCCTTCACGTTTTGCCCCAATTTGTCCAGCTTGGCCTTGGCCTGGGCCAGGTGCTTAGAATTAGTGTCGTTGACCGAATAGCCTAAAGAGATCAAAGCTACCCCCATCATGTCCCGGGCAGAGTCAACGAGCAGGATTTGGTCGCGGTACTTCTTCTTCCAAAGGTCATCCCACTTCTTGATCTCGCCAGGCTTTACGTAGCGGTCGTTATAAACAATCCCCAAAGTGCCCCAGAAATAAGGCACTGAGTATTCATTCTTGACGTCAAAGGACTTGTGCAAAAATTGCTTGCCAATGTACTTAAAGTTGCTGAGCTTGCTGGTGTCGATTTTTTCCAGCAAGTTGTCTTTGCGCAATTTGGTGATCATGTAGTCTGACGGAACGGCAATATCGTAGGAAGTCCCGCCTTGCTTGATCTTGGTATACATGGCTTCATTGGAGTCAAAAGTCTCGTAGATAACGTGGTAGCCAGTCTTTTTCTCAAATTTGGTGATCAAGTCAGGATCAATGTAGTCGCCCCAGTTGTAGATGATCAAGTCCTTCTTGCTGCTGGCACTGCCGCCGCTTGAGCTGTCAAGCTTTTGTGCACCCCAGTAAAGGCCGAGGCAAACCAGCAGGATAATGGCAGAGGCTGTGAGTATTTTTTTCATCGCAAAAGTCCTCCCAGCTTACTCCCCTTCTTGCCCTGCTGATTAGAAATCAGGTAGTAGATTCCCACTAATAAGAGGACAAAGAGGAAGATGATCGTACTCAAGGCATTGACTTCCAGGTCAATCCCCTGCCGGGCCCGGGAATAGATTTCCACCGACAAGGTGGTAAAGCCGTTCCCGGTTACAAAAAAGGTTACCGCAAAGTCATCCAAAGAGTAGGTCAAGGCCATAAACATCCCCGACACAATCCCCGGCGTCAAAGCCGGCAAAAGAACCTGGCTGAAGACCTGGTAGTAGCTGGCCCCTAAGTCGCGGGCTGCGTCAATTAAGGAATTGTCCATTTCCCGCAGTTTTGGCAAGACCATCAAGACCACAATCGGCACCGAAAAGGCAATGTGGCTGAGCAAAACCGAGGCAAAGCCCAGGCTGAAGCCTAAAGTGGTAAAGAGGATCAAGAAGCTGGCCCCGATGATGACGTCAGGTGAGACCATCAAGACATTGTTTAAGGACAAGAGCAGTCTTTTCACGCCAGATTTTTTGACATTTTCAATGGCAATGGCGCCCAAAGTCCCCAAAATAGTCGCAATCAGGCTGGACAAAAGGGCCAGCATGATCGTTTCCAGCAAAATGGCCAGCAGACGTCCATCATTAAACAAGGTCTGATAGTGCCGCCAGGTAAAGCCTTTAAAGTGGTCCATGTTGGAGCCGCTAGAAAAGGAGAAGTAAATCAGGTAAAAAATTGGCAGGTATAAGATTGCCAAGACCAGGAAAAAATAAACTTTGCTCCAGATGTGTTTTTTCATAGCTTGATCTCCTTCTTATGCTGCTTGCGCGAGGTCAAAACCATCACGATGGTCATCAAAACGATCAAGATGACCCCAATGGTTGACCCCATATTCCAGTTCATGGTGGTCAAGAAGTACTCTTCAACCGCCGTCCCCAGGGTAATTACCCGGTTACCACCGATCAGCCGCGTCAGCATAAAGAGGGACAAAGACGGAATGAAGATCGCCTGAATCCCAGATTCAACGCCAGGCCAAGACAGGGGCCAGATCACGTAGCGGAAGGTCTGCCAGAAGTTGGCCCCTAGGTCGGAACTGGCCGAGATCAAGGCCGGATCAATCTCTTTTAAAGAGTTGTAAATCGGCATGATCATGAAGGGAATTTCGATATAGGTAGCCACAAAAATAAAGGCGAAGTCGGTAAACATGATTTCCGCCGGGCCCAGGCCAAAGAGGTGGAGGAACTGGTTAACCATTCCATCTCTAGAAAAAATCCCGATAAAGGCATATGCCTTGAGCAGCAGGTTGATCCAGGTCGGCAGGATCACCAGCATCAGCCAGAATTGCTGATTTTTAAGCCGGGTTAAGGCTAGGGCTGCTGGATAAGAGATCAGCAAGCAGAAAAAGGTGATCAGCAAGGCATACCAAAAGGAGTTCAGCATCATGCCGATAAAGGTGCCCTTAGAGAAAAAGAGGGTAAAATTCTGCAGGCTGAAGTGTCCCTGACTATTGGTCAAGGAGTAGCCCACGATCAAGACCATCGGCGCGATTACGAAGAGGATGATCCAGAGCAGGTAGGGCAATAGAAAAAATGATTGTTTCTTTCTCATTCCTTGTCCTCCCCTTCGTAAGTTTCCAGCCGGGCATCGAATTCTTCTTCGGTTTCGCCCAGCCGCATGACGTGGATGTCTTCAGGATCAAAGAAGATCCCGATTTCTTGGCCAATCTTGACCCCGTTAGTGGAATGGATCAGCCATTCAAAGCCAGATTCATCGACTGCCTTGATTTCAAAGTGGTCGCCCAAAAAGAGCTGGCTTTGCACCGTCATGGTCAGCTTGGGATCAGTCGCTGTGATGTCCAAGTCTTCCGGTCTTAAAACGACTTCAACTTTTTCCCCTGGCGTAATCCCGGCATCGGCACATTCAAACTGCTTGCCGGCAAATTCGACCTCAAAGTCCCGAATCATCTTCCCAGACAATATGTTGGAATCGCCGATAAAGCGGGCAACAAAGTCATTAACTGGCTCATCGTAAATGTCGACAGGAGATCCGCTTTGCTGGATGGTCCCGTCATTCAAGACGAAGATTTCGTCACTCATTGCCAAGGCTTCTTCTTGGTCGTGGGTGACAAAAATAAAGGTGATGCCCAGCTTCTTTTGGATCGCCCGCAATTCAAACTGCATTTCTTTTCTAAGGCGCTTGTCTAAGGCTGACAAGGACTCGTCCAAAAGCAAGACCTTTGGCTCATTGATAATGGCCCGGGCAATGGCCACCCGCTGCTGCTGGCCCCCGCTTAGTTCTGAAATTTCCCGGTTGGCATAGCCGTCCAGGCGGACGGTCTTCAAGGCATCTTTCACCTTTTGCCGGATTTCGCTGTCTGGCCGGTGCTTCAGCTTCAAGCCGAAGGCCACGTTTTCATAGACATTTAAATGCGGAAAAAGAGCATAATTCTGAAAAACCGTATTGATATGTCTCTTGGATGCATCAAGCCCGGTAATATCTTTTCCGGCGAAATACAGCTTGCCGGCTGAAGGCTCGGTAAAACCGGCAATTATGCGCAAAATCGTCGTTTTGCCTGAACCTGATGGCCCAAGCAAGGAGTAGAACTTGCCGGATTCAATTGAGATATTAATATCCTTCAAGGCCACGAAGCCATCATCATATTCCTTGGTGATGTGATCCAACTTAATAATTTCCATTTGCAGTTCCCATTTTTCTATTAAAAAAATTACTTATTCTTCGCCAATAATGCGGACCTCAGTTTCTAGACTAATGCCATCTTTCTCTTTAATCGTCTTTTGAATGTAGTGGATCAAGTTGAGGTAGTCAGTTGCCGTTGCGCCGCCCTTGTTCACGATAAAGCCCGCGTGCTTCATCGAGACTTGCGCCCCGCCAATCTGCTTGCCCTGCAGACCCGCTTCAATGATCATTGGGCCTACAAAGTGGCCGGTTGGCCGCTTAAAGACGCTGCCGCAGGATGGATATTCTAGAGGCTGCTTGTATTTTCTGAGCGCATTCAGGTAATTCATCTGGTCCAGGATTTCGGACTTGTCGCCCTTTTTCAAGGCAAAAGTAGCTTTGATCACGATATCGCCAGTTTCTTGTACCAAAGAATGGCGGTAGCTGAACTTCAAGTCAGCATTATTATAGGTCTTGATTTCGCCATTTCTGGTTAATACCGTGGCGCTTTCCAGGCAGTCCTTGGTTTCCCCGCCATAAGCGCCGGCATTCATAAAGACGGCCCCGCCGACAGAGCCGGGGATGCCCGCCGCAAATTCAAGGCCAGACAAGCCGCTATTGCCGGCCGCAAAAGAGGTATCAATGATCTTGGCGCCGGCTTGGGCTACAACCTTGTCGCCGTCGACCGTGATCTCGTTCATTTCCGTTAAGATCACGACCAGACCCTTGATCCCCTTGTCGCGGATGATCAGATTTGAGGCATTGCCAATCACCGTCAAGGGCAGCTGCTCTTCTTTAGCTGCCTTTACCACTTCCTCAAGCTCGAGCACATTCTTAGGAAAGGCGAGGTACTGGGCCTTGCCACCGGTTTTGGTAAAAGTATACCGGCTCAAAGGAATATGTTCTTGAATATCAACGCCTTGAGCCTTTAATTCTTCTAACTTCAAAATAAATTTGCCTCCTCGTAATTCTTCCTTTGTTATTTTACCGCATTCAAGCTGTGTTATACTACCAATAACGCGTAAAATTGCTTCAGAGGGATGAAAGGGTAAAAAAAGCATGATGAATTTTGTCGCAATGGATTTTGAAACGGCCAACCAGCACCCGGCCAGTGCCTGCTCGCTGGCCCTGGTCTTGGTCAGAAACAGCAAGATTATTGATCGCTTTTATACGGTTATCAATCCGCAAATGGCCTTTGACGCCCGGCAAGTAAAGGTTCATGACATTACGGCAGAAGACGTGGCGGCTGCCCCCACCATGGCCGAAGTCTGGCCTAAGATCAAGGGACTTTTTCAGCCAGGGATGCTGGTCACCGCTCACAATGCCCGCTTTGACGTCAACGTCATGAAGCAGTCCCTAGCCCGCTACGGCATCCCTGAGCCCCACTACCTGGCCATCGACACCCTAGCCGTCTCCAAAAAGCTGGAACCAGGCTTAACCAATTACCAGCTAGACACCGTGTCAGACCTCTTGGATGTCCAGCTCTGGCACCACCACAATGCCTTAAGCGACAGCGAAGCCTGCGCCGGTATCTTGCTCAAGGAAGAAGAAAGACATGGCGATGACCTTCTGAAAAAGTTTGTCTACCATGTCTAAAAAAAGATCCTCTAGAAAAACACTAGAGGATCTTTTATATTTTATTCGCTTTCTTGGTAAATTTTTAGAGCATCTTCGGCCCATTGACTAGCCCGGCTTCCGTGCGGATCCAGGGTGACGACCCGCTTGGTAGAATCCCAGGAATCGTCAACCCGCTTTAAGATCAAAGACAGGTATTCATCCGGCAGGTTGCTGCTAATCACTTGCGGCCATTCGATGATCACAACGCCGTCTTCAGCCAGGTAATCGTTTAAGTCGATTGAGGCCAGGTCATCGCCTTCCAGCCGGTAAAAATCCATATGGAACAGGGGCATCTTCCCCTCCCGGTATTCTCTAACCAGGGTAAAAGTCGGGCTCTTGACGGGCCGCCTAATGCCTAGTTCTCGCCCAAAGCCCTGGGTCATGGTCGTCTTGCCAGCGCCCAGGTCCCCTTTTAGCAGCAGGAGGTCATGAGGCTTAGCGCTTTTGGCTAGAGCTTGGCCGAGCTTTTGCATTTGCTCAGCTGAGTTGATTGCGATTTCTGTCATACTTTTTCCCATCTATAACTTATCAAATTCTGCTAATCAGCACTTACAGCTTGTGCTGCAGTCAAAATGCTGATCTTGTAGACATCGTCAGCGCTGCAGCCCCGTGAAAGGTCGTTAACTGGCTTAGCCACGCCTTGCAAAACTGGACCAATGGCGGTAAAGCCGCCAAGGCGCTGGGTAATCTTGTAGGCAATGTTCCCAGATTGCAGTTCTGGAAAAACAAAGACATTGGCGTGACCGGCAACTTCTGAGCCAGGTGCCTTGAGCTTGGCGACAGCTGGCACAAAAGCGGCGTCAAATTGCAATTCACCGTCAGCGGGAATTTCTGGATGCTGATCTTTAAAGATTTTAGCAGCTTCGCTGACCTTGTCAACTTGCGGCCCCTTGGCTGAGCCCTTGGTAGAAAAGCTTAAGAAGGCAACCTTGGGATCGATCCCAATCATCTTGGCCGTAGCTGCGGATTGAGCAGCGAATTCCGCCAATTGGTCAGCGGTTGGGTCAATGGAGATCGCACAGTCAGCGAAGACGTACTTTTCTTCGCCTCTTTCCATGATGAAGGAACCAGAAATCCGGTGCATGCCCGGCTTGGTCTTCAGGATAAAGAGGGCTGGGCGCACCGTGTCGGCAGTTGAGTGGGCCGCCCCAGACACCATCCCGTCTGCCTTACCGGTATAAACCAGCATGGTGCCGTAGAAGTTGGCATCGTGCATGGCCTTTTCGGCTTCTTCCATGGTCTGGAAGTGCTTGCCACCCTGCATGCGTTCATGGAACTTTTGGCACATGTCTTCAAAGTCAGGGCTGGTCACCGGGTCAATGATCATTACGCCGCTTAGGTCAAGGTCATTTTCCTTGGCCAGAGCCAAAACCTGGTCTTTCTTGCCGAGCACAATTGGCTCCAGCAAGTCATCTTTTTTCAGCTGGCTAACGGCGGTCAAAATCCGCACGTCGTCTCCTTCAGGAAAAACGATTCTTTGCTTATCCTTAGACTTGATTAACTGCTTCAACTGTTCAAATACTTCCATCAAAATTCTCCTCGATAAATTTTACTATCTATTTTACTTTTTGGCTATTCAGCTTCTGGATCAGCTGGCAATTGCCAGTCGATCGGTCTTTTGCCAAAATTGATCAAAGCTTGATTGCATCTAGAAAATGGCCGGGACCCGAAAAAACCGCGGTTAGCTGAAAAAGGACTCGGGTGGGCGGACTTGATGATGACGTTCTTAGACTCATCAATTAAGGGGATCTTGTTTTGGGCAAAGCGCCCCCACAAGATAAAGACCACTTGGCCGCGCTCGCTCAAGGCCTTGATGGCGGCATCCGTTACCTGTTCCCAGCCCTTGCCTTGGTGGCCATTAGCTTGGCCATAAGGGACGGTCAAAACAGCATTTAGTAAAAGCACGCCTTGGTCAGCCCACCTCTTCAAGTAACCATGGTTAACCGGCTGAGCGCCCACGTCGTTATAGAGCTCCTGGTAAATATTCCGCAATGACGGCGGCAAGGGCGTCCCCGGCATTACAGAAAAGCTCATGCCGTTGGCTTGCCCGGGATTGTGGTAGGGATCTTGACCCAAAATAACCACCTTGGTCTCTTTAAAGGAGGTCAATTTAAAAGCCGTAAAAATGTGGTACATGTCAGGATAAATCTGCTTGCTTTGGTACTCAGTCTTCAAAAAGTCATGCAATCTGTGATATTCCTCACTTGCAAAAACTGGCGCCAAAACCTGGTCCCAATCATTTCCGATAAAATGTTTCATCTGTTTCTCACCTTTATTTATCTTACCATTCTTACCTGAGCAATTAAAGAACTTAGTGAAAAAAATCACACGTATTTTTTTCTTAAATTTTGCGTCTTTTTCGCAACCATTTTCCCGCTTTATGTTATGATGAAATCGATAACATATAAGGAGGAAAAAACCTGATGATTAAACTTATTGCTTGCGATTTGGATGGGACGCTTTTGAACTCCTCGATGGAGGTCTCTTCAGCTAATGTTCAAGCAATCAAACGCGCACAAGAAAATGGCATTGAATTCATGGTAGCCAGTGGCCGCGCTCCCCATGAATCTCAGCCAATGATTCAAGAATATGGCATTCAATGCGGCTACATCAACTTAAACGGGGGCCTAGTTTTTGATACCGAAGGCAACTTGATCGTGAAAAATCCGATTGACTTAGACGTTGCTAAGAAAATCTGTCGCTTGCTCAAAAAAGAAAACTTCTACTTTGAAGTGGTCACCGGCGACCATGTCTACTCCGACGACCTCAGCAAGCGGATTACCAACGTTGCCCACCTGATGGTGGAATTGAACCCGCAGCTGACCTTTAAAGAAGCCGTTTTGGTTTCTGCCAGCAAGCCAGCCATCGTTTCTATCCAGCAGGTTCCAAGCTATGAAGACTTGTTGGCCGAACCAGGCGTGGAAGTGATGAAGATCTTGGTCTTTGACTCACGCGGTCAATGGGCCTTCACCGATGTCATCAAGGAAATCAACGCTCTCGCCGACTTGTCCATTACCTCGAGCGCTGCCGACAACATCGAAATCAATGCCAAGAGCGCCCAAAAGGGGCAGTCCTTGATGGACTACGCGGCTGCCAAGGGCTTAAAGTCAGAAGAAGTCGCTGCTATTGGCGACAACTTGAACGATGAGAGCATGATTGTTGCTGCCGGCACTGGCGTGGCCATGGGCAACGGCGTACCGCAAATCAAGAAGGTGGCCAGCTTTGTCACCAAGACCAACAATGAAGATGGGGTTGCTTGGGCGATCGACAAGATTATCGCCGATAATGCCAAAGAGCAAGCGGGAGCATAATGCTTTTTACCCTCTACCTCAGTCAAGAGCAACAAAGCGGCCAAATTCCCATCACCGATGAACAGGGACAGCCTTTTGGCGCCATTCGCGGCAATCTTGACAACCCCAACCACACCCTCTATCTCATTGATACGACGGGTGCGGAAATTGGCCGCTTGTTCAGTGATGGAACGGGCCTAATCAACTCTTATACCATCGACGTGATCCACCACTCCTTGGTTCATGTTGAAAAGGTCAACAGCCACCAAGTCAACCTCTTGTACATTACCCGCCTAAACTACTGGGTCAACGGCTCCATCAAGCAAGGCAGCTATGCTTTTCGCAGCGGCGTGAAAAAGGTGGCCAGCGTCAAAACCACGGTTGCTGACAAAGGCGTCACCTTGACTTGCCAGATTGACCGGGAAGAAGATATCCCTTTTATTCTCTTAATTGCGGTCCTCTTCACCCAGTGGCACGTAACGCCCTTAAAGCTGCCGGACTTTCCGCCCCTGATGAACCGAAGACGGACCGCCGGCAATACCAGCTTTTTTAAACTGCTTTTACCATGTGGTCGTAAACGCGGTCGCCGATAGTCATGGAATTAGTGGTAAGAAAACCCTTGTGCACATACAATCTTTGTGCGCGAGGGTTTTCTTTGTCTACATTCAAGCTGACCTTCTTGTAGCCATGCTTTTTGGCAAGCTTAGGCGCAATTTCCATCAAGCGGCTGGCAATTCCCTTGCCCCAGTCACGCGGCGCCACGGCCAAGGCATCGATGTACCATTCGCCCTTTTTAGCTTCTTTATCGGTAAAAATATCAGTGGTCAAGGGCAGGCCGACTCTGGCCATGTACTTTTTCAAAACGACGTCGATAATGCCTTGGGCCTTGTCGGGGTACATGCAGATCATGCCCCTAACCCGGTCATTTTGGTCGACGTCCACCCAGATCCGGTTGTAGGAATAGCGGTAGTTTTCGGAAATAAAACCCAGTCGCATTAAATCGTAAAATTGGCTTTCTGGCAGGCGGTTGATGGTGTCCATGTCCATTTCGTCAAAAATCTGGTTTAAGATTGGATAAATTGCTTCATAGTCGCTCTTTTGTGCTTTGCGAATCATTTTTGCTTCCTTTCTGAAAATTCTAATAACTCCATCTTACCGTAAATGACCAGAAAGCCCAACTTTTAGCAACTGCTAAAACTATCAGGACAAACCAAAAGTTCCTAAAGGCTAATCCGCATCTCGCGCTTATCCTTCAGGAACTTCTTCGATCTTCAATTGTCTCTTGCATTTTATGGTGGTCTCATTCCTTTCCCGAGCCTAATCTAGTCATGCTCTGCGAAATTAAACTTATCCTTCTGGTGGAGTGTCCTCCTAAAATACTCGATTACTTGAATCTTTTAACACTTTTTCTTTACACCTTAATCATACCACTATTGTAAGCGGTGTCAACTATTTTTGACAAACTTTTTTAGTTTTTTCTCACCAATTTTTTAGGCAACAGAAAAAGGCCTCCCATTGAGGGAGAGCCTTTTTGATATGACAGTTAAAAATTAGTCTTGGTAGTTAACCAATGCCAAGTATGAGTCTGGCTTAAGTGAAGCACCACCAACCAAGCCACCGTCGATGTCTGGCTTAGCCATCAGTTCCTTAACGTTGGCTGGCTTTACTGAGCCACCGTATTGGATACGTACGTTTTCAGCAGTTTCTTCGTTGTACAAGTCCTTAACAGTTTCACGGATAGTCTTGCACATTTCTTCAGCTTGGTCACTTGAAGCAGTCTTGCCAGTGCCGATTGCCCAGATTGGTTCGTAGGCAATAACCAGCTTGGAAACTTGTTCACTAGTCAAGCCTTCAAGACCAGCCTTGATTTGGCTGACAACCCATTCATTTTCCTTGCCGGCTTCACGGGTTTCCAGTGATTCACCGCAGCAAAGAATTGGAGTCATGCCGTTAGCAAAGATTGCCTTTGCCTTCTTGTTGATGTCTTCATCAGTTTCGTGGAAGTAGCCACGACGTTCTGAGTGACCGATGATTACGTATTGAACGCCCATTTCCTTCAAAACTGCTGGAGAGTTTTCACCAGTGAAGGCACCGGAGTTTTCCCAGTAGCAGTTTTCTGCACCAACGTGCAGGTTTGAGCCTTCAGCAGCCTTGAGCAAGGCGTCAAGGTCAACAGCTGGGGCACAAATAAGTGATTCAACCTTTGATGAGTCTGGCAATTGGTCCTTAACAGCGTTTACGAACTCAACAGTTTCCTTTGGGTTCATGTTCAACTTCCAGTTACCAGCAATAATTGGGGTACGTGACATTTAACTAATTCCTCCTAATTACTTGTCTGAAACGCAGGCGATACCTGGCAATTCCTTACCTTCAAGGTATTCAAGAGAAGCGCCACCACCAGTTGAGATGTGAGTCAACTTAGGAGCGATGCCCAATTGCTTAGCAGCGGCAGTTGAGTCACCACCACCAACGATCGTAGTTGCGTCCTTAAGGTCTGCTAAAGCACGACCAACTTCCAAGGTACCCTTGGCGAAGTTTGGCATTTCGAACACGCCCATTGGCCCGTTCCAAACAACAGTCTTAGCACCTTCAAGAGTCTTCTTGAAGAGTTTTACTGACTTAGGACCGATGTCCAAGCCCATTTCGTTGTCAGGAATGTCTTGGCCAACAACTTCTGAAGGAGCGTCGTTCTTGAATTCAGTTGCAGCAACAGTGTCAACTGGCAATACCAGCTTGTCGCCAGCCTTTTCAAGAAGTTCCTTGGCAAATTCAACCTTGTCTTCTTCAACAAGGGACTTACCGATCTTGTGGCCTTGAGCCTTGAGGAAGGTGTAAGCCATACCACCACCGATGATGATGTGGTCAGCCTTTGGAATCAAGTTGGTGATAACGCCGATCTTGTCAGAAACCTTAGCACCGCCCAAGATAGTTACGAATGGGTGAACTGGGTTGGCAACAGCTTCGCCCAAGAACTTGATTTCCTTTTCAAGCAAGAAACCAGCAGCTGCAGGCTTGCCAGCAGCCTTCATGGCCGTAGCAATACCAACGTTTGAAGCGTGGCTTCTGTGAGCAGTACCGAAGGCGTCGTTTACAAAGACATCGCCAAGTGAAGCCCAGTATTCGCCCAAAGTTGGGTCGTTCTTGGATTCACGCTTGCCGAAGTCGTTGCCAACGTCTTGGAAACGAGTGTTTTCAAGGACAACAACGTCGCCGTCCTTCATGTTGTTGATCGCATCTTCAACTTCCTTGCCTTCGTTTGAAGGTACGAAAGTTACAGGCTTTTCCAACAATTCGCCAAGGCGCTTAGCAACTGGTGCCAAGCTCAAGCTCTTCTTGTCTTCTTCAGACTTGATCCGGCCAAGGTGGGAAAGCAAGATAGCCTTGCCGCCGTGTTCGATGATGTACTTGATGGTTGGCAAAGCAGCAACGATACGGTTGTCGTCGCCGATCACGCCATCCTTGATTGGCACGTTGAAGTCAACGCGAACCAAAACCTTCTTGTCCTTAACGTCTACGTCAGAAACAATCAATTTAGCCATTGAAATAATCTCCTCGATTCTTCATCGAAAAAAGGCGGAAGGAAGAATTTTCCCTCCGCCTTCTTTCATACTACTAATTAAATTTAGAGAACTTTAAATTAAAGAGTAGCAAAGTGCAACAAAGTACGTACCATTTGGCAAGTGAATGAGTATTCGTTGTCGTACCAAGCAACAGTCTTAACAAGTTGCTTGTCACCTGCAGTGATAACTTGGGTTTGAGTTGGGTCAAAGATTGAACCAGCAGTCATGCCCAATACGTCAGTAGAAACGATTTGGTCTGCGTTGTAAGCAAATGATGGGCTTTCGTACTTCTTCATAGCTGCGTTAACTTCTTCAGCAGTTACCTTCTTGTCCAAGATAGTTACAAGTTCAGTTTCTGAACCGTCCTTAACTGGAACACGTTGTGCGTGGCCGTCAAGCTTACCGTTCAATTCTGGCAATACAAGGCCGATAGCCTTAGCAGCACCAGTTGAGTGAGGAATGATGTTTTCAGCAGCGGCACGAGCGTTGCGGAAGTTGTTACCTCTGTCAGGACCATCCAATACCTTTTGAGTAGCAGTGTAAGCGTGGATAGTAGTCATAGTACCAACTTCGATACCAAATTCCTTGTTCAAAGCGTTAGCCATTGGAGCAAGTGAGTTGGTAGTGCATGAACCAGCTGAAACGATCTTGTCGTCAGCAGTCAAAGTGTCTTGGTTTACTGAGTAAACGATAGTCTTCAAGTCGTTGCCGGCTGGAGCTGAGATCAAGACACGCTTTGCACCAGCGTCAAGGTGGGCTTGTGACTTAGCCTTGCTAGTGTAGAAACCAGTACATTCAAGAACGAAGTCAACGCCGTCGTTCTTAACCCAAGGAATGTTTTGAGCTTGTGGTTCAGCGTATACGCGGTACTTCTTGCCGTCTACAACCAGTGAGTCTTCAGTAGCTGAAACTTCGTGGTCGAAAGTGCCGTGAGTTGAGTCATACTTCAACAGGTGAGCCAACATAGCTGGAGTAGTCAAGTCGTTGATAGCAACAACTTCGATGTCCTTGGTTTCTTCACCCAAGTCCATGATACGACGGAATGCCAAACGACCAATACGGCCAAAACCGTTAATACCAATCTTAACTGTCATATTCGAAAAGTCCTCCTTAAGAACTATAAACAACATTTTATTTTAAGCGGGAATTCCCGTTTAAAATCTGATTTGCGGCAGCCTCATCCGTAATTAACCAGGTCTGATGAGGTGCGTTGCGCATATATGCCTTGATGGCCTTGGCCTTTCTCAGGCCCAGTGCGATGGCGATAATATGCGGGACGTTCGTTAAATTCTCGAACTGCAATCCAACCTGTCTGATGCGTTCGACAACATTGCCTTCTTCATCGAAGAAACATCCAAAACATTCGGTGACGGCTTTGTTCTCTCTCAGTCTTGCTAGGTCAACGGCGTCATAGCCCCTGCGCCTAGCCATCTCACCGGCTAAGCCGATGCCGTGGATCACCACGTCGCTTTGAGAGATATCTTGCAGAACCCCGCTGATTTCCGGATCACGGATCAAGGAGCGATAAGCTTCTTTAGAAACGTGCTCTGGTAAAAAGAGCGATTCGTAGCTGCCCCTGGTTGCCCGGGCCATTTCCTGGACAACCGCGTTGCTTTCCGTGTTAACCCGGCCGCCCAAGGCCCCTCTGCCGGGGACAAAGCGCAAGGTCCGGTTTTCACTCAAGCTTGGACTAAGCTTCTTTGCTAGTCTAGCAATCGTCTTGCCACCCATCACGGTGACAATGCAATCAGCTAGCGGCAAGAGCAGGTTCAAGGCTGAATTCAGCTCTTCACCGGCCAGGTCATAAACCCGGCTTTGCAGATCAGCATCCCCAGCTACGATAATCGTTCGATCGATTCCTAAGACCTGAGCCAGCTTAACTTCTGCCTGGCTCGCATTAAAAAGTCGATCAACAATTGGTGCTGCGTCTTTTACAACACTCTCACCCTTTTCGGTTAAGAACATGCCGAAATTCTTGATTTCGATCAAGCCATGGTCGCGCAAGTAGTCGGTTTCCGTGCGCGTCGTCCGCTCACTTAGGCCAAGCTGCTTAGCCACCATCCGCCGGCCGACCGGACCGTGCAGGCCGATCTGCTCTAGGATGAGATATCTTTGCCGAAAGATCTTTAAAGCATCAGGAACAAGCAGCTCGAGCAGGGAAAAGTCCGTGTTCAAAGTAACCATCCTTCTAGTGGGACATCTTCCGACCATGCTATTGTCGTTTACTGTCCCACGTTGCTTAAAAATATAAGAGAAACAAGACTTCGCTTAATCTCCATTTCTCTCTCGACACTTTTAGTATAGCAGAATTGACCAAGTATGCAAGTTTTTTATTCGAGATTGGGAAGGATTTAACTAACCTTTGCATTTTTTTGACTTTTTTAAAACATTTCGACTCTTTTTTGCACTTTTTTCCCTTTTTACTCTTCCCATTTTGCTGAACTCTGCTATAATTAATAACTGTGATTGGGACCCTTAGTGTAATGGATCGCACGCGAGATTCCGGTTCTTGAAATCTGGGTTCGACTCCCAGGGGGTCCATCATGAGAAAAGCTACTGCAAATGCAGTAGCTTTTTTGTTTCTCTATTTACTATTTTCTAAAAGCTCTTAATCAAAGAAGGCCGCTAGATCCTGCAGGGTTAAGGCGTCTTTGGCCTTGCCTTGGTAGTCCTTGACTACTTGGCCATGGTCTAACACGATCAGCCGGTTGCCATATTTTAAGGCATCTTCCATCCGGTGAGTAATCATCACCGCCGTCAAGTGCTGATTTTGAATGCGGTCATTGGTTGCTTCCATGAGTTTCTTGCTCGACTTCGGGTCAAGGGCTGCCGTATGTTCATCTAAGAGCAAGAGTTTCGGCTTTTTATAAGTAGCCATTAAGAAACTGAGGGCCTGTCTTTGTCCACCAGACAGCTGGTCGACCGCCACATTCATTTTTTCTGGCAGGTCCGGATTAACCTTGGCGAGTTCCTTTTTGAATTCTGCTTCATGGTCTTTTAGTCGGCGGAGGCGGAAGGATCTTCTCTCCCCTCTTTTAGCGGCTAAGAGCAGGTTTTCGGCCACAGTCATCCGGGGCGCCGTTCCCAGCTTGGGATCCTGAAAGACCCGAGCGATATAGCTGCTCCTCTTCACTTCACTTTCCTGGACGATATTTTTCCCTTGGTAAAAAATCTCCCCTTGACTGGGCTTAATTTGGCCAGCTAGGACATTGAGCAGGGTACTTTTCCCAGCACCATTGCCGCCAAGCAGGCAGATGAAGTCGCCCTCTTTAATTTCCAAGTTGATCTGCCGCAAGATCTTTCGCTCATCGGCAGTACCCTGGTTAACCACCATCTCTACGTTTTTTAACTCTAAAAGACTTTCCTTATTGGTCATTCTTCTCACCCTACGCTTCCTTTAAGCTTCTCACAACGGTTTTCTTTAAGTGCAGCTTGCCTTCCACCTGTGGCAGCATCATGCAGATAGCCAAAACAATCGCTGAAATCAGGTTCAGGTTGTCTGAAGACAGGCCAATTTGCAAAACTGCTAAAAGGAGCAGACGGTAAATGATAGAACCTAGGGTAACCGCAAATAGCCGGCTAGCCAAATCCAGGCTTCTAAAGAGGACTTCACTGATAATAATGGAAGCCAGGGCAATGACAATAGTCCCCGTCCCCATGCTGATGTCGGCATAGCCATTGTTTTGGGCAACAACCGCCCCGCACAGGGCGACTAAGCCGTTTGACAGCATGAGCCCGGTTGCCGTCATGACGCCCGGCTTGATCCCCATGGCCTTGGCCATTTGGGGGTTGTCGCCATTGGCGATAAAGGCCTGGCCAAAGTCGGTCATCAAGATGTAGATCACGATCGCCGTCACGACCACCATGATGATGGTGCCTAAAAAGACGCTGTCGAAGTACTGGGGCAAGGAGCGGAAGATTTTTGCTGAAAAAATCGTCTTCTGTCCCAGCAGGGAAACGTTGGACTTGCCCAGGATCCTCAAGTTGACCGAGTAAAGGCCGGTCATGGTCAAAATCCCGGCTAAGAGGCTCGGAATCTTGCCCTTGGTGATTAAAAATGACGTAACTAGTCCGGCTAATGCACCCCCAAAGAAGGCTGCGAGGCTGGCCAGCAAGGGGTTGACCCCCTTGACGATCAGGCTGACGGCGATGGCGGCGCCTAAAGGAAAGGTCCCTTCCACCGTCATGTCGGTCGTGTTCATGATCCGGAAGCTGATATAAAGAGCTAGCCCCAAGACGCCCCATAAAAAGCCCTGACCAATTGCTGAGACGATTAAGTTCATTTGTAAATTTCTCCCTTCTTCTTTGCTTCAGCTAAAAAGCTAGCTGGAACCTTTAAGCCTAGTTTCTTGACTTCTTTCAAGTTCAAGTATGGTGTGCCGTGGGTCACGTAGCGAATGGCCATGTTGCCCGGCTTTTTCCCTTTTAAGATCTGGATGGTCATCTTGGCCCCGATTTGGCCCAGTTCATACTGGTCAACCCCGTAAGTGGCGACGCCGCCATCCTTAACCATGCTGCCGGCTGCCGGAAAGACCGGCTTTTGGGCAGCATTGGCATTTTTGACCAGGGTCCGCATGGCGCCGGCGATGGTGTTGTCGGTTGGGACGATCACAGCATCGACCTTAGTCAGCATCTGCTGGGAGACCTGGTTTAAGTCGTTGCTGTTAGAAATGGAATATGCCTGGTAGCTGATCCCCATTTGCTGACAGTCTTTAACAATCTGCTTGTAGCCGGCTACTGCCGAGCTGTCACTTGACGTGTAAATGATGCCCAATTTTTTCAATTTTGGCACAAAGCGCTTGACCAATTTTAATTGCTGCTTGATCGGCGCTTGGTCAGAAACCCCGGTGATATTTTTGCCAGGATGAGTGGCGCTTTTGACCAGACCTGCCCCCTGTGGGTCGGTAACGGCCCCTAAAACGATCGGTTTGGTCTTGGTGGCGTTAGCCAGCGCCTGACTAGACGGGGTGGTGATGCCAAACAGGACCTGGTCTGAGCTGTTGACCAATTTTTCACTCATGGTCTTTAAATTGCTTTGGTCATTGTTAGCGTTTAAAAAGGCGATCTTGATTTTCATCCCTGACTTTTTTAATTCGTCTGTATAACCCCGGTAGATTTGGTCTAGGGCCGGGTGCCGCATCAAGGTTAAGACCCCCACACGGTAGGTCTTAGCTTCAGTCTTCGCAGGCTTAACTTCTATAAAGAAGGCTGCCGCTAAAAATAAGTAAATTGCCAAAAAGGCTAATCCCACTTTTTTCATCTGTTACCTCTTTTACCTCATTCAATCTGGTTCAAATAATGTTTCTTCATGATCAAAAATTGCGCAATCAAGATCAAAAACAAAAAGAAAATAAAAATAAAAACTATAAATAGCAAAAAGAAAAAGGGCCCTGGCGGACCCTTTGTGAAAAATAAAAAGTCCGGATAGTTTATGTACTATCCGGACTTACGATAACTTTCAGCAAATTCAGATAGCAACTCAAGCCAAACTGGATTGAATCGCTACTTGCGATCAATCCTACTTGAATTGCCACCATTCCTTTACATTTGCTACAAAAGTCATCGTTTTTACCTCGTCATTATTTATAATTTTTCTTTAAGGATACTGGTAAATCTCTCCTTTGTCAAGAGTCTTTTACCATTTGCCTGACAAAATTTCGCCCCGCTGTGCCAGTTGGACGTAGAGCTTGCTGCCAGAAACGGACAAGCCTTCGATTTCCCGGTTGGTAGTATGTTTCCAGGTCTTTTCGTACTTGCCGTTTTCTTGAACCTTGAAGAGCAGGTTGTTGAAGGCTACGTAGAAGTGGCCATTGCCGTAGGCCAGCCCTTGAACTGGAGAAGCACCAGAATTTTGCTTAACAAAGTTGCCAGAGGTCCCAGTTACCTTGGTTACCTTCCAGGTATTGCCAACCAGGTTCAGCTTCCAGTATTCGTAGCTGTGAGATCCGCCATTATGGAAGAGGCCATACATGGTACCATCGCCGGCAAAGGCCGCATTGTGGAAATAGCGTGCAGAGGTCCCAACGTCCACCTTGATAGACCAGATCTTGTTCAGTTGCAGGTTGCTCTTGTTTAATTGCAGAATTTCTTCTGAGTAAAAGCCATTGCTTTGCCCACCTGGCAGCTTGTTGCGGTTAGCCAAGACGTAGATGTACTTGCCGCTGGCACCCAGAGATTGGCCGTGCCCTAGCTTGATGTATGGGCTGACCTTCAGGTTTTGGGAGTATTTTTCAAAGGTCTTAAAGCTAAGGTGATTATACAAGTAGTTTCTTGGTGACAGGTATTGGGCCTTGTACTTGTTGATCTTGGACAGGTTGAAGGCGACAATGTTGCCCTTGGGGTTGGCAACATCGGTCGCACCGGCACTGGCATACCAGGAACTGTAAGCCCAGCCGCCGTTAACGGCCAAGCCTTCCATGACTGGCCCCACTTGCTGGAAGCCATTGCCTTCTAGACTCAGGTTTCTTGGTTCCCACAAGTTGGTTCTCAAGGTCAAGCCGCCGCTAGTCCAGGAGTTAGAGCTGGTTTCTACACCGTAGTGGTTTCTAGTGTTCCACTTGGCAGAAGAACCTGAGTGTGACCGGGTACTTGCAACTTCCTTTGGCCCCTTTTGCGTGGACACTCCTGGGTGGATGCCAGAGTTAGGGTTGCTGACATGGTGGAGCTTAACCGTCTTCTTGATCTTACCGTAGGAATAAGTCAGCTTATCGCCGCTAACTCTAGCTTGAACGCTATTAGGGTTAATCACATTACCGCGGCTGTCTACCGCATAGTTTAAAGCATCCCGCTTGTCAAAACTGTTGTCGCCCTTAACCAGGTAGACGTTGCCAGCAGCTGAGATCTTGTTCTTGAGAAACCAGCTTTCTTTAACCCAGCCGACTGGCCGGCCGTTAGCGTACATGTAGTCATAGTAGCCCTTCTTGGTCTTTTTGCTAGCAGACACTTGGATCTTGCTGGTCTTGAAGTACTTGGTTGAGCTGACCTTCTTGGATGGGCCCTTGGCTGACACCTTACTATAGATATTCATGGTCTTGCCATTAGGCATTTTGGTCGTGACGGCTGCTTGGGCTTGGGCTGGTTGGCTGACTGCTAAAGCAGCACCAGCTGCAGCTAAAAGCAACAGGCTTTTCTTCCCTTTTTCCATTGAGCTTTTCTCCTTCTTCCTTTTGCAATCAAAACAAAAGGCTAAATAAACAATCGATTTACACATAGCAACAAGAATTCCTTGCCGTATCAATTTAATTATAGCACCAAAAAGAAATTCAAAAATAAATCCTAAAAATAAGACTCCAAGTTTGACAGACGCGCCTAGGAGTGTTTTAATTAGCACTGTATTCAAATGAGTGCTAATTAAATTCATTAGGAGGATCTTATGTTAGTACCTACTGTTATTGAACAAACCGCTCGCGGTGAACGCGCATACGACATTTACTCAAGATTATTAAAGGACCGCATCATCATGCTCAGCGGTGAAGTTAACGACCAAATGGCCAACTCCATCATCGCTCAATTGCTTTTCCTTGATGCGCAAGACAACACTAAAGACATTTACATGTACATCAACTCCCCAGGTGGCGTGATCACTTCCGGGATGGCAATCGTGGACACCATGAACTTCATCAAGTCCCCAGTTTCCACCATTGCTACTGGGATGGCCGCTTCTATGGCCTCCATCATCTTGGCTGAAGGCGAAAAGGGCAAACGTTTTGCCTTGCCACACGCTACGGTCTTGATTCACCAACCTTTGGGCGGGGCTCAAGGGCAAGCAACCGAAATCCAAATTGCGGCTGAAGAAATCTTGAAGACCAGAAAGATGATCAACGAACTCTTGGCTAAGGACTCTGGCCAAGACATCGAAACCATCAAGCGCGACACTGAACGCGACCACTACATGACTGCTCAAGAAGCCAAGGACTACGGCTTGATCGACGACATCATGGTTAACCAAAACAAGTAATTTGATAGTTACAAACAAAAGACCAGATACAAAGTATCTGGTCTTTTTGTATACAATTGTTATTTACCGCAAGTTGTCCGCAATCTCGTGCAATTTCTTCAAGCGGTGGTTGACCCCGGACTTGGAAATGGGCCCATCTGGCACTTGCTGGGCCAGTTCCTTCAGGGACAATTCCGGGTGCTGAAGACGGAAACGGGCCAGACTAGCCAATTTTTCTGGCAAGGAATCCAGTCCTTGCTTTTCATCGATCAATTCGATGTCTTCGACCTGCTTGGCGGCAGCGCTAGCAGTCTTGCGCAGGTTAGCCGTATCGCAATTAACCAAGCGATTGACGGAATTCCGCATGTCCCGCATGATCCGCAGGTCTTCAAAGGCCAGCATGGCGTTGACCGCGCCCACCACGTGCAAAAAGTCGCCGATCTTTTCGGCTTCTTTCAAGTAGACGATGCTGCCGCTTCTTCTGGCCGTTACCTTGGCGTTTAGGTCAAAGTACTTGTTCATGATCTCCTGCAGATCCTCGCAGTGGTTGGAGTAGGTGCAGTAGATTTCCAGGTGGTAGCGGCTGGTTTCGGGGTTATTGACGGAGCCGCTGGCCAAAAAGGCCCCGCGCAGGTATGACATGGATCGCTGCTCAGAGTGCTTGATCTTGTCTGGGATCCCGGTAATAAAGCCTTTTTCCGGTGAATAAATCTGCAAGTCTTCCATGATTTCTGGCACCTGCTGGGCGACCCGAACCAGGTATTGGTGGTTCTTTTTCAGCTTCATCTTCCGGGTCACGATCAGCTGGGGCTCAAAGCCGTAAGCCGTCTTAATCAGGGAAAAAATCCGCCGGGCGATTGCCGGATTTTCCGTCACGATGTCCAGACTCATCTGGCCAGCATGCCGGCTCAAAACCGCGTTCATTCGCAAAAAAGCGGCTAGTTCTGCCTTGGCATGTTCAGGGTGAACCTCAATTGAAGTTAGTTCTTTTTTTACGTCACTGGCATAACTAGCCATTTATTTCCTACTTTCTCTTAAACATTTCCTGCAGGGCCAAGTCAATGATTTCATTAGCAACCTTGTCCCCGTCATGGAAGACCAGCCCGTTTCGCTGGTCGGTAAAGTCATCCATGATCACCCGGCAGTCTTGGGCCTTCAAGCCCTCAAAGTCATTTTTAACTGGCATCAGGTATTCGTCATAGTCTTCTGGGTGGAACTTGGTCATGTCGATCTTGGCCCCGTTGATCAAGGCCGTATCGATATAGTTGCCGCCCAGGTGCTGGTTGATGATCCGGACGTGGTCAGCATCGGTCAAGCCAACGGTTTCCCCGGCCTGGGTCATGATGTTGCAGACATAGATAGTTTCGGCCTTGGTCTGGCGCATGGCTTCGCCCACATTCGGGATCATCAAGTTGGGCAAGATGGAGGTAAAGAGCGACCCTGGCCCAAGCACGATCGCGTCGGCACCCATGATAGCATCGATCACGGCGTCAGGCGCCTTTGGCGTATCGTCAGCCGTCACCCAGACCCGCTTGATCTGCTTGTGCTGGCTGGTGATTTCAACTTCACCCTTGGCCTTTGACCCATCCATGAATTCGGCATTTAGGGTCAAGGGCTCGTTAGCTGATGGGTAAACGTGGCCATCCACCTTCATCATGGCCGACAGGGTCTGCACCGCGTCAAAAATGTTGCCCTGCATTTCACTCAAGGCCGCAATGATCAAGTTGCCGATAGCGTGGCCGGAGAAGAAGGCGTCTTTTGAATCAAAGCGGTATTGAAAAATCTTCTTCTCATCGTCTGGCAGTTCGCTTAAAGACACCAAGACGTTCCGGATATCACCAGGCGGCACCACGTTGATATAGTTGCGGATGACGCCGGAAGAGCCGCCGTCATCTGACACGGTAACGATCGCCGTAATTTCGGCATCCTGCTTTTTTAAGGCCTTTAAAATGACCGGCAAGCCCGTACCCCCGCCGATCACCACGACCCGGGGTCTTCTTCTCTTAATGACCCGAATAATCTTGTTTTCACTAAACATTCTGTTTCCTACTTTCTGAGATAACGGCTGATTTCTCTGTGCGTAATGTCCACAGGATACTTTTCAGAAAGGTCCCGGGCCAGCTGCTGGGCAATGGAGACTGACCGGTGCTGGCCGCCCGTGCAGCCAATGGCAATGGTCAACTTTTCCTTGCCTTCAGCGATGTAGCCAGGGATCGCCGTTAACAATAAGTCCAGTAATTTTTGGTAGAAAACCTTGGTCTCGGGCTTGTCCATCACGTAGTTGAAGACCCGCTTGTCAAGGCCGGTAAAAGGCCGCAGCTCTGGAATGTAAAAAGGATTTGGCAAAAAGCGCACGTCCATGACGATGTCGGCATCGATTGGCATCCCGTACTTAAAGCCAAAGGACATGACTTCAATGCCAAAGCTGGGCTTGGAGCTTTCACCAAACTTCTTTTGCAGCTTTTCCTTCAGTTCCTTAGGCTTCATCTTGGAGGTATCGATGATGTAGTTGGCCCGGTTCTTGACGCGGGCTAGATATTGCCGCTCCTCCTTGATCCCGTCCAAAAGGCGCCCATTTTGCCCCAAAGGTGGCAAGCGGCGGGTTTCCTTGTAGCGGGCCACCAGGGTGTCATCTGAGGCATCCAGGAAGACAACCGTCGCCTGGGTGTCGCCATTGTCCTCTAAGGAGTTGATCTCACTGATCAGGTCCTTGTAAAAGGACTTGACTCTGAGGTCGATGACCACGGCAACTTTTTCAAAGTCTTCTGAGTTGTTCATCAAATCCCAAAGGTTGACCAAGAGCTCTGGCGGCAGGTTGTCCACGACAAAGTAGCCGATGTCTTCCAGGGAGTGGGCAGCGACCGTCTTGCCGGCGCCGCTCATCCCCGTCAGGATCAACAGTTGTTTTTTATTTTTTTCGCCCATGCTTGTCATTTGTACCACCTTTTTAAGTCATTAAATTCTATCATACCGGGTGTTTCATCTTCTCGCAAGAATTTTACTTTAAAAAATCTCTTAAACCGTATACCGTTCGTCCTTGAAAACCGGTCAGGGTCTCGGCATGGGCCAAGGCGCTAAGGACGGACTCCTCAATCGTCTCAATCCCAGCTTCAAAAACGGGATCCAGTTGGCTGTCGGGCATGAAGGCAAAAGTCTGTATGCTTTTAGCATCATGGCTGACCTTTTGCGCCGTGGAAAAAGCCAGGGCGATGTCGCCGGACCCGTCGCCGATGTAAGAGCCGGTCCGCCCAAGGCCTACCGCGCTACGTCTAGCCAAGCGGCCCAGCTGCCGGCTGGACAGGGGCAGGTCGGTGGCAAGCACCATCACGATTGAACCCTGGTCTTTTTGGTAGCGGTCATAGAGCTGGTTGCCCTCTCGCTTGGCCCAGGCTAAGACGTTTTCTCTTAATTCTTCACCTAAGAGGCGGTTGCCAGCCCGCAGGCGGCCAAAGGCCCCAAAGTTGGTGCAAACCAGAGCCCCAATCTGGTACTTTTTCCCTTGGTAAGGCACTTGCCGTGAAGCTGAACCAATGCCGCCCTTAAAGCCTAAGCAGCGCATCCCGGTCCCGGCCCCGTAATTGCCCTCAGAAAAATCCTTGCCCTTCTCCGCAATCGCCAAGGCCTCTAGAGCGTCTTTCTCCGTGACCGCCATTTGCCGGATCGCGTTTAAGTCGCCGTCATTGCACTCCATGACCACCGGGTTGACCGTGCCGGTGGTCAGCCCAATCTCGGGATTACGGTCCAGCATGTACCGGGTCAAGGCCGTCCAGCAGGTCCCCACCGCCAAGGTGTTGGTCATCAAAATTGGCGTCTCTAGTGTTCCCAATTCAGCAACTTGGACCAAGCCAGTCGTCTTGCCGAAGCCGTTGATAACCTGGCCACTAGCCAGCAATTTTTCTTTAAAAAGATGCTCGGCTGGAATAATGGCGGTCACGCCGGTGTTAATGTCCCCCTTTTTCAAAGTTACCTGGCCCACCTTGACACCCGGCACATCGGTAATCTTGTTCTTGACCCCGACCTGGTAGCGGCGGGGCAGGTCTAGTTCTCCTTTTAAGCCCATTTTGTCTATAGCCCCCCTTTTTAGATCTCGGTCATAAACATCTTGGCAACCAGCAAGTCTTGAATGCGATCCGTCTGGTAACGGACGATCCGCTCGTCCACGGCTTCAGCGCCTGGGTAAAAAGCAGCCGCACGAGCCCGGCCAGCACTGGCAAAGCAGAATTCCACTGTATAGCTCTCTGGCAAGGGCCCTAGCTTGGCTGGCTTCAGCAAGGCGCGTTTGATCCCCTTTTTGATCCCATCATAGACATCTTCAGGGTGCTTGTTCCAAGTGGCGCTGCCTACGCCCTTCTTGGTCGCAAAGGTCACGATGCCGGGGCTGATTAGTTCGGCGCGTTTGCACATCCCGGCATCCCCTGACAAGAAGATGGACGGCACTCCGCAGTCAGCGGCGCAGAGGTAGTTGAAGGAATATTCTGATGCTAATTCTCCGTTCAGTTTCACCCAGGAATACCAGCCATGCTCCACCGTGTGGTCAAGCGGCGTTTCACTTGAACCAGCCGGTGAGTGGTAGCCGATATGGATGGCAAAGTCGTAGCTGTCATCGATTCCGGCCATCATTTCAGCCGGTGACGAGTCCCACCCCCGGATCAGCTCAATCCCACTCGGCAGGGTGGCTGGGTCCAGGTTCATCCCGTCTTCGTGGCCATCTTTGACCGTCACTTCATAGCCAGCTGCCTGACAGGCCTCAATCGCCGCAATCGTTTCTCGGGTCATTTCGGCCACAGCCAAGTCATAGCCTTTTTCCCCGTAGTGAGTTTCCGGCCAAGAGGTCACGCCGCTGCAGCCTTCTAGGTCGGTACTAATGTAAATCTTTTTTGCCATTTTTCTGCCTCATGAAAATAAAAAAATACTTGCTTTTCCTATTACCTTAAATTTTAGCATTAAAAAAAGCTGCTGAGTCTTTAACCTTAGGTTAAATCTCAGCAGCTAGCTATTACCGGTGCATGAAGGCCAGGGCAATTTCATTGACCCCGAAGATCATGAGGTAGATAGCAATTAAGTAAATTGTGCTCAGCCCTGCGATTTCCGGCCTAAACAAGAGCATGATCCCCAAAACCAGGCCCAAGATATTCAAGAGCAGGTTAAAGAAGAAGTACCAGCCTGTTTGGAAGAAGCGCAGGTGCCAAGAGAAGACAATCCCAATGATTGAGTCAACAATGAACCAGAGGGCCACGAAAATCGCAATCGTGTAAGCCCCAATCCGGTTGTTCCACAAGAAGAAAACCCCAATTAGGATGTCAAAAATCCCCGATAAGAGGGTCGTCCAAGATGGGCCAAAAAATCCGTGGAATGCGGCGAACATGGAGATCCAGGCAATCCCCTGCATGATGGCTAAAACGGCCAAGATGATGACCAAGCCTTTCAAGCCCTTGCCCGGGTGGGCAAAGAGGTAGATGCTCAGAATTACGGAAACCACACCGCCGATAAAGACGCCCCAGTCAAAGTTGCGTCTAGTGTTGTAGTTGGAATCAAACATAAAAATCAGTCCTTTCAAATTAATGAAAATCTAAGATCGTTACATTGCCTTCCGCTTTCATTTTACAATACTTCATGGAAAAGGGTTAGTTTCCCATAAGAAAATTTATTTTGCTTCTTTCTCGACTTGTTCTTCTTTTTCCATTTTGGCCATCGCCTGTTTGGTCAGCTTGACGTCCCGATCTAAAACCGGCTTTAGGTACTTGCCCGTCCAAGAGTCTGGGCAAGCAGCCACATCTTCAGGCGTTCCTTGGCAAACTAACTGGCCGCCCCGCTCGCCCCCTTCTGGGCCCAGGTCGATCAGCCAGTCAGCCGTCTTGATTACGTCTAGGTTGTGTTCAATCACCAAGACCGTGTTGCCCTGGTCCACCAGTCGGTCCAAAACGCCAATCAGGCGCTTGATGTCGTCGGTATGCAGACCCGTGGTTGGTTCGTCCAAGATGTAGAAGTTCTTGCCAGTCGACAATTTTTGGAGTTCACTAGCCAGCTTCATTCTTTGGGCTTCCCCACCGGACAGAGTCGTGGCAGGCTGGCCCAGTTTCACATAGCCTAAGCCCACGTCCACGATGGTTTGCAATTTGCGGTGGATCTTCGGGATGTTCTTGAAAAAGTCAGTTGCTTCACTAACCGTCATGTCCAAAACTTGGGCAATGTTCTTTTCCCGGTAAGTAACTTCCAGGGTTTCAGAATTGTAGCGCTGGCCATGGCAGACTTCACAAGGGACGTAAACGTCTGGCAGGAAGTTCATTTCAATCTTGAGGATCCCTTCGCCGTGGCAGGTTTCACAGCGCCCGCCCTTAACGTTAAAGGAGAATCTGGCCTTGGTGTAGCCCCGCATCTTAGCCTCGTTGGTTTGGGCAAACAGGGTCCGGATGTCGTCAAAGACGCTGGTATAAGTAGCCGGGTTGCTCCGCGGCGTTCTGCCGATTGGGCTTTGGTCAATATCAATGATTTTTTCAATGTTCTTCCAGCCAGTGATCCTGTCATACTTGCCCGGCTTTTGGGAGTTATGATTCAATTTTTGCGCCAAAGCCCGTTTTAAGATCTGGTTGACCAGGGTGGACTTGCCAGAGCCCGACACCCCGGTAACTACTGTTAACTTGCCGAGCGGGAAATCAACCGTCAAGTCTTTCAAGTTGTTTTCCTTGGCCCCAGTCACGGTAATCTTCTTGCCGTTTCCCTTGCGTCTAGTTAGCGGCACAGGAATAAACTTGTCGCCTCTAAGGTATTGGCCGGTCAAGGAGTTGGGATTGGCCATCACCTCTTCTGGAGTCCCGGCCGCCATGACCTCGCCGCCGAATTCCCCGGCACCTGGCCCCATATCGATCAGGTAGTCAGCCGCCTTCATGGTTTCATCATCGTGTTCAACCACGATCAAGGAGTTGCCGAGGTCCCGCATCTTCTTTAAAGATGCAATTAACCGGTCGTTGTCTCTTTGGTGAAGACCAATGGATGGTTCGTCCAAAACATACATGACTCCAGACAGGTTAGACCCAATCTGGGTTGCCAACCGAATTCTTTGGGCCTCGCCCCCTGACAAGGTCCCAGCTGACCGAGACAGGGTCAAGTAGTCCAGGCCCACGCTGACCAAGAAGGTCAAGCGGTCGCAAACTTCTTTTAAGATTGGCTTGGCAATCGCAGTTTCTTGTTCAGACAGCTTGGCCCCTTGGAAAAAGTTCAAGGCATCGCTGATCGGTTGGTCACTGGCGTCGGCAATGTTTTTGCCATTAAACTGTACGGCCAGAGCCTTTTCGTTCAAGCGCTTGCCGCGGCAGACCTCGCATGGCAGTTCCGTTAAGTACTTGGACATGGATTCCTGCATAAACTTGGACATTGGCTTGTTGTAGCGGCGCTCAACATTGTTCATGACCCCTTCATAAGGCCGCTTGGTGTCGGTAACTCCGAAATCGCCTTCTAAGTGGAAGGCGATTTCCTTGTCGCCGGACCCGTACAAAACCAAGTCTTTTTGCCGCTTGGTCAGCTTTTTAAAAGGCTTATCCATCGGAATCTTCAAGGCAGCGCAGGCTTGTTCCAGCATCCCCGTGTAGTACTTGGAGTTGGCCCACGGCGCCAAAGCCCCTTCTGCCAAGCTCTTATCTTTATCTGGAATGACCAGGTCTGGGTCAACCGTCAGCTTCATCCCCAAGCCATCGCAGGCTGGGCAGGCCCCAAATGGCGCGTTGAAGGAGAAGAGCCGCGGCTCCATTTCCCCCACCGTAAAGCCGCAAAGCGGACAAGCGTAGTATTCAGAAAAGCTGATCTTCTGGTCGCCAATTACGTCAACGTCCATGTAGCCTTCTGACAAGCGCAGGGCTGCTTCAACTGAGTCAAAAAGGCGAGAGCGAATGCCGTCTTTATTGACTAAGCGGTCAACGACGATTTCGATATCGTGGCGCTTGTTCTTCTCCAGTTGAATGTCTTCGCTGATATCGTGCATTTCACCATCCACAATCACCCGGACATAGCCGGCCCGCTTGATTCTGGCAAAAACTTCCTTGTGCTCGCCCCGCTTGGCCCGGATCACCGGCGACAGGACCTGCAGCTTAGACCTTTCCGGCAAAGACAGAATCCGCTCTACCATCTGGTCAACTGACTGCCGCTGGATCAGGGTCCCGTCGTTTGGGCAAATCGGGTGGCCTACTCTAGCCCAGAGCAAACGCAAGTAGTCGTTAATTTCTGTGACCGTCCCCACGGTTGAGCGGGGGTTATGAGAAGTGGTCTTTTGATCGATGGAAATAGCTGGATTTAAGCCATCAATAGAGTCAACGTCTGCCTTGTCCATTTGGCCCAAAAATTGCCGCGCATAGCTGGACAGGGATTCTACATAACGTCTGCGCCCTTCGGCATAAAGGGTGTCAAAGGCTAGAGAACTCTTGCCTGACCCTGACAAGCCAGTAATCACGACCAGCTGGTCCTTGGGAATGGTCACGTCGATATTTTTCAAGTTATGCTCGCGGGCACCCTTAATCACGATTTTTCTATCTGCCATTGAAATTCTTGCCTTTCTTCGTCTGCGGCTTTCTGACTGAGCCTTCTAGTTCAATGATTGCGTCGCGGAGGTTGGCAGCTGATTCAAAGTCCAGCTTCTTGGCAGCAGCCTCCATCTGCTCTCTTAAGTTGGCGATCATTTGCTGCTTTTGCTTGACGGTCAATTCGTCAAAGTTGAGGTCCGCAAAGCTCTTTTCATCTTCGGCCAGCTGGTCCTTGTCGCCCTTGACCACGCTGATCACGTCCCGAATTGGCTTAATGATGGTCTTCGGCACGACGCCGTGCTCTTCGTTAAACTTCATCTGGATGGCCCGGCGGCGGGTCGTTTCATCGATAGCGGCCTTCATGGAGTCGGTGATGTGGTCAGCGTACATGATAACTTCACCGTTGGCATTTCTGGCTGCCCGGCCCATGGTTTGCACTAATGGCCGGTAAGCCCGCAGGAAGCCTTCCTTGTCGGCATCCAAAATGGCTACTAAAGACACTTCTGGCACGTCGATCCCTTCTCTAAGCAGGTTGATCCCAATCAAAACGTCAAACTTGCCAAGGCGCAAGTCCCGAATGATCTGCATCCGCTCTAAGGTCTTGATGTCTGAGTGCAGATACCTGACCTTGATGCCGAGGTCTTTCAAGTAGTCGGTCAAGTCTTCCGCCATCTTCTTGGTCAAGGTGGTCACAAAGACCCGCTCATTGCGCTCAATCCGCAAGTTGATTTCCCCAACCAGGTCATCGATCTGCCCTTCGATTGGACGAACCTCAATTTTGGGATCCAAAAGCCCAGTCGGCCGAATCACCTGTTCCACGATCTTGCTGGTCCGGTTTAATTCATAGTCGCCTGGCGTGGCAGACACATAGATGATGTCGTTGACGTGCTGCTCAAATTCTTCCAGTTTCAATGGCCGGTTGTCCAAAGCGGATGGCAGGCGGAAACCGTAATCGATCAAAGTCTGCTTGCGGTTGCGGTCACCGTTGTACATGGCACGGATTTCTGGCATGGTGGCGTGGGATTCGTCGATCAAGAAGAGTGAGTCTTCTGGGAAGAAGTCTAAAAGGGTGTATGGCGGTTCGCCAGCCTTCCGGTTTTCCAGCTGCCGGGAATAGTTTTCGATCCCGTTGGTGTAGCCGACTTCTTCCATCATTTCCATGTCATAAGTGGTCCGCTGCTTGATTCTTTCGGCTTCCAGCAGCTTGCCCTCACTCTCAAACTTTTTCACCTGGTCAGCCATTTCCTGCTTGATCCGCTTGATGGCGCCGTCCAGCTGGTCCTGGTTGGTCATGAAGTGGGTGGCTGGAAACAAGGACACGCTCTCTCTTTCGCCCCGGATTTCCCCGGTTAAGGGATCAATCTCCACGATCCGGTCGATTTCATCCCCGAAAAATTCGATCCGGTAGGCCCGGTCTGAATAGCCGGCTGGGAAGACTTCTACAATGTCTCCGTGGACCCGGAAGCGGCCCCGCTGAAAGTCGATGTCGTTGCGGTCATATTGGATGTTAACTAGATCTCTAAGTAAGGTATTTCTTTCGTATTCTTGGCCCACATAGACGTTCAAAACGCTGGCTGCGTACTCCTTAGGCGAACCCAAGCCGTAGATGCAAGATACGGAGGCTACAACGATGACGTCGTTTCTGGACATCAAGGCACTGGTAGCCGCGTGCCGCAGCTGGTCGATTTCGTCGTTGATGGAAGCGTCTTTTTCAATATAGGTGTCTGATGAAGGCACGTAAGCTTCTGGCTGGTAGTAGTCATAGTAAGAGACAAAGTATTCCACGGCATTATTCGGGAAAAAGTCTTTGAACTCGTTATACAGCTGCCCAACCAAGGTCTTGTTGTGGGTGATGACCAAGGTTGGCTTGTTCATCTTGGCAATCACATTGGCCATGGTATAGGTCTTCCCGGTCCCCGTGGCCCCTTTTAAGATCTGCTCTTTCGTGCCAGCCTTAAAGTTAGCGACCAACTGGTCGATAGCCTGGCCCTGGTCGCCGGCTGGCTGGTATGGGGAAACCAGGTCAAAATGGTTGTTGTCTTGCCGCTTAATCACGCGCTTTTCCTCCTAACGCAGTATTTAACACTAATTCAGTCTCTCTATTCTACCACTTCGAACGTACATTCTAACAATAATCTGCTTATAAAAAAGTACTAAAAAAAGACCACCTACTGGTGATCTTTTCTAAACTATTCTCTTTTTACTTCAATAAACCCTGGCTTTGCAGGTAGTTGTAGGCTTCTTGGCCCGCAGTACTGCCTTCGCCAACCGCCGTTGAAACTTGGCGGAGGTCCTTTGGCCGCACGTCGCCGGCCGCAAAGATCCCTTCTTGCTTGGTGTGCATGTTTTCATCGGTTGGAATCCAGCCGTTTTCATCCAAGATGCCCAGGTCCTTAACTGCGTTAGTTACTGGCAAAAGGCCAACGTAGATGAAGACGCCCTTAGCTGGCAAGACCTTTTCTTCACCGGTTACCTTGTCCTTGTAGCGAACCCCAGTCACCTTGCCGTCTTCACCGACGATTTCTTCGGTTTGAGCGTTCCAGACAAAGTTGATCTTGTCGTTGGCAAAAGCCTTCTCCTGCAGTTCTGGCTTGGCCCGCAGTTGGTCCCGGCGGTGAATGATGGTCACGGTCTTGGCTGACCGGGTCAGGTAAAGCCCTTCTTGCACAGCAGAGTCGCCCCCGCCGATGACAGCCACGTCCTCATCTCTAAAGAAAGCAGCGTCGCAGACCGCGCAGTAGGAAACCCCATGCCCTGAATATTCATCTTCGCCAGTTACGCCCAAGTGCTTGTGCTCAGCCCCGGTCGTAATGATCACGGCTGGTGCCACGTACTCTTCACTGTCGGTAATGACATGCTTATACTTGCCATCAAGCTTGATGGCTTGTACGTCGCCGTATTCATAGCTGGCACCGGCATTTTGCACCGTTTGGTACATCTTTTCACCGAGTTCTGGCCCCTGAATTTCCACAAAGCCTGGGTAGTTGTCAATCCCAGCCGTGTTGTTCATTTGCCCGCCATAAATGCCGCGGTCAAGCAAAACAGTCTTCAGATTAGCCCGGGCCGCGTAAACTGCAGCGGCCATGCCGGCAGGACCGGCACCAATAATTACAACGTCAACTTCTTTAGCCATAAGCGGCCTCCTTTTGCTTACTTTTTATAAGCAATATCATACCTGATTTTTGAGAAAAAGCAAGCCACTTGCTTAAATTCGGATTTCTGGCCCCATTTCCCGGCTCATCATCAGCTTGATTTCGTCTTTGACATCAGAGCCTTCAAACAAAACGTTGTAAATCGCTGCTGAAATTGGCATGTCTAAAGAATACTTGTCGCAGATCTCGCGAACCGCCTTAACGGTCGTTACCCCTTCAACGACCTGGCCCATATTGGCCAAGACATCTTCCAGTTTTTGCCCCTGCCCCAGCTGGTAGCCGCAGCGCCAGTTTCGAGAGTTAACCGAGGTACAGGTAACGATCAAGTCGCCGATGCCGGACAAGCCGGAAAAAGTCCACGGCGCCCCGCCAAAGGCAATCCCTAACCGGGTCACTTCGGCTAGCCCCCGGGTCATCAGGGCCGCTTTAGCGTTGTCGCCGTAGCCTAAACCCGCCAAGATCCCGGCGGCAATGGCGATGACGTTTTTCACCGCTCCGCCAACCTGCACCCCAATTGGGTCATTGCTAGTATAAAAACGAACGTAATCGTTAGAAAAAATCCGCTGCAGTTTGGCCGCATTGTCCAAACTGGTGGAAGCCAGGGTAATGGCCGTCAGGTCCTTTTGGGCTAAATTTTCCGCATGGCTAGGACCCGACAAGACAACCATCTTGTCCATTTGGTCTGGATAGATTTCATCTTTAAAAATCTGGGTCACCAGCTTTTTGCTCCCTGGCTCAATCCCCTTGGTAGCACTGACCAAGAGCGGCTGCTCGCCGCTTTTGTCTAGCTCCTGTTTAACTAGTTTGGCCACAGAGCGAATGGCAGAAGTTGGGACAACAAACAGGATTACGTCGGTGTCCTTTAGCACCCAGGATAAATCTAGACTAGCCACCACTTTTTCATTGGCCCGCCAATCTTTTAAATAGTGGGCATTTGTGTGATGAGTGTTGATCTCGTCAACTACGCTTTGCCGGTGACCATATAGGGCTACCTCGCAGCCATTGTCAGCCAGCATTGAAGCCAAGGCGGTCCCCCAGGAACCGGCCCCTAAAACGGAAATTTTCGTCATAAGTGTTTACCTTTCGTATGGATATTTTAAACCGCTACCATCAAGATACCACTTTGGCTTGACTTTTACACGCCGGTAGACAAATAAAATAATGACCGCCACAAACAAAACTAGGCTCAAGGCTTGGGAGACGCGGATTGCGCCAAAGATATAGAGGCTGTCCGTCCGCATCCCTTCGACAAAAAAGCGCACGACCGCATACCAACCCAGATAAAACATGAAGACTTCTCCCTGCTTAAAGAGGTACTTTTTGTGCCGCAAGGACAAGATCAGGATCAAGCCGATCAAGTTGAAGAAGGATTCATATAAAAAAGTTGGCTGGTAGTAGTGGCCGTTAATGTACATCTGGTCGATGATGAACTTGGGCAGGTGCAGGCTTTGTAAAAAGGCCAGAGTCGTTTGGCTCCCGTGAGCTTCTTGGTTCATGAAGTTGCCCCAGCGGCCCAAGATCTGAGCCGCCATAACGCCTGGCGCCACCACGTCCAGCATCAAGAAGGGCGGCAGCATCCGCTTGTAGCAAAAGACAAACAAGACGATCGCCCCGGTAATGAGGCCGCCATAAATGGCGATCCCCCCGTTCCAGATGGCGATGATTTCACTGGGGTGCTGGGAGAAATAGCCCCATTCAAAAATCACGTAGTAGATTCTGGCCCCGATAAAGCCGAGCGGCACGCCCCACAAAAGCAGGTCGATGAAGTCATCGCTCATGATCTGCCGCCTTTGCCCTTCCTTGATGGCCATGTAGGTCGCCAACAAGATCCCGGCGGCGATGATAATCCCGTACCAGCGGACGTGAAAGGGTCCAAAACTAAAAGCAATTGGGTTCAGTGCTAAATTCACTAATCCTTGTCCCCCTCTTTTTCTTCTTCAGTATTTTCAGCGATCAGGCTGGTCAGGTTTTCGTCAAAAGTCTTTGCCGCATCAAAGCCCATGGCCTTGGCCCGGAAGTTCATGACGGCTACTTCAACGATATTTTCCATGTTCCGGCCGACCTTGACAGGGATGGTGACTTGCGGAACGGCAATCCCGCAAATGATCCGAGTATTTTCCTGAAAGCCTAGGCGGTCGTAGTTGGCCTTAGAGTCCCAGTTGGTCAGGTTGATAACCAAGGAAATTTCCGTTTCGTCCTTGATGGCCCCGATCCCAAACAGCTTCAAGACGTCAATGATCCCAATGCCGCGAATTTCCATCAGGTGCTTCAAGATCTTTGGGCTTTCGCCAACCACCGTTTCGTGATCTCTTTGGTAAACGTCCACCCGGTCGTCCGCGATCAAGCGGTGGCCGTGCTGGACTAAGGCAAGAGCCGTTTCTGACTTGCCGACGCCGGATTCGCCGGTCAAAAGGACCCCCATCCCGAAGACTTCTACCAAAACTCCGTGAACGCTGACGCGCTTAGCCAGCTTAGCGGCTAGGTACTGGTTGATCATGCTCATCAGGTAGGTAGTAGCATCGTTAGAAATCAAGATTGGCGTCTTACTTTCAGCCGCTGCCGCTTTTAATTCTTTTGGCACCGGCAGGTTGCGTGAAATCAAGACACATGGCGTTTCTGGTTCACAAATCTTATCAAATACCCGCTTGCGCATATCGCTGTCTAGGCGCGCTGCGTAAGAAATTTCCGTCCGGCCCAAGAGTTGAACCCGGTCGACGGGGTAGAAGTCAAAATATCCTGATAATTCTAGCCCTGGCCGGTAAATATCGGAAACCTTGATCTTCTTTTGGGATACATATTCTTCGCCCTGCAAGACGCGGATATTCGCATTGTCTTGCAAAAAATCAGCTAATTTAACTGCGTTGCTCATTTTTTCTCCGATCCTTTACTTAATCCTCTTGATCATCATCTTTAACATCCTTGGTCGTCACATTCCGGGCATGCTTGCGGCCGCTTGCCGGCTCTTGGCTATCAAAACCCTGGAAAAAGTCCTGGAAATTAGAAAAAGTCCCAGAACTTGGCAGGTCTTCATGATGCTTTTTGTAGTAAAAGCGGTAATAAAGCCACAGGCCCAAGGCAACGACAATCCCTACTGGCAAGAGTGCAATAAAGGCCTTAAAAAAGACCGACAGAATTGCCAAGATAACGATTGCCGCCAAGACGATCATGATAATGGTGATAAACGACATTTAAATTTTTTCTCCTAATTTTTAATCTGGATTTTCCTGGCTGAGCCGCCACTGCAGGTAAGCGTAGATAAAGGGATCCAGCTTGCCATCCATGACCCCGTTGACATCGGCTGTTTCATAATTGGTCCGGTGGTCCTTGACCATGCTGTAGGGGTGGAAGACGTAAGATCTAATCTGAGACCCCCAGGCAATGTCCAGCTGCTCGCCCTTTAAAGCGGCCTTTTCCTTACGCTTTTTCTCTTCTTCCAGGTGAAAGAGCTTGGCCCGCATTTCGTTCATGGCCGTGTCCCGGTTTTGGAACTGGGAACGCTGAGCCTGGGAAGTCGTCACGATCCCGGTTGGGATGTGGGTGATCCGGACGGCACTAGAGGTCTTGTTAATGTGCTGGCCACCCGCCCCGCTTGAGCGGTAAACGTCGATTCGCAGGTCTTTAGGGTCGATTTCAATGTTGATGAAATCGTCCACTTCTGGAATCACTTCGACTGAGGCAAAAGAAGTGTGCCGTCTTTTGGCCGAGTCAAAAGGCGAAATGCGTACCAGGCGGTGCACCCCGTGCTCTGACTTTAAGAGGCCATAGGCGTTTTTCCCGGAAATTCGGATGCTGGCACTCTTTAAGCCGGCTTCATCGCCAGGCTCAAAGTTGTTGACTTCAAACTTGAGGCCGTGGGCATCGCAGTAGCGCTGGTACATCCGCAAGAGCATGTTGCCCCAGTCCATGGCTTCCGTGCCGCCGGCACCTGGATGGATTTCCATCAGGGCATTATGGCCATCATATTCACCAGACAAAAGCAGGTTCAATTCGTATTGGTGGAAAGCCTCTTTCAGGTCCTCCAGCTCCTTTTCCGTGTCCGCCTGCAAATCTGGGTCTGGTTCCATTTTTAGCAGCTCTACGGCCGTTTCTTCGTCTTCTAGGGCCTTTTCCAGTTTTTGAAAGGAGTCCCGCTTTTCCTTTAAGACATTGTTTTCAGCGATCAGCTTTTGCGCGGCTTCTTGGTCATTCCAAAAGCCCGGCTCAGCCATCTTTTCTTCGTTGATGCCAATGCTTTCGCTAATGTTGTCGAAGTCAAAGAGACCCCCTAAAGTGGTTCAACCGGGTTCTAAGCTCGTCTAAGACTGATTGGATTTCACTGATTTCCATTATTGTGATCTTCTCTTTCTAGTTTTCTATTTTCGTAATTTTTTACTTTTTACTAAAACAACAATCAAAGCAATACTATCTTACTAACTAGTATTATAACCAAAAAAGAGAGGCAATTGCCTCTCTTTTAAAAAGTCTTATCTAGCCAAGTTTTGTCTAATTTGGGCCTTCATGAACAAACGAGTGGTATCGAATTCGATATCGCTGATCATTTCTTCAAACATGTTGTAGCCAGAGTCTTGGTATTCAACCAGTGGGTTCAATTGGCCGTAGCCTCTCAGGCCGATTGATTGCCGAAGTTGGTCCATGGCATCGATGTGGTTGGTCCAGTGTTCGTCAACCACCCGCAAGATAACCACCTTTTCAAATTCCAGCATTTGTTCTGGATCAGCCAAGGCTTCTTCTTTTTCCTGGTAGTTGTCTTCTACCAGGTCGTAGAGCTGCTTCTTCAAGCCTTCTGGGGTGAAGGTCTTGAAGTCGATCTTGCTATCAACGTAGTCTTCACTAGCCAGGCAGGAAACGATGAAGTCGCGCAAGGAGTCAAGACGCCAAGTTGACCGGTCCCCTTGGGTGAACATGTCCACTTGGTGGTCGATAGTCCGGTGGATCATTGGCATCAAGACTGACTTGAGAGACTTTTGTTCATCGATAACCTGCATCCGTTCCTTGTAGATGATTTCACGCTGAATCCGCATGACGTCGTCGTATTGCAGGGTTTGCTTACGAGTGTCGTAGTTGTTCCCTTCAACCCGCTTTTGGGCAGATTCAACCTGCCGAGTGATCAGGCGGCTTTCGATGACCTTGTCGTCATCGTTGTCTGACAAGCGGTCCAAGAAGTCCTTTACTCGGTCCCCGCCAAAGCGCTTCATCAAGTCGTCTTCAAGAGACAGGTAAAAACGGGTGTAGCCTGGGTCACCCTGCCGGCCGGAACGACCACGCAGCTGGTTGTCAATACGGCGAGATTCGTGTCTTTCAGTACCGATAACGGCCAAACCGCCTAATTCCTTAACGCCTGGCCCCAGCTTGATGTCGGTACCACGACCAGCCATGTTGGTAGCGATGGTTACGGCACCGCGCTGACCGGCGTTCATGATGATCGCTGCTTCTTTAGCGTGGTTCTTGGCGTTCAAAACCGCGTGAGGGATGTGTTCTTGGTCCAGCATGTGGCTGAGCCGTTCAGAAGATTCGATAGAAACCGTACCAACCAGGACTGGCTGCCCCTTGGCGTGCCGCTGCTTGATTTCTTCCACAACCGCCTTGAACTTGGAATCCAGAGTTGGGTAAAGCAGGTCAGGCATGTCTTGTCTAATGACTGGACGATTGGTTGGGATGGTGATGACTTCCATGTTATAGATTTCACGGAATTCTTCTTCTTCAGTCTTAGCCGTACCCGTCATCCCGGCCAGCTTCTTGTACATTCTGAAGTAGTTCTGGTAAGTGATGGTAGCTTGGGTTTGGGATTCTTCTTGAATCTTAACGCCTTCTTTGGCTTCAATGGCTTGGTGGAGACCATCTGAGTAGCGGCGGCCTTCCATGACACGGCCAGTGAAGGAGTCAACGATCATGACTTCGCCATCTTGAACCACGTAGTCAATGTCTTTGAGCATGATGTAGTTGGCCCGCAAGGCTTGGTCAATGTGGTGGACCAGCTTTTGGTTTTCGACGTCATAGAGGTTCTTCAAGCCGAAGTGGTCGCAGGCCTTTTGAATCCCGGTTCTAGTCAGGGAAATGGTCTTGGTTGGCCAGTCGATCTTGTAGTCGCCATGGTCTTCATCGTCATCAGCATCGTTGTCTGACTTGTCTTCAACCAGCTTCTTAACGAAGCGGTCAGCCCGGATGTAGTCAGCGTTGGCTTGTTCTGCTTCACCAGAAATGATCAAAGGCGTTCTGGCTTCGTCGATCAAGATGGAGTCAACTTCGTCGATGATCGCGTAGTTAAGCGGTCTTTGCACCATTTGTTCCTTGTAGACCACCATGTTGTCACGCAGGTAGTCAAAGCCAAGTTCGGAATTGGTGGAGTAAGTAACGTCACAAGCATAAGCTTCCCGCTTTTCTTCAGCGGACATGGTGGACACGTTCAAGCCAACCGTCAATCCCAGCCAGCGGTACAGCTGACCCATTTCGGTTTCGTCACGGCTTGATAGGTATTCGTTAACCGTAACAACGTGTACGCCCTTGCCAGTCAAAGCATTCAAGTAAACTGGCATAGTGGCCGTCAAGGTCTTACCTTCACCGGTCATCATTTCAGCGATGTTACCCTTGTGCAGGGCAATCCCACCCAAGATTTGCACGTGGAATGGGTACAAGCCCAAAACCCGCTTAGAGGCTTCCCGGGAAACCGCAAAGGCTTCAGGAAGCAAGTCATCCAAAGTTTCGCCCTTTTCTAAGCGAGAACGAAATTCTGGAGTCTTTGCTTGCAGCTGCTCGTCGGTCAAAGCAGCCATTTCATCGGCATGAGCTTCGACCTTGTCTGCAATTTTTTCAAAGCGTTTCAGTTCGCGCTTATCAGCGTTATACAATTTCTTTAAAATGTTTGCCATTTAATCGTCCTTATTTCTGATATTTAGTCTAGAATCACAGAATAATTTTAACATGTAAATGCGTAAATTTAAAATTTTCTACAAAATAAAAGGCATGATTTCTCATCATGCCCCTTATTTGACTAAAAATCAGTCTTTTTCGGTCTTAATTTACTAAGTCAAAATTATTCGTTAGTTTCGATCAAGCCGTAGCTGCCGTCATTACGACGGTAAACTACGCTAGTGCCGTTGGTTTCAGCATCTTGGAAGACGAAGAAGTCGTGTTCCAGCATGTCCATTTGCAAGATTGCTTCTTCTGGGTCCATTGGCTTCAAGTTAACGCGCTTGTTGCGGACAATCTTGAACATTGGAGCCTTTTCTTCCTTGGCTTCTGGAGCTTCTTCTGGAACAAAGAATTCGTCCAAGCCCTTTTCACGGCTCTTGCGGTTGACACGGGTCTTGTACTTTCTGATTTGACGTTCAAGCTTCTCTGAAACAAAGTCAATGCTGCGGTACATGTCATCCGTCGTTTCTTCAGCTCTCAAAACCAAGTATGGAAGTGGAATGGTTACTTCGACCTTAGCTGAGTGGTCACGGTATACCTTCAAATTAACGTGAGCGATCACGTCTTGGTTCAATTCAAAGTACTTTTCAAGCTTAGTCAAGCGCTTTTCAACGTAATCTCTTAAGGCTTCGGTTACTTCAATATTTTCGCCACGAACATTGTACTTTAACATAATAAGTATCTCCTTTCCCGCTTTCGCGGTTTCTTTCTACTCATATTATACCAAATCTGAAAGCGCTTTGTGAAAATATTTAGCGACTAATTGAAAAACTTTCGATTTCTACTTCAGGAAAAGCCGTCCAAATCATGTCGCGAGCATGGTAAAGCGTTCGGCCTGTGGTATAAATGTCATCCAAAAGAAGGATCTTGCCTGTTATTGTACCCCTAAATTCCGGATTTAAAAAGAAATTTTGCTTGGCCTGCATTCTGGCTTTTTTATTTTTTTCGCCCTGAGCCCCGCTGCCCGCTTTTTTCAGGAGCAGGGGCGTCAAGGGCACTAGGGGGTTAAAAATCTCCCAAATAGTATCGTAACCCCGCTTTTGCTGGTGGTCAGGGTTGGTGGGTACGGGCACATAGTAGTCAAATTGCAGCTTGACTAGGTCCTCTTTGGCTAGTTCGGACAAGAGCTGGCAAAGGATATAGTCACCGTAGCGCTTGTAGCTGACCATCAGGTCGTGAAAGGCTGCGTTATAGTCATAAGCAGCATGGTTGAGCAGAATCTTGCCCTGGTATGCCCTTTGCCATTTTTGACAGTCTTGGCAAATTTCGCTTTTTTCTTGTTCTCTGCCGCATTGGGGGCAGCGGGTGCCAGTCAGTCGGTGAAACTTTTGCCAGCAAGCCGGGCACATGGTGCTATTTTTTTCTTTTTTCGGGGAAAAAAGCGCTAAAAAGTCGATCTTCGGCATAAAGTCAGTATTGCACACTAAACACTTCATCGGTTCATCTCCTTGATCTGCTTGACGGCCTGCTGGATCTGCCGGGTGTAGTAGTGGTAGCAAAATAGCACCAGTCCCGTTTGGTCGTCCTTGTCTCGCCCGACCCGGCCGGCAATCTGGACTAGGCTGGAGGTTTGGTAGATCCGGTCGTCGGCAGCGACGATAATTACCCAGACATGCTTGAAGGTGACCCCGCGCTCTAAGATAGTCGTTGTGACCAGCAAGTCTAGCTTGCCCTCCCGAAAGGCTTGGACTTTTTCTAGCCGATCGGGGTCCTCAGCGTAGACGCCAGCCATTTTAAGCTCAGCCAGCCCTTTTTCTTTTTTCAATAAATCAAGGTAAATTGGAATCTCGCTGATTCTGGGCACAAAGACTAAAAGGGGGTGGCCGCTTTGGCAGGCCTGAACAATCCGCTTGACCAGCTTGGGATGGAGGCCCTTCTTGCCGATGAAGGGCCGGTAGTACTGGTCTAGTTTCGGGATCGGCAACAAGCCCCCGTGAAAGCGCCGCTTCAGCCTAATTTCGGCCAGCTGGCCCTTTTTAACAGCAATTTCCAGGTCCTTTGGCGGCGTCGCCGTGAGAAAAACGCGGCTGCCCGTCTTTTTGACGGCATTTTGGGCAGCAAAGTGGAGCTGGGGGCTGCCGGCAAAAGGAAAGGAATCAACCTCATCGATGATCAAGAGGTCAAAGGCCTGGTAGTACTTCATCAATTGGTGGGTGGTGCAGATGACCAGCTGCTCGCCGGCTGGCTCTTTCTCCATTTTGCCGTGGTAGCAGCCGACCATAATTTGGCCAAAAGCGGCTGACAGGCGCGGAAAGAGCTCATTAACGACGTCAATCCGCGGGGTGGCGATGGCTGCCCTCTTTCCTTGGCTAAAGGCTTCTGCCAAAAGGGGAAAAATCATCTCGGTCTTCCCCGCCCCGGTTACGGCATGAACCAGGCAGTCCTTTTTCTTGGCAAATTGTTCTAGCAAAAATTGGCTGACCTCGGCTTGAGCTGGCCGCAGCTGCCCGGTCCAGGTCATGCCCCTTTGCTTAGGGTAAGTGCCGCTAGCTGCTTGCCGAACCAGGTACTTGCCCTGGTCCAGCCGGCCCAGGCCCACGCACTCCCGGCAATAAAGTGCCCCACTTGGCAAGCGGGCGTAGCAGACGCTCCCGCAGCGCTGGCAGCAGCCCTTTTGAACAGCCGGAATTGCAGTTTGGCCTTGATTTGTGCTATGATCCAAGTTGTCAACCAACCACTGGCGACCAGCCTTGGATGAAATTGCTTCGTTCATGAAAAATCGCCTCCACTTATTATTACGCCAAAAAAGGAGATTTTCTTGTCAAAAGGTGCATATTTTTTAACAATTTTAACAGATGGCCAGCATGAGCTGGTAATTAAGAAAAGCCGCTTCATCGCAACCATGGCCCGGGTCAACAGCGAAGAAGAAGCCAAAGCCTTTATCGCTCAAACCAGCAAGAAGTACCATGACGCTACCCACAACACTTATGCCTACACGATCGGTGAAAACGACGAGCACGTCAAGGCCAGCGACAACGGCGAACCCTCTGGTACAGCCGGCATCCCCGAACTCAAGGCGCTCCAGCTGATGCAGCTGAAAAATGTCGCCGTCGTCGTCACCCGCTACTTTGGCGGGATCAAACTGGGCGCTGGAGGCTTGATCCGGGCTTATTCAAACAGCGTAACCGAAGCCGCTGAAGCCATCGGGGTGGTTAAAAGGGTCCTGCAGCAAGAGCTCCTCTTTACTATACCTTATAATCGCTATGATGAGGTCAACCACTTTTTAGAAGAAAAAGACATCTACGTAGCTGACCGGGAATACGCGGCCGAGATCACCATATCGGTTTACCTGGACTTAGACCAAGTAGACGACTTTAAGGCAGAATTGACCGACCTTTTGGCCGGCAAGGTCAAAATTATCAAGGGCGACCAGCGCTACAACGAAATTCCGGTTAAAAATCATCATTATCGCCAAGAAGACTAAAACAGAGACCATAAAGGTCTCTGTTTTTTCTGCTTATTTTTTATTTTTTGACTGATCAGCCTTGGCTTCAGGCTTGTGGCCGCCCTTAGACCGCTCCTGCCACTCTTTAGGCTTGGCCTGGCCCTGGTGCCAGACTTCCACGTGCGGCTCTTTAGAAGTGGCCGTATGAAGGACCAGGTGACCAATCAACTTGGTTAGAGGCTTATACTTTTTCCCCAACAGGCCAATCGATTCCACGAAAAGCTCAACGGCAATCAAGAGCCCGATGAGCAGCATGGCCATGGCCCAAACCGGCGACAGCAAGAAGAGCATGGATACGAAGGAATAGATCAAGGACAAGGCATAAATGACCAAGACCGTCTGCCTTTGGGTCAGCCCCAGCCGCATCAACTGGTGGTGGAGGTGGTGCTTGTCAGCTTGAGAGATCGGCTTATTGTTCAGCTTACGCCGGATAATGGCATAAATCGTGTCGGAAATCGGCACGCCCAAGATGACAATGGGCACGACCAGGGAGATAAAGGTGACGTTTTTCAGCCCCTTCAAGGCCAAAACCGAGATCATGAAGCCAAGATAAAGCGCCCCGGTGTCACCCAGGAAGATTTTGGCCGGGTTGAAATTATAAGGCAAAAAGCCCATCAAACACGCTGCCAGCATAAAGCAGGCAATTGGCACGTACAAGCCCTGGTTTCTTAAGAAGTAGTAGCCCACGATCCCCATGGTCAATAAGGAGATGCAGGACACCCCGCTAGCTAGACCATCTAAACCATCGATCAGGTTAACCGCATTGGTCAAGGCCAGGATCCAGAAGATGGTGATCGGCAGACTGAGATACCAAGGCAGGTTGATCACCTGATTGGTCAAGGGGATGTTCAATTCCGTCATCCGGATTTGGGCCAGGTAGTAAATGACTAAGGCCGCAACGAAGATCCCGGCCATTTTTTGCCAAGGCTTCAGCTCCAAGATATCGTCAATCATCCCGGTCAAGACGATCACGCTTGAGGCTAAGAAGACAGAAAAGAGCTCATGGGTTGGGAACTGCTCTCTTAAAAGGATAAAGCAGCCAATGTTAAAAGTGACAAAAATCCCGAGGCCCCCGATGGTTGGCATGGGCTTCTTGTTCACCCTGCGGGCATTAGGATTGTCCACGGCCCCTAAGACAAAGGCCAGACGTCTGATAAACGGCGTTATTGCAACTTGAATGATGACCATTAAGAACAGGTCGACAAAAATCTTAAACATGCAATGCTACTTTCTGAATTAGTTAATCTAAATTATTATACCGACCTTTGACCCCTTTTGCCAAATCCAGGAGAAAAATCACAAAAAAGCCTAGAAAAAAAGTCCAGAATAATCTGGACTTTTCCTTATTTGGCAACTGCCACAGCACGTTTCTCCCGTATAACGGTAATCTTGATATTGCCTGGGTAATCGAGTTCTTTTTCAACTCGGTCGCGAATTTCGTGGGCCAAAACCGTGATTTCATCATCAGAAATCTTGGCTGGCTCAACCATTACCCGCACTTCGCGGCCCGCTTGGATCGCGTATGCTTGCTTGACGCCATCGTAGCTGTTGGCGATGTCTTCTAGTTCAGTCAAGCGGCGGATGTAGTTTTCTAGGCTTTCAGAACGGGCACCTGGGCGAGCTGAGGAAATCGTATCCGCTGCTACGACCAGTTCCGCAATAAATGACAATTTCGGTACATCCCCGTGGTGGGCCGCAATTGCGTTTACCACCAATTCTGGTTCATGGTACTTCCGTGTCAATTCAACACCGATTTCTACGTGGGAGCCTTCAATATCGTGGTCAATTGCCTTGCCAATATCGTGTAATAATCCCGCGCGAACTGCTAATTTTTCATCCAAACCAAGTTCTGCAGCCATTGTCCCAGCTAACTTGCCGACTTCAATTGAGTGGGCTAAGACATTTTGCCCATAAGAAGTCCGGTACTTCAACCGGCCTAAGACCTTGACCAGTTCTGGGTGCATCCGGTGAATGCCCAGTTCCATCAAGGCACTTTCCCCGGCTTCGTAGATGTCGTCATTGACTTCCTTGCGCGCCTTGTCCACCATCTCTTCGATGCGAGCTGGGTGAATGCGGCCGTCCTTGATCAGCTTCTGCAAGGCTCTTTTTGCCACTTCTCGTCTGATCGAATCAAAGCCGCTCAAGGTAACCGTCTTTGGCGTATCGTCAATGATCAGGTCCACCCCGGTCATGGCTTCAAAGGAGCGAATGTTGCGGCCTTCGCGACCAATAATCCGCCCCTTCATTTCATCATTTGGCAGGTCGACGACTGAGACGGTCGTTTCCGCTACCGTGTCGGCAGCACTGCTTTGAATGGCGTCGACAATGACTTGGTGAGCAAAGCGATCAGCCTTGGCCGTGACATCTTCTTGCATGTTTCTGATCATTTCGGCCTTTTCTTTGACCAAGTGATCAGATACCTGGGCCAAAACGATCTTCTTGGCTTCGTCTTCATCTAAGTTAGAGACTTCTAAAAGCTTCTCGTTTTGCTGCTTGACCAGGTCTTCGGCTTCGCTTTGCAACTGAGCAGTTTTTTCTTCCTGCTTCTTGATTTGGTTCTTTCTTTGTGTGAGTTGGTTCTCCTTCTCATCCAGCACGCCGCTGCGATGATCCAAAGTATCTTCTTTTTGCTGGAGACGGTTTTCCTTACGGGCGATTTCATCTCTGCGCCCATTCAACTCATCTTCAACCTTTTGCCGGTAATCCCTGATTTCTTCTTGGGCTTCCAGGATCTTAGCCTTCTTTTCGGTTTCCGCATCCCGCATTGCTGCCTCTGCTTCCTGCCTTTTGGCTGCGGCTTCTGCCTTAGCAACTTCGACTTCCGCTTTAGCCTTGGCTAAAAGGGAGTCGGCACTTTGCTTGGCATTTTCAGCCTTTTGTTCCCAAGAGTTCTTTCTGATGGCGTAGCCAATCAGGATCCCCACGACAAGTGAAATAAGAAAAACTACCACGAACGCGACGAGATAAAATATACTGTTATTCATCATAAATCACGTCGTCCTTATTTCTAGAATTATTCACACACACTTAATCATAAGTTACAATCTTATTTAAGTCAATTATTAGATTAAGCTGAAAAGAAAAAAGAAACTGCCAGCAAATTGGCAGTTCTTTTAAGAGCTTTTAGCTATTTGTCTTCGGTCTTAGCAGCATCGGCAGCTTCAGCTGGTGCTTCTTGACCAGCATCAGCCTTCTTAGCCCGCTTTTCCTTGATCTTTTCTGGGTTTTCCTTTTCTTCCAAAGATTCGTCATCAATGCCGTAGGCCTTGCGGACTTGACTTTGGATGTCATTGTAGATGTCAGGATGCTCTTCCAAATACTTCTTGGCGTTTTCCCGGCCTTGGCCGATCTTTTCGCCGTGGTAGGAGTACCAAGCTCCGGCCTTGTCCACGATGTCTTGGTCGGCAGCCATGTCCAAAAGTTCACCTGATTGGGAAATACCTTGACCATACATGATGTCAACTTCAGCAACCTTGAATGGCGGAGCCACCTTGTTCTTGACAACCTTAATCTTCACCCGGTTACCGATCACGTTGGTGGATTGCTTGATTTGTTCTGCCCGGCGGACTTCCAAACGGATAGTGGAGTAGAACTTCAAAGCCCGGCCACCTGGGGTGGTTTCTGGGTTACCAAACATCACGCCGACCTTTTCCCGGATCTGGTTGATAAAGATGGCGATGGTCTTGGTCTTGTTGATAGTCCCTGACAACTTTCTCAAGGCCTGGCTCATCAAACGGGCCTGCAGACCCACGTGAGAGTCACCCATTTCCCCTTCAATTTCTGCCCGCGGCACCAGAGCGGCAACGGAGTCGACAACCACGATGTCGATGGCGCCACTGGAGATCAAGGTATCCGCAATTTGCAGACCTTCTTCCCCAGTGTTTGGCTGTGACAGGATCAACTGGTCGATGTCAACGCCCAAGGCTTCAGCGTAAGCTGGGTCCATGGCGTTTTCGGCATCGATATAAGCAGCCGTGCCACCGCGCTTTTGTACTTCAGCAACGGCGTGCAGGGCAACAGTCGTCTTACCGGATGATTCTGGACCATAGATTTCTACGATCCGGCCTCGTGGGTAGCCGCCCACGCCCAAAGCCGCATCCAGGGCCAAAGAGCCTGAAGGAACAGTGGAGATTTGGGTATCAACCTTTTCCCCCATCCGCATAACGGCACCTTTACCAAAATTCTTTTCGATTTTCTTTAAAGCAGCCTCAAGAGCAGCTTGCTTTTCATCTTTAGCCAAATTTAAAACCTCCTGGAGTTTCTTACATGTATCTATTATACTTTGAACTTGCCTCAAAAAGCAAGAAAAAAGCGAACTAGAGTTCCAAACTTTTCCCTCCACTTGTTATTACGTCAAAAATCGCATTTTTCACCTGAGAAATCGCAAATTTTAGAGAAAATTAAAAAACGCGCTAACGCGCGTTTTTACAATTACTATTGCTTGGCAATTTTTACATTGAGCCCTTGAAGACGTCCCATGATGAGTGGAAGTAGTCGTAGCCAGAGTAAATGGTGAAGATCAAGGCGATGTAGAGCAGAACCGTCCCAATATGGAAGATGTCGCCAAAGAGCAAGAAGATGATTGACAGCATCTGGCAGGTGGTCTTGATCTTGCCTGGCATGGCGGCTGCCATGACCTTGCCGTTGTTTTCAACCACGATCAAGCGCAGACCCGTTACGGCCAATTCCCGGCAGACGATGATGGCCACTACCCAAGCTGGGGCCAGTTTCAGGTCCACCATGAAGATGAAGGCCGTCATGGTCAGCATCTTGTCAGCCAGGGGGTCGGCAAATTTACCAAAGTTGGTTACCAGGCCTCTTGACCGGGCAATGTGACCATCAAACCAGTCAGTTGCAGATGCTACGGCAAAGACGATCATGGCAACCACCCGGCTCCACAAGATCGTCGTCCCGGCAATTTCAAAAGAGCCGGCTGGCCAGCCCAAGATGAGCAAGAGCATAAAAACTGGGATCAAGAAGATCCGGAAAACAGTTAACTTATTTGGTAAATTCATTTTTGTAAAATCCTCACTTTTTTACACGACGGTTTATTGAGCCTTGCTGGATGATTGAGCTCGGCTGCTTTGAGCTTGACTGGATGAAGCCTGGCTGCTTTGAGCCTGACTGGATGAGGCCTGGCTGCCTTGAGCTTGGCTAGAAGCTTGACTAGCGCTTGATTGGCTGCTATAAGTCCGGCTTGAGTAGCTAGAAGAAGCAGCGCTAGAGTAGCTTGATGAACTGCTTGAGCTAGTGGATGAGCCAGTAGTGCTGTTGTTGTTTGCCCCCAAGTAGATGGTCAAGCGGCTAGTCCCGTTAACTTGCGTAAATGGAATCTTCTTGCCGCCGATCGTCACCGTTACGCCGGTGTCAGTCCCCAGGTAAACGATCAAAGTTGAGCCGTTCTTAACCGTTTCCGTGTGCTTTTCACCAGATTGCAAGGTGCCTTGGTTGGTGATGGCATTGTTGATAGAAACGTAGTAGTAGATAGCTTGCTTGCTTGAGCGAACAACCAGTGGAGCGCTAGACTTAATGCCAGTTACCCGGAAGGCAGAATTGCCCAGAGACTGTACCTTGATGGTGCTGGTCTTCTTCTTGGATGAAGAAGAAGCTGAGCTGCTCTTCTTGCTGGATGACTTCTTAGAAGAAGTGATCGTCACGCTGGAGCTGGCCTTTTCAGCACTGTTTGAGCTGGACTTCTTGTTGTTGGCAAAAACTAAAGCCGCAATCACTACGATCAAGACAATGCCGCAACCCAGAGCCAATTTTGGCACTAGCTTGCGCCACTTGGCGTCTTGCTTTTCTTCTTTGTAGTTTTCTTCTTTAGCAATTTGCTTTTGTCTTGCCGGAGCTGGCTGGTAGACCTGTTCAGTTGGCGCTTCAACAGGTTCTTCTTCCTGCTTTTCAGCTTCAACTTCTTTTTCGTGCTCTTCCAGCTCTTCTTCAATGTCGCCTGAGTACTGGCTCAGCAGTTCCTTGCCGTCTAAGCCAACGACTTGCGCGTATTGACGGATAAAGGCGCGAACGTAAAAGTCGCCTGGCAGCTTGTCGAATTCGTTGTTTTCGATGGCTTCCAAGTAGCGGCCTTGAATCTTGGTAGCTTTCTCAATATCGGAAATGGAAAGCCCCTTAGCTTCTCTTGCAGTACGTAATTGTTCTCCAATGCCTGACATTATTAACCTCTTCAATCATCTTAAAATCTGTTTATAAATTATAGCACAATCCCGCTAGTTGTGCCGCCTTATTCTAGCCAGCCACCGCTTACATAGATCGTTTGCCCGGTTAAATAGTCGCTTTCCGGGTTTAGGAGGCAGTCAACCCAGTAAGCAATTTCCGTAGGATTGGCCAAATGGCCAGCTGGAATTTCTTCTGCTAGGTCAGCCAGCGTCTCTCCTGAAAACATGGCGTTCATCGGCGTCATCACGGCACCAGGCGCCACCACGTTTACCGTAAAGTGGCTAGCGGCAACTTCTCTAGCATAGGCCTGGGCAAAACGGCTGATACCGCCTTTACTTGCACTATAAACGGCCTCCATGGCGCTGCCCTGGCCACCATAAACGGAGCCCAGGTAGACAATCCGGCTGTGGTCGTGCTTTAACAGCTGGCTCTCCAGCAGCTTGGTCAACTTAATCGGATTTTCCAGGTTGACCTTCAAGATGCGCTCAATCACTTCAGAGCTTTGACTGCCTAAGAAGTCATAGTTGGTGATCCCTTGGGCAAAAATTGCCGCGTTAACCGGGAGCAAGCCTTCAACGAACTTCTTTAAATCCGCGTCTGCTGCGCAAAAGTCCTGCTGGATGGGCATGAAATCCTGGTCTGGATAAAGGCTGGCTAGCTCTTCCCCTAATTCAGCAGCTTCAGCCCAGTGACTGTTGCAGTGGAGGTAAAGGGACCAGCCGCTTTGAGCCAGTCGCTTAGCGATGGCTTGGCCGATGCCGCCAGTTGCGCCAAAAATGATTGCTCTTTTCATGTTAGTCCTCCTGCCCTTGTGCCAGGTATGCGGTGCTGATGCCGCAGCCCTGCCACAGGTCTAGGCAAAAGGCCTGGTAGTCAGCAAAGCTCATGGCCTGGATTTTTTTCGTCATGGCAAAAATATCCTCGCCGTCTAAGCTTTCTTCGGCTAGCTCAACGCTAAAGGCCGGCAAGTGGTCCAAGCCGCGAATGGTTTGGGCCAGCCAGCTTCTCTTCAAGAGGTCAAAGAAGCCGTCCATTTCTCGGCCAGCAAAGAGCTGGTCCGCTTGGAGCTGCTTTTTTAATTCCGCAATAACCTTTTCTGCGTCTTGGCTAGTTCCCAGGATCATAACATAGTTGCCCTGTCTGGTCGTATTGACGCTGATCTGCAGGGGCTGGTTTAAGAGCTGCTTTTGCCGCATCCCGGCAAACCAAGTGCTCATGGAGCCTAATTTTGATTCTAACATGATTTCTAAGAGAATTTGTGCCAGATCCTGACTTGCTAAAACTTTCTTAAAGTTTGGCAAAGAAACTTCCAGGGCAAACAGGGGCACGCCCTGGCTTGGCAAAACCAAGTCTTGACCAGCCTTAAAAGGCAAAGGCTTGGACCTTTTAGCCCCTTTTCCAGGCTTAAAATAGGTTTCTGATAGGGTCTTGGCCTGGCGCATGATAGTTTTTACCTGGTTTTCTGAAAAGTCACCGCAAGCAACGAATGACAGCTTCTCAGCCACGTAATTTTCTTCATAGGTGGCCAGCAGCATGCCGCTGGTTACACTGGCAATCGATTCCTTGGTCCCGGCCACGTCGATAGCTAGGTTGCTGTCGCCGTAAACCGCCCGCAAGAGGCTGTCGCCCAGGACCCAGTCAGGCTCATCTTGGTACATGGCCAGTTCTTGCTGGATGATGGGGATTTCTTGCTCCACGTTTTCCTTGGTAAAAAAGGGCTCGCCGACCAGCTTAAAGAGGAGGTCAATCGTTGGGCCCACGTTTTTCACGCCGCTAGCGTAATACATGGTCTCGTTAAAAGAGGTAAAGGCATTGACATCGCTGCCCAATTTTTCAAATTCTAAAGACAGGTCCCCTTCCTGGCTGGCAAAGAGCTTGTGCTCTAAAAAGTGGGCCAGGCCCGGCACCGGCTGGGGGTCGCTGCTGCCAAAGTCGACAATGATCCCAAAAAAGCGCTGGTTAAAGCCAGGCTTTAAGATCACCTGGGCCTTGAAGCCGGAAGGAAAAGTCTTTTTGACAATATTTGGTCTAATCATTTTAAAACATAGCTTTCATTTAAGTAGAGATTTTTGACAAAGTTAGCCAGGTCCTTGCTGGTGACCGCCTTAACGGCCTGAGCGAAGTTAAAGCCTTCGTAGTTTTCATGCAAGGCATAGCGGATCTTTCTGGCAAGCAACCAGGCTGAGCTGTCCTGGTTGATCAATTGCCGGTTGACTAGCGCCTGCTTGCTTTGCTTGAGCAGGCCTGGATCGATCCGGCCATCAGCCACCATCTGCATCTCTTTAGCGATAATCTGCTCGGTTAGTTCCACCTTGCCTGGGTCAAGGCCGGCATTGATCAAGAAGAGGGAGTTGTCAGCGTACCAGTTGCTTTCAACGGCATAGGCTGCCCCCTTTTCTTCTCTGACTTTGGCAAACAGTCTTGAAGACTGCTCACCCGTCAGGTATTCCCGCAAGACCGTGCCGCAGGCTAAATCTGCCAAATTTGGCAAGGCCTTGTAGCCATAGCCCAAAAAGAGCTGGGCTTGCTGGTTGCCCTGCTCGGCAGCTTTAGCAAAGCGGAGGTCCGGTGCGGCAATAGCCAAATCGCTCATTGGGAAGGCAAGGCTAAGGCCTGAAGCATCAAGGCCCTCATTAGCCAGCCGCGCCACCTGCCGGGCATCATAGGCCTGGCCTAAGAGGCAGGATGGGCAGCTTTCCAAGCTATCAAAGAAGCGTCGGACATCTTGCACGGTGGCGGCCTCTATTTCTTCGATTGGTCCTAAAAAGCTAGCCGCATAGTCGGGCTGGTCTTGGTACCAGTAGTTGAAAAAGTCGATCAAGGCCTGGTTGTTGGGCTGAGCCACTAATTCTTGGTACTCATCCCGGAGCTGCCTTTGGCTGAGCTCCAGATTTTTTGCTACCAGCAAGGGATTAGTGACCAGGTCGATAAAAGTCTCCATGATTTCCCGGTAGTTGTAATCCGGATCCAGGATTTCTTGGGGCTCCACAAAGTCGACCAAGTAAGAAATAACCAATTCCTTGCCAAAGAGCTGCGGAGCGGCTTCAAAGCGGAAGGAATAAAGCTCGCTAAAACGGGCCGCGATCATGGCCGGATCCGGGTAACTTTCACTGGCATTGCCCTGCATCTTGGTCAAAAGCGTTGCTAGCGCCAAGTTGTGCTGAGTCAGCGGCAAGCGGACAAAGTAGCCCAGACTGGCAGCTGAAAATTTTTGATTGCTTTGAATCTTGATATTTTTGTCATTTACCATTAGTTTTCTTGTCCTTTAGGAGGCAAAAGCACCTTGCGCGGCTTAGAGCCTTCTGGCGGCCCCACGACGCCGTGCTCTTCCATTTCGTCAATTAAACGGGCAGCCCGGTTGTAGCCAATCCTAAACCGCCTTTGCAGCATGGAGACGCTGGCTGATTGCTGGCGCTGAACCAGGTCAACGGCTTGAGCATAGTACTCGTCATCGGGTTCATCGCTGCTTGCTTCAGTCTCATCCCCTTCTTGGGGAATCATCTCTTCGTCGTATTCAGCTGGCTTTTGCTTTTTCACCCAGTCAACGACGGCCTCGACTTCGTCGACGTCAATGTAGGCGCCTTGAATTCGCTCAGGCTTTGACGCCCCAATCGGCAGATAGAGCATGTCGCCCCGGCCCAAGAGTTTTTCGGCACCGACTTGGTCCAAAATCGTCCGCGAATCGACCCCGCTAGAAACGGCAAAGGAGATTCGGGATGGCACGTTGGCCTTGATTAAGCCGGTGATGACGTCCACGCTCGGTCTTTGGGTGGCCAGGATCATGTGGATGCCGGCTGCCCGGGCCATTTGGCCTAAACGGACAATGGAGCCTTCGACTTCGCGTCCGCCCACCATCATCAAGTCGCTTAATTCATCGACCACGACCAGGATGTAAGGCAGAGGCTCCATGGCCGGTTTTGAGGTATCTTGGTTATTTTCGGCAACCTTGGCGTTAAATTCGCCCATGTTGCGGACGCTAGCTGCCGCAAAGAGCTTGTAGCGGCGCTCCATTTCGTCAACGACCTTTTTCAAGGCCTTGGCAGCTAGCCGGGAGTCAGTGACAACCGGGATCATCAAGTGGGGAATCCCGCTATAAACAGAAAGTTCCACCATCTTGGGGTCGATCAAGACCAGCTTGACTTCGTCAGGCCGGGCCTTCATCAAGATGCTGGTCAAGATGGTATTGATGGCCACGGACTTACCAGACCCAGTTGACCCCGCCACCAAGAGGTGGGGCATCTTGGTCAGGTCTGCTGAAATAATTTGCCCAGCAACATCCTTGCCTAAAGGCACAACCAGGGGCTTTTGCTTGTCTTTTGGCGCCTGGTGCTCAATCACATCCTTGAAGGCCACGCTGGCTGCCTGCTGGTTGGGCACTTCAATCCCGATATAAGGCTTGCCTGGAATGGGCGCTTCGATTCTGATGTCTTTGGCGGCTAAGGCTAAAGCCAGGTCATCAGCTAGGTTGACGATCCGGGACACCTTGACCCCGACGGCCGGCTGGACCTCATAGCGGGTGATGGTTGGTCCCAGGATCGCCTTTTTAACATTAACGTCCACGCCAAAGCTCTTAAAGGTGGTCTCTAAAAGCTGGGTATTGTGACCAATCAGGTTCTTGTCCTGGCTTTGGTCACTGGCCTTGACCGACTTGAGCAGGGTCAAAGGCGGATATTCATAATTGTCATCATATAAGGGCAAGTGCGGCGCTGGCGCCTTTTCTTCAGGCTCAGCCTTTTTGGCATCTTCGTCTGGATGCTGCTCGGCCACCTGGATTTCAGGCAAGGGCCGTTCAGAAGCTGGTTCAGGCTGAACAGCTGGCTGCTTCTCAACTGATCTTTCTGCCTCAGTCTTTCCCGCTTCTGCCTGAGAATCATTGCTTGCCGGCTCTTGCCAAGGATCAGTCAGCTTCTCGCGGTTGTCCCGCTCTCTTTGCCGGCGCTCTTTAAACAGCTCCCGCTGCTCTTGATACTTCTCCTTGATTTGGCCCGCCCCAGTCCGGCTTTCCTTGATGAAGGCCTGGCTGAACTTCTGAAAATATGCCACCAGGGTTCTAAACTTGACGTCAAAGAACATCAAGATGCCGCTGATTAAGGTTAATAGCGACAAGGCAATAGTGCCCACATGGCCCAAGAGCTGGTAAAAAATCCCATAAAGCCAGCTGCCGATCACCCCGCCGCCAACATTCTCGGTCACATTGGCCCGGCCAATTTCTCCGTAAATGGCTGTTTTAAAAGCAGCCGTGAAGTTGCTGTGGATGTTTTCGCTAGCAAAAAAGTGCCCAGCCAAGATGACCAAGAGCGACAGGTAGGCTAAGACCAGCCCGCTGCTCCTTTTAAAGCCAAAATGAGGCGGCTGACCATAAATCAGCATCACCAGGCCAAAAATGGCCAAAATGCCGCCGCCTAAAAGGTAGCTGTCGCCGATCACCAACCGCAGCAAATTAGCTAATTCATTGCCCAGCCAGCCAACTCGCAATAACGCCAAAATGGCTACCAGGATCAAAACGATTCCGGTAACCACCCAGCTTAAAGATTCTTCTTTTTTCTTATTTTTATTTCTAGCGTTTTTACTTGCCTGCCTTTTCTTTCGAGGCATTTACTCACCTTACCCTTAGAAATTAGGTTCAAAGTCCAGGTTGATTGGTTCGTCCAAGGCAACTTGGGTTACTTCGTAAGTCAAGGTTTCGATGTATTCAACCAGTGGCCGGCTGAGCAAACGGTATGTTTCTTGGTCAAGGTCTTGGCCATCGCCGTGGTAGCCCATCAATTGCACCACTTGGGTGTTAACGCCGCTGACTTCGATCACGTTGTCAGCGTCTGGAGTTACGTCGTAAACAACGGCAACTTCGTAGTAGCCGCCTGCTTCACCGGCATCTTCAACGCCGTCTTCGCCAGTTGCGACCACTTGGCGGATGGCCACGTTAACTTCGTTCTTTTCTTCTGGTTCGTCCAGCAAGTCATAGTGGAAGGCACGTACGATAATTGGGGTTTGCTTGTTAAATTCCATATTTTTACCTCAGTCTTTTTCTTCTTTAACAAAAATTCTAGTGTCCGTTAAGGTTTCTTTGATAGCGGCCAGGACGATTGTAGTCGTCTTTCAGCTTGTCGTTTTCGTAGTGGTGGGACTTTTCCATGTGGGGGAAGCCTTGCTGGCGCAAAGCTTCAAAAATCACGATCGCTGCTGAGTTGGACAAGTTGAAGGCCCGAATCTTATCAGACATCGGAATTCGCAAATTGCGTTCTTCATATTGTCGCATAAAGGTTTCTGGTAAACCAGTAGTTTCTCTGCCAAAAACAAAGAAATATTCCTTGCTTGGGTCGGTGTAGTCAACATCCGTATAAGCCTTGCTGGAGAACTTGGAAATGAGGTACATTTCCGCATTGTCTGGCAGGCTGGCCAAGAAGGCCCTTAGGTCATCGTGGCGGCGGATTTCAACTTCCCCGCCGTAGTCTAAGACGGCCCGCTTTAAGTGCTTGTCGTCTAGGCGAAAGCCCAGGGGCTCGATCAGGTCCAAAATGGTGTTGGTCCCGGCACAGGTTCTGGCAATGTTGCCAGTGTTGTCCGGAATTTCCGGTTCAAACAAAACGATATGGTTTGTCATTTTTTAGCTATTTTCCCTTTCTTCTTTTTGACCATTTTCTGGCGCTTTTTGCTCAGTCAAACTATCTGCATAAAGGTGAGAGACCTTCTTGTAGTAAGCAAACAGGTGGCTGACTAAAATTTTGGCCACTGCGTACATGGGAATCCCGCCGATTACGCCGAGCAGCCCCCAGACAGAGCCGGCCCCCAGCATGACGACAATAGTCGTCACCGGGTGCATCTTCAAACGGTTGCCCACGATCAGGGGGCTGATAATCCGGGTTTCAACCAGCTGCTCGATGAAAAAGACGATCAGCACGTTGACCAGCAGTGGTATCGACGTGACCGACGCAATGATCAAGGCTGGGATCAGCCCCAAGAAGGTCCCAAAATACGGAATCAAGTTCAAGCAGCCGACCGCAATCGCCAAGGCTGCCCCGTAAGGCTCACCAATAATGGTGTAGCCGATAAAGAACATGATGCCGACGCAGATGGCAACGGAGACTTGACCTCTAACGTAGGAGGACATGGCCCCGTTAACTTCACTAAGCAGGCTGCTTGTGGCTTGTTCCCAGCGCTTTGGTGCAAAATGGGCCAGGTAAGGCCGCAATTTGGAGCCATCCTTTAGCATGAAAAATAAGATGAACGGCGCCGTGGCAAGGGTTGTAAAGACCGAGGCCGCCACATTGACGGCATTGGTCAAGTTGCTGAAAGCATTAGAGACCGCAGAGCCAGTTAACTGGTTCATGTCCTTTTGCAAGGAAGCCAGCTGCTTTTGAATCGAGTCTCGCAGGCCACTAAGCTTGGGCTTGCTGAGTAAGTCATCGATCGCCTCTGTGGCATTTTTCCAAATTGCTGGCCAGTTCTTGACCAGAGAATTGATCTGATTTTGGACAACTGGGATCATCGAGTTGATCATCCAGATAATCAAGAGCGTGACTAGGGCAAAAATGGCCAGGATCGTGATTGTCCGTGGCACCTTAAACCTTTTCTCCAGCCGGTTAACCACTGGATTCATCAGGTAATATTGCAAAAGCGCCACGATCACCGGTGGCATGACCGCGCCTAAAAACACGTTAACCGGGTCAAAGATAAAGGAGATCCGGTTAAAGACCAGGATGATGATCAAGGTCAAGAGGACGTTGATCAGCCCCACGCTGAAGCGGTTGTTTAGGACCCACTGGCTAAAGACGCTGTCAGCTTTTTTCTTCATTTAACCACCTCTTAAAGGTGCTCGTAGACAATCTCGTCGTCAATTCTGAAAGTTGGGACTGGATCCTTGCCGTCAAGTTCCAGGTAAACCGCGTTAGACATCGGCTTCTTTGGCAGCTTGTCAGCAAAGAATAAGCTGACGTGGCCCAAAGCCCGCAAGTTGCTGATAGCCATAGAGCCAACAGCCGAAATAATTAGGGTTTGCCCATCGATGGTGATCGTGTCGCCCTTTTTCAAAACGATGCCTTGAGCAGCTTCTTCATCGTCAAACTCTTGGATGACTGAGACCTTTCTCAGTTCGTCATTAGCGGTTTGACCAAACAAAATTACCGTGCGATCCTTTTCGCTGATCGCGCTTGTTCCGATTTCTTTAATTGTTGATATCCATTTCATTTTCATCACCTACTTACTTAAATTTTATCATACTGAACTAGACAAACTAGTCCAAGTTGCCAAAAGTGAAGCAGGAATTTGTTAATTATTGATTACATCTTTTATCCTTTATCGACTTTTGCCAGCTAGAAGCATAATATTTAAGTTAGAATAGTAGTGTATTGCAATAGAGGAGGTAAAAAATTTGCATATTCTAATCGGTGGCTACACCAAGCACGAGTCAGATGGGATTTACCAATTTGACTTTATTGGGGCCGGAAACGAAGCTCACCTTGAGCAAAGAAGAAATGTTGTAAAAGTAGGCGGGCCAACCTACTTCCAAAAGGATGGCGACTTCATTTTTACCATTAAAAACGAAGATGGCCACGGCGGTATCGCCACTTATGAAAATGGCCGCTTGGTCAGCCAGCTGCTCCATGAAGGGTCATCCCCAGCCTACGTTGGCATTAACAAGGACAAGCACCTGCTGTATACGGCCAACTACCATACTGGCGTTTTGGCTGTGATCAGCTACGACGAAAAGGGGCAATTGACCCTGCTTGACCAAGTCAAGCACGAAAGCCGGGCTTTGGGGCCACGTCCTGAACAAGTGGACAGTGCCCACCCCCACTACTTTGACCAAACGCCAGGCGGGCACTTGGTATCCTGCGACCTTGGTCAAGATCGTGTCGACTTCTATGATTTTGATGGTCAGCACCTAACCCACCTGGCCAGCTACCAAAACGAAGACGGCTTTGGCACCCGCCACCTGGTCTTTGACCCAAGTGGCAGCTACTTCTATGTTGCCGGGGAATTGTCCAGCCAGGTCAACGTCGTTAAGTTTGACGAAGAAAACTGGATGTTCCAAAATGTGGCCACTTGTTCCACGATTCCCGCCAGCTGGGACCAGCATAACGGCGCAGCTGCAATCCGCTTGTCTAAAGACGGCAAGTTCTTGTACGTGTCAAACCGCGGCCATGATTCTATTGCTGTCTTTGAAGTCCAAGACGACCACAGCTTGAAATTAATTCAAAGAATTTCGACTTACGGCGAATTCCCACGCGACTTCAACTGGGACGAAGACGAGAAATACGTCGTTGCCGCCAACCAAAACAGTAATAACGCTACTCTTTACCAAAGGGCTAGCGACGGTACCTTGGCCCTCTTGGTCAAAGACATTGCCGTACCTGAAGGCACGAGAGTCTTATTCACTGATTAGTTAGGAGTTTTTTGAAGAATTTATGTTAGACATTTTTAAAGCCATCATCCTGGGCATCATCGAAGGGGTCACGGAATTTCTGCCGATCTCCTCAACCGGTCACCTGTACTTAGCTGACTACATCATCAAGCTGGACCAACCAGCCAGCTTCATCAACATGTTTATGGTGGTCATCCAATTAGGCGCCATCTTGAGCGTGATCGTCATTTACTTTAACAAGCTGAATCCTTTTGCCCCGTCAAAAAGTCGCCGGGAAAAGGGCCAGACTTGGCAGATCTGGTTCAAGGTCATCGTGGCCTGCCTGCCATCGATCATCATCGGCTTGCCGCTGAACGACTGGCTGGAAGCCAACATGACCACCTGGCAAGTGATCGCCACGACCTTGATCGTTTACGGTATCTTGTTCATCATCTTGGAAAGCTACTACGCTAAGCGCAACCCAAGCTTGACTGACCTAAACAAGATGACCTATAAGACCGCCTTCTTGATCGGCTGCTTCCAGGTTCTGTCCATGATTCCTGGGACTTCCCGGTCTGGGGCCACCATCTTGGGGGCCATGCTAATCGGGTCCAGCCGCTTTGTGGCAACGGAATTTTCCTTCTTCTTGGCCATCCCAACCATGTTTGGGGCATCCCTGCTCAAGATCGTGAAGTTCTTTAAGAACGGCCACGTCTTTGTCGGCAACCAATTGGCCGTCCTTTTGGTCGGGATGCTGGTTTCCTTCATCGTGGCTTACCTAGCAATCAAGTTCCTCTTGAAGTATGTTCAAAGCCACGACTTCAAGCCATTTGGTTGGTACCGAATCATCTTGGGGGTCATCGTCATCATCTGCGGCTTGGTTTTTGCCTAGATTGTGGTATGATTACTTACTAAATAATTTATTTACCTGGATAAAGGAGTATCCAACGATAAAGGAGTATCCAACCATGTTAAGCATACTGTTCATGATTTTTATTCTCTGGCTGTGCTGGAAGATCGGGATCGGCTTTTTGCGGGTCATCCTCTTCTTGATCGGCGCAGGGCTAGTAGCAGCCTTTGCCATGTCCCTGCTCATGCCGCTCTTAGCCCTCATTGCTGTCGGCGGCGCCATTTTTGCAGCAGCCAAGACTTTTTAAAGCGAATAAAAAAGAGCACAAAGAATTAAAGACAAAAAGCGAAAAAAGCAGAGATCATGATCGTCGATCATTGATCTCTGCTTTTCTTTTATATCTTTTAATTAGGAATTAGCTTTCAGCTCTTTCCATAAATCCTGCATGTCGCTTGGATCCGGAATTTGCAATTCCCGCTCTTCCCCGGTAAAAGGGTTAGGAAAGGCCAGGTAAAAGCAGTTGAGGGCCTGTCTATGAAAAGCATCCTCTGCCCCGTACAGGTCATCCCCGTACAGAACATGGCCAATCGACTGCATGTGCACCCGGATTTGGTGGGTGCGGCCGGTTAAAAGGCGCAGATCTACCAAGCTAGCGCCCGGGACCTGGTCGACCACCCGGTATTCAGTCAGAGCCTTTTGCCCCCTAGGGTCCACCTGCCGCTTGACCGTGTCGCCGACTCTAGCCAAGGGCTTGTCGATTAGGCCCGTCATTTCGCCTTCGCCGAAGTTGCCATGGACGATAGCATGATATTTTTTGATAAAAAGCTCTTTACCCAGCTTGTTAAAGCGGTCGTGGGCGATGGCGGTTTTGCCTAAGAGGACAAGGCCAGACGTATCTTGATCCAGCCGCGTCACGATATGGGGCTTGATGTAGGCCGGGTCTTCGCCCTTTTCTTCAAAATAGCCTAAAACCCGGTTGATCACGGCGTCTTCTGAGTGAAAGCCAGACGGAATGGAGAGCAGGCCTGCTGGCTTGTTGATGACGATGTAGTCGTCCGTTTCTTCCACCACTTGGATGGGGATGCGGGAAACCTTCAAATAAGGGTTGACCTTTTCCTGCCCCATCACAAAGTGGACCACGTCCCCTTCTTTTAAGTGGTAGTTGCTGGTCCTCCGGTGGTGGTTGACCAGCATCATCCCCCCGCGATTCTTACAGTTGTTGACGGCCCGGCGGGAAAAGCCTTTTTTCATCAAAAAATGACTCAGCGTGACTGGGTCATCTTTTTTTACGATTAACTTAAATACTTGCAAATTACTTAACATCTCCGATAAAGGCTTCGTTGACCCGGTCCCAGAAGTGGTGGTGACCGTACTCATAGAAGCTGATTTCTTCTTGGGCGATGCGGTAGTCAGCCTGCATCACGTCGGTCAGGGCAATCCGCTCCCCATCAACGATCACGACTGCCCGGTCAGTGTTCTTGGGCACGATGGTAATCCATTCATCGGGCGCGATGACGATGGGCGACCCCACCGTCCGGAAGACCAGGTTGTTGATGGAGGCAATTTCCGTCAGCTGCAAGGCTTTGAGACGCGGGTGGATCACGGCGCCGCCAAGCGACTTGCTGTAGGCGGTTGACCCCGTAGGGGTTGACACGCAAAGGCCGTCGCCCCGGAAATTTTCAAAGCGGCAGCCGCCAATGGACACTTCGGCTTCCATGGTCTTAGAGACCCGTTTAATGGAGGCTTCGTTTAAGGCCAAATATTCCTTAATGCCGCTGCTGGTCGTCACTTTCATGGCCAGCAAGGGATAAGTGACCGAGTGCTCCTTAACCGGGTGGCTGGCCAAGGCTTCGACCAGTTTTTCCATGTCATAGTTTCGCCAGTCGGTGTAAAAGCCCAAGTGGCCCGTGTGAATGCCGGCAAAGGCCACGTGGTCCAGCTGCTTTTGGTACTTGTGAAAGGCGGAAATCAAGGTGCCGTCGCCCCCGACCGAAATGACCAGGTCAGGGTGGTCTTGGTCTTGCAAGATGCCTGCTTCAGCTAAGAGCACCTGCAGGTGTCTGACCGCCACCCGGGTGGTCACCCGGTCGTTATGCACAATTGCTACTCTCATAACTTTTCCTTGCCCTTATTTTGGGTAAAAATCTTCTGCGCTTCCTTGACCTCGTTGCGGATGGAAGACATCTCCTCATCCAACTGGTAGGCCGCTTCGGCCGTCCGCTTCAGGCGTTCAGAAATGTCCTCTGGGTATTCGCCCTGGTACTTGTAGTTCAAGGTGTGCTCTACCGTAGCCCAGAAGTTCATGGCCAGGGTTCTGATCTGAATCTCAGCAAGCAGTCTCTTTGACCCTTCTGGCAGGTAGACCGTATAAGCCACCACCATGTGGTAAGACCGGTAGCCTGATGGCTTGGCATTCTTGATGTAGTCTCTTTCTTCAACTACTTCCAGGTCTTCTCTGGCATGGAGCAGATCGACTACCCGGTAAATGTCGTCGACAAATTGACACATGATCCGGATGCCGGCAATATCTTGCATGTCGGTTTCAATCACGTCCGGACTGATCACCCGCCGCTGCATCTTTTCTTTGATGGAGTCAACGGTCTTGACCCGGCCAACCACGAACTCGATTGGCGAGTGCTCGCCCGTGGTTAAAAAGCTCTGGCGGAGCGCTCTTAATTTTACTTTTAATTCATTAACGGCTTCGCTATAAGGCCATAAAAAAGTGTCCCAGTCATTAATCACAGTTCATTTTCCTTCCATCTCAAACAAATTCATTTTAACATAGATACTAGTGAAAACCGCAAAAGTCGATTTAAATCTTTTTTAACGTAAGGAGCCTACTGAATATGAGTAAAAATCGCGAAATTGAAGCTAAAGTTGCCCTGAACCAGGAAAGCTACGAGCAAATCGCTGCTGCCTACCCGGTTAAGGCGGATTTCCAGCAAAAAAACACCTACTTTGACACGCCAGATGAACTCTTGAAAGTCCACCACAATGCCCTGAGAATCCGGACTTTTAAAGACCGTGCTGAAGAAACCATCAAGGTGCCAGAAGCCCAAAAATTGCAGGAAAAGTACCACGAAAGCCTGGAAATCAACGATGACTTGACCAGTGAAGAGGCCGAAAGTTACCTAGCCAAGGGGCAAGTCTACCTGGGCGGCAACGTCGGGAGCTTTTTAAAAGAAAATTACCCAAGCGACGTCGACAAGTTAAGAAGCTTTACCTGGAGCCAGACCCACCGGCTTCTGCTCAATGGGCCCTTTGACTGCGAGATCACCCTGGACCAGACCAGCTACCCAGACGGCTTTAGCGATTACGAAATGGAAATCGAAAATGACGATCCAGCCCTGATCAAAGACTGCCTGGCCCAACTAAAGGACCGCTTCAAGCTGGAAATTGCGACTACCAACAACATGAGCAAGATTGCCCGGGCCAGCCTCCATGCCGGCAACTAGCTCCAAAAGTGCTTTTCTTTTGTCATTGCACCAAACTTTTGTTAAAGTAGCAATGATCAAACTTTTGGAGGGTCGACAATGTTCGAACTTTTTCTGTTTATTAATCCTTTAGGCTTATCCTGCTTTCAGCTGGAAAACAAGATCAAGCTACTGGCTGAAGAACTTGATTTAGAAATCTGCGTCAATTACCTGCCCTTGGTCACCTTAGACTCTATGAAGGCGGACATGGTCAAACGCAATTGGAACTTCAACACGGTCATCAACCTGGCCCACTACCATGAAGCCTCACTGAGCGCCCAGAACCTCTACTACGCCATCCAGATTGCCTATGGCAAAAAGCGCGCCAGAAAGTTTCTATTTAACTTGCAAGAAAAGCTCAGTTGCGGCAAAGAAGAATATTCTTTTGACCTGGCTAAGAAGCTGATCAGCGACTTAAAGCTGGACTTAAAGAAGATTGAAGGCGTCAAGCAGGATGACTGTTTGAAAAACGCGATTGGTCAAGACCAGCAGCTAGCTAAAAAGTTCCACATTAATTCCCTGCCTTCCGCAGTCATCTTCGATGATGCTGTTGACGACAGCGGCCTGCTCCTTGACGGCGAACCCAGCTTGGACGAGCTCCGGTCGATCTTTGCAAGCGGCGATCGCCAAGCAATTAGCGATAGTAGCGAAAGTATCGCCTGTGAGCCAGTTTGCGACTACAATTCTTTTTACTGCCAGACCGGACATCTCCATCTCCTTTAAACAGCCACATGGCTGTTTTTATTTGGCTAAAAATTGCTCCAGCCAGCTAGTAGTTCCCGGAATCCGCCAAGTGCTAAAGGCAGCAGCTGGCAGAGTTTCGATCGTATAGCCTTTTTCATACATCTGGCCCGCGATCCGGTAGCCCAGGCGGCTTTTTTCTCGGAACTGCTTTTCTAGCCAAATTTTTTCTTCTTTTTCCCAATTTTTGCCAAAAACTGTTCTGACACTTGGCTGAAAGTGCCAAAGCAAATCAATCCCGTTAGCATCCAAATTAAAGCTGGCCGTCTGGTAGTTTAACCGGCTGCTGATCGGAGCCTCCAGGATATGGTGTTTTAAGCGGATCTGAGACCGTTTCGGGTCAATCTCCAGGTAATAGCACCCCCAGGCTGAATTTTGGCGGAAATAGATCAATTGGGTCTTTTTCAGCTGCTGGCCCAGGTAGTGGCGTCTGCCCACCAGCCAGATGTCGGTGATGCCGATGCCCCGGTAGAGACTATGACGGTGGTGATATTCTTCATCGCTCAAGGGCGCGCACTGGACCTCAAAGGCCAAATTGGGGCTGGCTAAGACGTCTGCGCGCAGGGCACCATCAGCCAGCGGCACCTCCACTTCTGCGGGCATCCCGGCCGCCGTTAAGGCCGCTTGAAGCAGCAATTTCGATCGGCGGTGCTCGTCTTGCTCGCCCTGCCCCTCTTGGTAAGGCCGGAAGTGCTTGAAAAAGGCGGCCGAGCGCTGCGAGATGACGAGTATTACGCGCTTTTTGCAGCGCGGACAACGGTAAATTTCTTGGTTTAGGTAGTTTGGATTCAGCTGGACTTTGGCCGCTTCACTGACGGCTAAAACCAGCTCATTTTTTAATAAGGCTGCGTACAAAAAATCCCCCCACTTATTAGTACGCCAAAAATCCAATTTTTACCGAAATTGGTTACAGAGTGGGGAAAGTGTCAGAACAGTGCCAAAAACAAAAGATCCTTCACCGCGTGAAGGATCTTTCTTACTTGTTAGCTAATTGTCGTCTTAAAGCACCTAAGGCATCTTGCTGGAAGAGGCAGCGGCCATGGCGCTGGGCCTTGTCCATGTCATCGCCGGTTACCTGGCTGCCAAACTCATTGGCAATAGCCCAGGCATCAGCCGGCTTCATTTCAGCATAGTTTTCGTCCATGAAGGCCAGCTTCAAGTAAAACTTGCCTTGGTAGTAGTAGACGCTTGAAGCCAGGTCGCTGACCCAGAGGCTGTCAGCTAGGGCCAGCAAATCATCGATATCGTCAAAGGCTACTGAGTGGCTTTCTTGAAAGTCCCAGTAGTCATCGTAGTCGCTGGTGTCGCCATGACCCAGGTCATGCATGACCACCGGATCGATGTCGGTATTAGCATCGTCGGCTGGGTCTAGGTCGTCAAAAGCCCGTGGCTCATCTTCCTCTTCTTCAACGTCGCCGCCTACGCCATTAGCAGCCGGATCGAAGAAGCGCCGCATCTCTTCTGGCATGTCCATATTCTTGTTCATCTTGGTAATCAAGAGGTCAATGCCGTGGTCATTAGGCATCACCTGAAAGGTCACAGGGGCATCACTGGCAAAGCTGTTGTCCACGTCAACTTCATGCAAAATTGACAAGAAGAATTCCTGGACCCGGTCCCGATTGCCTAACAGGTCTAAGATTTTCAGGCCTCGTTGATTTAAGTCATCGCGGGTCATGCTTACCCGAAGCGTATTCTCATTCACCTTTTCAACACGCATCTTGCGTCCCTCCTTTGTCTTTACTGATATTGTAACCTAAACTTTTTAAAAAACAAAAGCGTTAGCCTTTTCGCGGCTAACGCTTATTATGATCTTCTTACATCCCTTGGTCAGCCAGCTTCTTGGCCTTAGCCATTTCCAGTCTTCTGACGCTGCGCGGCAAAAAGCGGCGAATCTCATCTTCATTGTAGCCGACTTGCATGCGGCGGTCATCCAAGATGATTGGCCGTCTTAAGAGGCTTGGGTTCTTTTCGATGAGGTCGATCAGTTCGTTCATTGAGATGTCGTCCAAATCAATGTTTAATTCTTGAAATGCTTTAGAACGCGTAGACACGATTTCCTCAGTGCCTTCTTCGGTCATTCTTAAGACGTGAATAATTTCTTCCCGGTTCAGCGGATCAGAAATGATATTTCTTTCCTTGTATGGGATATTATGCTTTTCCAGCCATTGCTTGGCCTTGCGGCAAGAAGTACAGCTAGGTGAAACATATAAGTCAACCATGATCATCACGCTCCTTAAAATTGATATTGCTTGAACACACATTCGATACTATATGTAGTTTAGCACTGATACTTACAAAAAGGAAGAGGGGGTTCGCTTTTCTTTGCATATTCTTAACTATTAATAAGCAAAAAAGCAATTAGCTTCCGCTCAATGTCATTAAGTTAAGGCATTGACTTTG
>NZ_AZDU01000010.1 GCF_001434815.1 Lactobacillus equicursoris DSM 19284 = JCM 14600 = CIP 110162
GTACTAAGGATTGGGGCGGTTGTCAATTAGGACTGCAGGCAGATTTTTTGAAAAAAATTGCCAAAATCCGCCCCGCCCTTACGGCCGTCTAGCCTCACCCCGCTTTAAGCAAAAAGCAATATCCCGGTATATCAACACTTGATCTTGTGGGCACACTTTGACAGAGCCACTAAATATTGATATCATACTAGATGTGTTAGAAATCAAGGCGCTCTGAGACTTCTTTGGCAAAGCGCGGCCGGAACCCTATTACCCTTTATCCTATAAAACTATTCCCAAATCCGGCCAAATACAAGAGCGTCCTCCTTTCTGGCATAACCGTCATAAACATCAAGAGCACCCGCCAGCCAGCGGGTGCTCTTCTTTTTTTGCTAATTTCCCAGGATTTTACAACTCAAACCATACGGCTGACAGATTTTCTGCCAGCCGTATTTCTTTTATGCATGACTTTCCAGAAACGCGAGGATCTCAGCTTTAGTTCGGGTACTTTTATCAATAGCTTTTAGTAATTCCTCCTGCTCCCGGTGCTTCTTGAGCTCATAGAGAGCATCTAGTTTCTGCGATACTTTATCGCAGCGCTCTTTAAGGCGCCGGAGTTGTTCTTCGGTTTGGGAGATCTCGGCTTCAATTGTCTTAATACTCTTCGTTCTCGGCATCTTCATCATCATCTTTCTGTTCTTCTGGCATTGCGGCGTTCTGGATATCTTTTCCAATCAGTCTTGCCTGTGCCTTGATCCATTCTTCGTCCAGTCCAAAGGCCCCTAGTATTACTTTCTGGGTAGCTGTGACTGCGTGATCTAGCTTATAATTGCCGTTCGGTTGGCGTATCAGCTCAATCTTTTCGAGCTCTTTCAGTGCTGAAGGTACGCTCAAATAGTTAGGCTTGCCCGGCATTTCGGCTTTGCGCTTTCTCAAAAGCGTGTAGATTCTTGCACGGATTATCAAAGCGATGAACTGAATGAAGATCTTGGCTTCGGCTGCTTGACTGCTTGCGACTCTGAATGAGCGATTGCCAAGGAAGGCCTTATCACTGCCAAACAGCTTCTCTGAGATATCGCGGCTCTTGTAAAGATTCAAGGCTTCAGAGGCCGTCATCTTTTCGGAGGTCACGATCGCGAAATAGCCGCACAGCTGCAGCTCTCGTTCGATGACATCTTCCCGTTCCTCGTAGCCATAGAACTTGTCTTTGTGGTAGGTGAGCTTGAAATAATGCTCGTATCGCTTTGGAAGCTTGTATTCTCTGCCTTTTATCTTGTCCATCTCGGCTTCCATTCTGTCCAAATCAGCTTCCAGTCTAGCACGCTCGCTAGCCTGCTTCTTGGCCTTGTAGTAGATGTGGAAATAGCGGTCAGTGTCGTCATCCGCGTACAGCTTGGCTTTAACCGTTATGCCATAAGTCCGGTAAGCCTTGATGGAGCAGGCTCTCTTTGATTCGAATTCACCCATGTGCTCCATAATCAAGCCGTGTACAAAGGAGGCCCTGCCTTTAACCATCATCACGAAATCATAGTCGCACGAGTCCATGAATTGGATGTTAGCCTTACTGAAGTATCCACGATCAAGGATGAAACCTATCTTCTTATAGCCGTAGCCGCGAATCTTCTCCAGCATGTATTTCAGCTGCGAGACATCCACGATACTGCCCGGGTAGCTCTCGTAAAGCAGGGGCTTCTCATTGGTCATGTCGTAAGCAATCGAGTAGTTGATGATTGGCGCGCCAACGTCATTCTTAGGGTGACCGTATTCCGCCATCTCAATATCTCCAGCCTTGCAGTTCTTGTTGGTGGACTCATAGGAAACGTAGATTTTCTCGTTCTTGTCGTGGGTGGCGTTCCAGCTGTTCAAGAAGTCGACCCTGTCATTATCATCGATCTCGCGAATGAAGCGCGAGATTGTAGAGTCGCTGTAAATCTTGTTCTGTGGCGTCATCAATGGGTGGTTGTAGGCATAATCCGGGAAGTGCTGAGCCACGTTGCTTTCTGCGATAACTGAATACGCGGCGAGATCAAGAAGCAGCCCTTTTCCCCGGTCATCCCAACGCTTCAAATGTTCAGCCAGCTTGTAGTCTTCAATAATTCGTCTGACTACAGAGAAGGCACCAATGCGGATACAGCTGCTTCTGGATTCGCTGACTGGCTCAGCCGCCGTTCCTTCGGCGGGAATCTCGATATCTGGGAAGAACTTTTCGAAGTTGGGGTTAGGAAACATCATTCCAGGATGATCTGGGTCAGCTTTCCCAATGGTCGTTCTTCTAGCAACGTTGTATTTCTTCTCGGGAAGGTACTCTCTAGCATAAGTGTATTCGATGTAGGTAGTCTTACCCCGTTTATTTCTGGAAATTTTACCAGTGTTCTTAGGAATATTAACCAGGCAGTTGTAGTACATGATGGCCTCCTTTGCTGAGTATGATATCATACTCAAATTATAACATAGAAAAGCACATCAATGCAAGCAAAGATGTGCTAAAAATACAGTATTTTTGCGGGTTTAGGGCACTTTCTCAGAGGACTTGAGTTTGATTGCTCTGGGAAGTTAGCATTTTTACAAGTCAATCACACAGGTGTAGGCCTAGCTCCATCACCCGGTCGTAGTCGATCGTGTACCAGAGGGTGCGGTCTTGCGGATCGGAGTTGTAGCTGGCGACCCGGACGAGGCCGAGGCGGCAGAGGTCTTTGAAGTAGCTGCGAAGCGTGGTCTCTGACTTGATCCAGGGGAAGACGTCGCTTTGCCAGGAGGCGATGGAGCGGCAGACCCAGACGGCGCCGTTTTTGAAATTGGTGGAGTCGCAGAGCTGGTTGTGGAGCTGCTGGAGGACGATCGCCTCTTGCAGGCTGCCAAGGGAGGCGGCGAGGTCGGGGTAAACCGCGATTGGGGATGCGTCGAATAATAGTGTCATGTTTTTCTCCTTTCCGCCAAGTGGCGGGTAATTTACGATGTGTTAATTTGGAAAAAATCCTTCCACTATTACTAACGATTCGAGATGGTAAAGTTCGCCAAAATTTGGTGGGAATGTTGGGAAAAATAATCGAGCAACCTGGGGGATGCTCGATTTTGTGGGGGGCATCTTTCGATTCAAGCCCCCCTTATATTTTAGGCCCTGGTATCACACTTAATCTATTTTCTAAATTCATCTTATATATGAGGTTCTCACCATGCGAATTATCTAAAGTACTACCGTAATCACTTAAAAGCTTATATAACCTGGTCGTAGCACCTTTTCTCTCACTGAAACTTTCAACATCAGTTTTTCCAGGTTTATAGTAGTATTCAACTTTGCATCTTGAGTGATACAGATCGTTTTCATCAAACAATGCTTCAAAATACGAGTAATCTGCTTTGCTTAACGAGTGACCGTAAATTGTGATTACATTTCGATTTTTATACCCTGCTGAGCTTCTAATTGCATTTACATTCTCTTCAACTACTCTATAGGACTTCGTAAATGCGATACGTAAATCATCTTCATCAGAAATATTGTGACTATCAATTCCAAATATTGGAGAAGCGAAATTCGGATCAGGTAAATTATTTGATAGCCCATGAATGTTGGTCCATGTTTTTAAACTATAATCGCCTATAAATTTATCCCACATATCCTTAAATACTTCATCCAAAGAATAGTTAAAACTCAACACATCAATTTCATCATTTTCCATTTCTTCAGTAGTTACCGTATTTTGAGGATGAATTGATATTTCTTTTAATAAATCAATTGCCTTACGGATATAGCTATCTTCTGAGACGGTTTGATCAAATTGCTTTGAAATAAATTCTCCAAAGACAAATTCAAATTTATTTAATTCAGTTAGCATCTCAGTGGCAATTTCATTTTTATCGCCCTCTCCAACAAAAGAAATTTTATTTACTACTTCTCTAAAAAGACTACGTCCGCTATTATGTCCAAATTGAATTCCTATATCATCACTATATTGGACATTGCTTTTAATTTTACTTCTCGGCACGAATAAGATAGAAAGCACCTCTAAAATTATAGTTTCAACATCTTGCCATTCATACGACTTTACATCTTTCCCCACACATATCTGCGCAAATAGGAAAATAATATCCCAACGATTTAGTGTAGTGTTTTTTGACCACTCCTTAGAATATGCTTTAAACTTATCAGACTCTGGTAATTTATCTTTAACATATGCAGAATATTCATCTGTTCCTTTCAGTTTCACATATATTTCGTTTCGTTTCTTATTCAGGATGTTAGACATCTTATTTAAGTTGTTAAATTCTTGATTATTGCTATCACAAAATAGTTCTTGAAACCTATTTAAAAAGAAATCAGAATAGTTACTTTTCAGTCCACATGCGAGATCGAAACCATTTCCTAAAACAATAAGTTGCTTCAAATTCTTCCATCCTCTTTCACTAAAATCGGTATTACATATGCAACACTAACTTTCAATTAGAGCATTGTCTTCTCTATGAGAGTCTACCATAGTTTAGCAGAGCATAGAAAATAACCTTTAATCTCTGTTAACTTTAAAAAATCACTTTTTTGGGAGCAACATAAATTGGTAGACCTTTCAGAAGAGGTTAAGGGGAATGATGGTGTGGTAGATGGGCTCCCTATCCTAACTATTTCTGCTGCAAATGGTTGGATGAATCAAAAAGATAGATTTTCTCAAGTCATCGCAGGAAGCGAATTGAAGAAATATACTTTACTAAAAAAAGGAGAACTTTCATATAATCACGGCAATTCTAAACTAGCTAAATTCGGTGCCGTCTTTGAACTTGATTCATATAAAGAGGCTTTAGTGCCTAGAGTTTATCACAGCTTTAAAATGGTCAATGGAAACAGTCCATCCTTTATTGAGTATTTATTCGCTACTAAGCGTCCAGATCGTGAGCTTTCAAAGCTAATTACATCTGGTGCTCGAATGGACGGGTTACTCAACATAAATAAGAAAGACTTTTTTGGTATAAAGCTAAAAGTACCTACACCTCAAGAACAAACAAAAATATCAAAACTTCTGAGAGGACTAGATCGCACTATTACCTTGCATGAGGAAAAGCAGAGACAGCTAGAACAGCTTAAAAAGGCACTTCTACAGAAGATGTTTGCTGATAAAAAGGAATATCCTGAGCTTAGGTTTAATGGATTTAGTGATAGTTGGAATAAAAACAAAGTTTCCGAGTTATTTACAATTACACGGGGATATGTACTTCCGGCAAAAGATACTAAGCCTACCCCAGAAGGAGACTATTGTTATCCTGTATATTCGTCTCAGACAGCACAAAATGGTCTCATGGGATACTACAACAAATATCTATATAAAGACGCAATCACCTGGACAACCGATGGTGCTAATGCAGGAACAGTCAGATTTAGAACGGGAAAATTTTATTGTACAAATGTTTGCGGAGTTCTCTTAACTAAGAAAGCAAAAGCATCTGAAATGATAGCAATGGCTTTGAATAAAGTGACTAAGAAATACGTTTCGTATGTTGGTAATCCCAAGCTGATGAATAATGTGATGGGAGAAATCGTAATCTCCTTGCCTACAAATACTGAAGAGCAGAACAATTTGTCTTTTCTCTTTAATAATCTAGAAAGAGCTATTATACTTACCGAGCATAAGATTGAACAACTAAAATCCCTCAAGCAAGCCCTCTTACAACAAATGTTCATTTAACCTAAAATCTCCCTAGCAAGATATTTGCTAAGGAGATTTTTTATGCGAAAGAAACAAATTTTACTACAAGACTACTTTGCCCAGTGGATCAGCGTCTACAAAGATGGCGCTGTACGAGAACGTACTTTGGAAAAGTACTGGCTATCATATCGGCACTTGAAAAAGATTGCACCAGATTTGAAGCTAGTCGATGTAACACGACTTGAGTACCAACAGATCCTCAATACTTTTGCCAAGACTCACGAAAAAGCTACAACGATGGACTTCCATCATCAGCTAAAAGCGGCCTTGATGGATGCTTACGACGAAGGCTATCTCAAACGTGACCCGACACGTAAGGTTGTTGTGAAAGGCAAAGAACCATCTGAGAAAAAGGCCAAGTATCTCAACGAATTTGAGCTTAAGCTGCTTTTACGTCACTTAGACCTGTCCACTTTTCCTAGCTTTGATTGGCTGATTCTAGTAATTGCCAAAACTGGGTTGCGTTTCGGCGAGGCTTTGGGAATTACCAAAAACAATATCGATCTAGAACACCAAACCATCAACGTTGATAAAACTTGGGATTATAAGAGCTATTCTGGTGGTTTTAGACCGACCAAGAACACTTCATCAGTCCGTAAAGTATCGATTGATTGGAAACTTGCGATGCAATTGAACCGAGTTATTCAAGATTTTCCTGATGATAAGCCATTATTTGCTCAAAAGCGTGTCTTCAATTCAACAGTAAATAACATTCTGAAGAAGTACTGCGAGGAGTTAGGAATAACTGTCATCTCAGTGCACGGCCTACGCCACACTCATGCATCACTACTACTTTTTGCTGGTGTTTCGATTGCAAGTGTTGCAAAAAGACTTGGGCATGCCGATATGACGACTACTCAGCAAACATATCTCCACATTATTCAAGAGCTTGAGAATAAAGATAACTCGAAAATCATGCAACACTTGGCTTCGCTGTAAATGTAAAAGGATAACGACTGATTTGTCGTTATCCTTTTTTGCTTAGATGAACATTTGTTGGAGTAGAGCTCGTTTTAGTTGTTTTAAGTATTCAAGCTTTTGTGCATGAAATGTGATAGTATGATCAAGAATTTGAAAAAATTTACCAATTTTATGCTGCTCATTATATGTTATAGGAACAGGTATGTTTCCAGAAAGCCATTCTTCATTTGAAATATTCATTGTGTTTTTAGCACCTTTTCTAACCAAAGGTGCTAAGTAGTAATTAGTTCGAAAAGGTATATCGAAGTAAGAATATATATAATGCGGTGAGATACCTTCTCTAGCTTTATTAACTATGTACAAAGGTGATACGATACCTGTTTCGTCTCCGACAATTTTTATTATTCCGTATGGCTTTTCTTTTAAAGGTGATTTGGTATAAATAATATCGTTTGAATCGACAATTTTATATTTTGATAAATCATCACCAGCAAAACTTCTGCCATGAAACTTTATCTGATTTACACAACCAAATTCATCAGATACTGCTAAAACATCTTCTTTTCCGAATTTAGTTTTATTTTTTTCATTGTAAATCTTGAGTATTTTTCCGAGCTTAATTATTTTCCAAGATCCATTGAATCCTTTGAATCGAATTTCCGGATACCCAGTCTTATCAGCAAACATCTTCTGCAAAAGCGCCTTCTTAAGCTGTTCTAGTTGCTCCTGCTTTTCCTCATGCAAGTAAATAGCGTGATCAAGAGATTGAAAAAGTTTGCCAATTTTTTCTTGTTCAGGTTCATTAGGGTGAAAGATTTCTGCTTTCTTTAAATCGTTAGAATTAATACTTTCAAAAGTTGAGCCGGTACTATACTTCCTCCAAAAGCTATCTTGGTTCATCTTATCTAACAATTGATAGATAAATTTATTCCCTTTTATTGCAGCAACACCTCTACCAATTACTATAGGATAATTTGTTATACCTACATCACCGACAGGTGCTCGAACGCTTAAAATAATATCATCTTTATCAGCCGTTTTAGTAACTTGTTTAGTCCAAACTCTAGGGACAACATGACCATTTTCTAAGTCAGCATTTCCTTGAACTAAAATATGGTCCTCTAGATTATCGGTATAATTTATCGAACTAGGTGACTGTCCCATGACAATTTTAACTATATCCCCTAAATGTCCATGCTCCCAATCGTCAGTGAACCCTTTAAACCGCAGTTTTGGAGCCTTTTTTTCGTCTTTTGCATCCCTTTTAGTCATGCTTAAACACCGCCTTAATAGCGTCAATCGTGCCTTTCGTTTCCTCAGTCACAGCAAGATCATCAACCAATGACAAGAATTCAGCTTCACTCTCCGCAATCTGCTTATCCGTCTCTTGCATCTCCTTGCTCAAAGTCACGATGTCAATTGGTGGTTCTTCTTCAAAAGTATCCACATACCGAGGGATGTTAAGGTTGTACTCGTTCTCCTTAATCTCATCCATCGTTGCTAGGTGAGCGTACTTAGCAACGTCTTCCCGCTTCTTGTAGGTCTCGATAATCTTGTCGATATCCTCATCCCGCAAAATGTTTTGATTTTTTGCCTTCTCAAAGCCCTTTGAAGCATCAATAAACAGCACATCCCGGTTATCTCTATGCTTCTTCAACACCATCACAATAGTTGGAATCCCAGTTGAATAGAATAAACCTGCAGGCATCCCGATAATTGCGTCAATTTGTCCCTTCTCAAGCAAGGCTTTCCGAATTTTGCCTTCACCGGCACCGCGGAAAAGTACGCCGTGCGGTAAAACGATCGCCATCGTACCGTCTTCTTCCAAGTGGTACAAGCCGTGCAACAAGAAAGCATAATCTGCCTTACTCTTAGGTGCCAAAGCCCCATAGTCCTTAAAACGTGGATCCTTCATCTTACCTGCTGCAGCATCCCAGTTCTGTGAATATGGCGGGTTTGCCACAACGGCATCAAAGAAGTGTGGATGATCAACCCCATCTTTATCTAACCCATCTGGCCAGTCTTGCTCCAAGGTATCGGCGTTCTTCAGCGTCATGTTGTCATAGTCGACGCCGTGCATCATCAGGTTCATCCGGGCCAAGTTGTAAGTGGTCGTGTTTAATTCTTGACCAAAGAAGTTGACTCTCCCCTTCTTGTGCCCATTTGGAATCTCATCCCGCACTGTAAGCAGTAAGGAACCAGATCCCATAGTCGGGTCGTAGATAGAGAAGGTTTCCTGCCCCATGTCCAGGTTAGCTGCAACTAACTTAGCCAAAACCTTGGAAACCTCGTGCGGCGTGTAGAATTCGCCAGCCTTCTTACCAGAGTTGCTGGCAAACTGCTTGATTAGGTATTCATAAACATCCCCTAAGATGTCATGACCTTCTTCATCATAATACTTAAACTCGTTAACCATCTTAGCCGTAGCAATCAAAGTCTTAGTTCTGGTTGCCAAGTTATTACCCAATCGGCTGTTGTTCAAGTTGATATCTGAGAAGACCCCACCAAAGTCTTGCTTAGCTGACTCGTTCAACTTAGCATTCTCTTCAAAGTGGTCAAACATGTTCTGGAAGTCTTCAGCGGTAGCCTTGCTATCATGAATCTTTCCCATCAAAGTGGTCCAGGTATCTTCTGGAGCAATAGCATAGCCAAGTGAACCGGCAATTTCTTCTAGATAGTCTTCTAAGTCATCGCCAGTTGCTTCTTCCCGGTAGACCTCATTAATCGATTTACCGTCTTCTGCCTCCAAAATGTCATTATCAATAAAGTATTCTTCTTGCTTTTCTGACAAATAGCGGTAGAACATAAAGCCCAGGATATAATTCCGATATTCACCGGCATCCATGGTTCCCCGCAATTCATTGGCCATCCCCCACAACTTGCTTGAGATGTCTTGTGCTTCTGACATTATTTTCTCCTTAATACTTCCGTTTAATTAAATCAGCAAAGTTCTTTACGGCTTGCCGCAATTCTTTACGATATTTGATCTTGCTTAAAGCTCTTACCTTTTCATCATGAGCATCAACCTTATAAGTCTTTTGAGCTTCGTTGATGATATTCGTCAATTCACCTAGCGTGTCCAAATCATCCATTTCCAAGGTGTGGTAATCGATGATCTTATTAACTTCCTGACTGCTTTCCAGGTTAGACAAGCCCCACTTTTTCTTAAAGTCAGCAATTTCACTTTTTTCGCTATTATTTGCATGTTCATCCATAAGCTGACCCATGTCTTGCCCTTGCAGTGGGTAGTTTACAGCACCGACTGTTTTATTAAACAGGCCCTTAATGAAATTCGTTAATTTAGCTACAAACTTCTTGTCTTCAATGGTATTACTCATGCTTTGCAGCTGCTCGTGAGTCTGCTTGGCCCCTTCTTCATCACCATCGTGCAATTGGTTGGCTAGCTGAGCTAAAAGTTCATTGATGTAGTCGTAGTTAACCCGTACGTCCTTGATGTGTTCCATCTTAAAGCTGAGGTTAAAAATATCCGCATTTTCATGGCTTCTTTGAGCAATTTCCTTTTTCAGCTTGGTCAAGATTGGACCGGTCAAGGCCACTTCATCTTCTTTGTTTAATGGCAATTGATCAAAAAGCTTTTCCGGATGTTCCCGATCATAGTTGTCATCTTGCTTGATTTTGACCATCAAGCCGTTGTACTTGTGCATCAGCTGCCACAGTTCAACTTGATCGCTCTCACTAGGTGGACAGGCTGTAAAGTGGTCTGTCTTTTGTTCAATTTTATTAACAACTTTGATCTGCTCTTTGATTAAGTCTTCAAACGGGACCTCGACAATATTCACAGGATCAAGGAGTTCTTCTTGATGCATCGCCGACTGCCGGTTAGCATATACCGTCAAGGCCTCGTTCATCAATTTTTCTGAATAGTGCGGCCAGCGGTAATTGACAATCCGGCCAAAAGGCTTGCTGTTCATGTCCTGAACCCGGTTGGTTCTCGAGTATGCCTGAATCAGGTTGGCCCCTTGCAGGGTCCGGTCAACGTACAAGGTATTCAGCATCGGCGCGTTAAAGCCCGTCAGCAGCTGGTCAACCACAATGACGATATCTAGGTTCTTTTGATCATCGCCCAAGGTTCTAGCCAGCCGGTTCACCACGTTTTCGGTATATTCCTTAACCGTGCTATCATCAAAGCTGGTCCCAAATTCTTCGTTGTAGGCCTTGATTGCCCGGCTGAGTCCCCGGTTATTTTCCAGCTGGTTATCGCCGTTTGAGTTGTCTTGGCTAAAAGTGATCGCCACCTTTAACCGCTTCGATTCTGGCTCTTTTTCATTCTTTTCCCGAAAAGCATCAAAGTACATCATAGCCATTGGCGTTGATGCTTTGCCCCCACCTACGTGGGTCGTGAGGAGCGCACTGTACTTGCCGCCGTTTGACCGGTTGGCCCAGTACTTGTAAATATCGTCAACGACCAGCTTCACGTGAGCCTGGTTGTTGTCATAAACGCTGGGCTGCAAGACGTCGTCCATGTCTTCTGGCGTCAGGTGCTGGATCCGGTTCTGAATTTCTGCATCCGTCCACTTGGGATGCAGATTTCTAAAGTATTTTGGCAAATATTCTTTTTCTAGCGACTCTTTAGGTAGAGTGGTCTGGAAGTCGACCTTAAAGCCCAAGACGTTGTGGTCGGCAATCGCTTCTCTAATCGTGTAGATGTGCAGTGGGTCGCCAAAAATTTCTTGAGTCGTATTGCCTTTATTCTTGTGCTTAGGATCGTCAAAGACTGGCGTCCCCGTGTAGCCCACCCAGGCTGAGTGCGGGAAGGCTTTTTTAATATCACGGATCATTTCCCCGCTAGTAGACCGGTGAGCTTCGTCGACGATGAAGACCACGTGCTGGTCGTCAGTGTACTTGTGCCGTCTAACCAGGGTCGCCATCTTCTGCGTCGAGGCTACAATCACGCTGCTGCCCTTTTTCTTCAGCTTGCGCTTTAAGTCAAAAACATTGGCGGCGTCCATAACCACCCCGCCAGTGCTGGATTCTGGGTCGTTGTCAGGGTCATAAGCTTGGTATTCGGCCACGGTCTGGTTGGTCAAGGCTACCCGGTCAACCATGAAGACCACCTTGTCAACATTAGGCTGTCTTGCTGCTAGCCAGGCTGCCTTGAAGCTGGAGATTGTCTTACCGGACCCCGTCGTGTGCCAGACATAGCCTAGGCGCTGGTCGCTCACGTCAAAGTCATGAGCCCGAATTTGGTCCATCACCTTGCGGGTGGCGTAAACCTGGTATGGCCGCATGACCTTGATCATTTGGTGGTGGGGCGTCCCGTCCAGGATCATGTAGTTAGTTGCCAGCTGGTGGGCCATGGGGATGGACAAGACTTTTGACGCAAAGACCTTCCAGTCGTGGACCGGCCGGTTGGTTTGCTCATCTTGCCATTCAAAGGCAAAGTCAGTATTGAAGTGGTCAGCATCGTTTGGCATGGCCATGTAGCGGATTTCGTTTCTGGTCATCCCCACTAGAATCTGCAAGGTCGAGAAAATGCCGGTATACTGACGCTCATCAACATACTGCAGCATCTGGTTGAAGGCTTCATCAGTGCTGATGGAGGCTCTTTTTTCTTCGATTTGGATGATTGGCAGACCATTGATCAGCATGGTTACGTCAAACCGGCGCGGTCTTTTGCCGCTGATAACGGGCTTGCGCTCAATCTGGTTGACGATCTGGTAGACGGTGTTCCCGCCGCCGATTTGGTCCTGGTCAAAGACAGTCAAGATGACCTGCTTGCCATCGTCCCGGCTGACGGCAACTTGGCTCTTGCCGCCAACGCCATACAGGAACATCCCGGCTTTATAAGGGTTGTCCAAGGCTTCGATTTCACGTTTAACCTGGCCAAATTCAGTCTTGGAAAGCTTTTTGCCATCAAGCTTGTCCATGTTGTTGCGCTCTAAGATGTCTTGAAAGTTGTCCCAGAGCTGGTTGGTAGTTTTGATGTTAGGCACATACTTCCACTGGCGGGTGGCGCCGACATGCTGCAAATATTCGATTAATTCATTTTCAAAGGCGATTTCGCCTGGATCGATTTCAGTCATAATTTTTCTAATTTCCTCTTTGAATGGTGCTTTACACTTTTGGGAAAATGTAAAGGCTCTCTTTTAATTTTATGGGTTATCAGAAAAAAGCTCAAGGCGTAAACCCTAAGCTTCTCTGAAAGTATTCAATTTTGAGGAGATTTTACAATCCATATTTTGGATCTTTTACTTTTTCGAACTAAAAGCTTTACTCATCTTCACTAATTGCTTAGTTGTGTAGTACGGCACTTCTTCGTACATAATCCCCTTCTTGTTCTTCCAGTTTACTGGAGTAAGCTGTGGTCCCATTGCCCAGAAGCGGTAGTTGTGCCAAGAACCTGGGATTTTATCTTCTGATAAATATCTGTGCATATATTCTTCAGTATATGTCCCTTCTTGAACATCAGTGACGGTAAAGAGAACTTTCTTCTTTTTATTAAGGGCTTCAACAGCTTGAAAGACGATTTTCTGGCGAGATTTTTTGTAGCGATTTAGGTCACTCGTCTTTCTAATATCCGCATGATAATACATATTCCACTTTTCACTATGCCGTCTGGACCACGCAATTCTTGCCTTAACACTAGCAGTCGTCTCCACGCCATACTTGCCGTTGGTGTACTTCACTTTAGGATAAGGATCCTTGGGGAAGAGCTCACTGGACTTCTTTTTAGTCGCCTTAGCTTGAACCCGATCAGCCTGCTTTGGCAAATAGGTTGCACCTGCCAGGGATACGCCAGCCAGCAAGGCAACTGTCGCTTTCTTTAACTTCATCTTTTTCTCCTTCGGTCACACAGCAATAATATGTTTATGGTTAAATTATAGCATAGACAAAAGAAAATCCCGCTCCCCATAAGAGCAGGATTTTTCAACAGCTAATACCCAATCACAAACTTTTCCACCACTTCACTCACGTAAGGCGGAATCTTGTCCATCGCCAGCCATTTTTCTTCAATTCAGCTTAGCGCCTATGCCATTGGCACTTAAGCGCTTTCGTTAAATCTGCTGTTCTCGTAGCCAGGGGCGGGGTTCAGAGAGTAAAATTAGAATTGATTAGAAAAGGAGGCGCCGCCATGACCGAATACACCCTAGCCCAAGTTGATCTCTTACAGTTCAACTGCCGCAAAGCCCTGAAAAACTTGCTGCCAGAAGACCAGCAGACGCTGAGATCTCAGTGGAGCCCCGATAGCAAAGAGCAGAAGTTTGAGCACGTTTGGTCCTCAAATGCGATTGAGGGGGCAAAGGTCGGGCTGCGAGATACCACTAAAATTTTGGACAAGGGCCTCACAGGCAACGGCAACCGAATCAGTGACCTTTTGGCCACCCTGGACCTGGGCCGCGCCTATGATGACATGCTCTTTTTTGTCAAAAATCAAACGCCTATCAGCGAGCAAATGATCAAAGAACTCCACTACGACCTGACCAAGCTGTCTGAGCCAGACATTTCCGGACAATACCGGACAACCGCGGTGCATCCCGCACAAAGCACGCATAACCCTTACAGCCAGCCTTTTGAAATCCGTCCGCAGATGGAAGACCTGGTCAAGTGGATCCCTGACGCCCAAGCACGCCTCCACCCCGTCGCCTTCGCCGCCCAGCTGCACTTGAAGTTCGTGACCATCCATCCCTTCCAGGATGGCAATGGCCGGCTGGCGCGCCTCCTCATGAACATGGCCTTGCTAGAAAATGGCTACCCGCTCGTCAACATTTTGCCAGACAGCGATCACCGCGGCGCCTATCTTGATGCACTTGAAGCGTGCCAGACTAGTAACGGCATCGATGGCGCACCGCTGGAGAACCTGGTCGCTAGCTATGTCGGACAGATCTACAAAAATCGGCTGGCCGCAATTAAACTAAAGGGCAGAGAACGCGAGTGGAAGCTGGACCGGCATGATGAGTTTAGTTTTAACATTGGCTATAAGTGGCAATCTTTGGGGGATGCGATCTACGATGAGACTTCTCCAGTATCTGTGAGATATCATCATGCACTAAACAAAGTCTTCAAGGACCATTTTGATGATGGCTATAGTTTTTATATGGCAGACGAGATCTCCAATGGCGTTGCCAACGATACCGCTTGTTACTGGGCTCGTTATTTTGCCGCACGGGTCTTATTTGCGGATGGAGCCAGCGATGCTGAGATCATGAAGCGGCTAGATCAGTTTAGATTCGACGATCTCGACTGGAATGAAGAGAAATTTCAGGAAACTAGCAAACAGGCGCTTTATCGAGCTCGAGTAGACCTATTTATTCAATTGTCCGACAAATTTCCCGAGCTAAATGACTCTCTAATTCAAATGGTTTCCAATGAAGTTTATAACGGATCAACTGAATTTAGAAACTATGTTAAAAAGTATTGTGCCGAGCACGGTAAAGAGCCCGGCTACCTTAATTTTAGTGAATTAACGTAAATCTCGCCCCTTATCGGGGCGAGATTTTTTATAAACATGGACCGTCAGGGCCAAGCAAGGCCTCCTTTGTATATCATCTAGATTAAACCGTGTCCCCTTTCTATATCATCTAGATCAAACCATGTCCCCTTTCTATATCATCTGCGTTCAAAAATAGTCACTCTCGAAGGTAGTTAATATACTCGGAAGACTTTTTCCCAGCTAGATGATACACAAAGAAGACCTCCGTCCAGCTAGATAATATACAAAGGAGACCGATCTATTACACTAGCCGTCATTACCACTAGCCAAACCAGCTTAACCTCCAGAAATAAAAAATCCCGCCCAAACCGGGCAGGATTTGCTACTTCGCCAATCTCTCCTTAAGCTGCAGAACCTTTTTCTCAATCTGCTGGATCACTTGCTTAAAAACCTCATCGCTTTGGCCAGTGGGATCTTCCAAGTTCCAGTTATCGTCAAAATCTCGGCCGATGTATGGACAGCCAACGTCGCAGCCCATGGAAATGGCGATGTCCGCCTGGGGAATCTGGTCAATTAGCTTGCTGTACTGGCCCTCGGCCTCCATGTCGATCCCGTACAAATCCTTCATCAGCCGCACAGCGTCCTGGTTGATTGCAGGCTGGACTTCGCTGCCGGCGGAATAGCTGGCAAAAACATCCCCGGCTAAGTGACGGCCCAGGGCCTCGGCAATTTGGCTTCTGCAAGCGTTGTGGACGCAGATGAAGGCGACTTTGGGTTTGTTGGTCATTTTTTGCTCCTTAATTGCTTTTTTACTAGATTTTAGCAGATATCCAAAACAAAAAGCTGCTGGGCATCCCTGCCCAGCAGCCTACCTAACTACGCTTCACCCAGCGCTTCATCAATCGCCCGCTCGCCATCGTGCATCATCAGCACCTTGCCCACCGTGTTGTCGTGAGCCAGGCTGCCAGCCAGCACCTTAGCCACGTCCGGAATCGCATTGCGGCCGTAACCACCATCGTTGATAGCCACCGTCCCCGTTGCTGCCCGCTCTTCCAGGATGCCAGGCTGCACAATAGTCCAGTCAAGCCCCGGATGGTCGATCAGCCAGCGGTCGGCGTAGAACTTAGCCACGTTGTAATCCATGATGGAGGCCAAGGCCGGCACGCTCGCCCACTTGTCTTGTTCCAGGGCAAAAGTGGAGCTCAGCTGTACGAAGCGCTTAGCGCCAACCTTTTTGGCCGCTTCTTGCAGCTTCACCGACCCGTTCAAGTCCACTTGCAGCAAGTCCTTGCCCCGTGAACCCGCGGTAAAAAGCACCGCGTCATTGCCATCGATCAGCTTGGCCAAATCGTCCACTGACGCGTGCAGGTCCATCGCCGCTTTTTCCGCCCGGTCGTCGACCGCGTCCAAATGGCGCGCACCCGCCGTTACCGTGTGACCCGCTGCCAGTAACTCTTTCACAACTTCTTGGCCAACCCGGCCGCTAGCACCAGCTACAAATACTTTCATGTTGCTCTCCTTGCTCTTTGCTAAAAATCTTATTTTACTAAAATTCTAACTTTTTGTAAGTAATAAAGCAAATAAAAGCACTCCTACAGCTGTTTCAGCACTTCGCCAATATCACCGTTTAACACGATCACCCGCTCGCCAAGCGCCGCCCAGGAGCAGATGATGCGGGCCTTTCTGCGGTCCAGCAGCTACGAATTATCCTTTTGGCAGATGGCCTGTCAAAAAGAAAGCTGGTACGACCTAGTTTAAAGAAGTCGCTGACGATGGTCAGCAGCTTTTTTGCCTTGCGGCTAACAAGATTCCGGGGCACGGACCTACCCAAAATCGCCATGGCTACGTTGTCAGGGGGCACGGACCTATCCAAAATCACCATGGCTACGTTGTCAGGGGGCACGAACCTAACCAAAACGACCATGGCTACGTTGCCAGGGGGCTACCGCCAAACAAGACAAAAGAAAAAGATCAAGATTTCCAAATCCGGAAATCTTGATCTTTTTAATTATTCTTCAACAGTCGTTGAAACTTGTGGCACGCGTGGGTAAGCTGGCGCTGGATCAGCAACTCTTGGGAACGTGACCTTTTTAGCAAGAGACTTCTTAGTTGATGAACTAGTCTTCTTTGATGATGACTTTGCGGCGGCCTTTTTCACAGTCTTCTTAGCAGCCTTCTTCTTAGCTACCTTTTTCACAGTCTTCTTAGCAGCCTTCTTCTTGGCTACCTTTTTGACTGACTTCTTAGCAGCCTTCTTCTTAGCTACCTTCTTAACTGACTTCTTGGCCTTCTTAGTAGCTGCACTAACCGTAGCAGTTTGGGTTGGCAAAGCGGCACCTACGCCCGCAGCCAAAGTAGCAGCAACAGCAATATTTGCAAGAATTTTAATTACTTTAGTCATCATCTTCACCACAATCACATTAATTCGCACATCTTTAACTAATTAGATTGTATCACCGATTGATAAGCAATTCTAATTAGTTTTTATCAATCATTTAGCCCAGGGCGGCCCCGATGGCTACGGTCAATCCGGCTACTTTATTATCTAAATCCATAGATAGTTGGTTATACTTGTTAGTTACCTGGCTTGGCAAAAAAAGTCTTCTACGCTTGGCGTCAAAGCAGTAGGCAAGCACAAGCTGGTTGACCGGTCTGGCAACTACTTCATCAGAACCAACCAGGCTGAATTTTTACAATCACAAATCGAAAGCAAGCTGCCAATGAGATCATGTCCGCCTACAACTTGGCCGTGAAGGGGCAAGTTGACCTGTAGCTGGCTACTGGATGAACGACTACGCCGACCCAATGAGGAAAAGCGTACCACCCGGTACTTGCCGGTGTCGCCAAAACGGGTCAAAGCCCATGGCTGGTCGTGGTTGTTCCAAAAGAGGGCGTTCCAGCCGCCGCCTTGGTCCATTTTTTCCTGCCAGTCGGTAAAAAGTTCCTTCAACTTCATAAAGTCAAATGGCCTCTTTGACCACTTTTCTCTGTCTTTGTAGTCGACCTTCAAGTGGTGGAAGTTGAAGACCGCGGTAGTATTCAACCGCCCGGGCATAGTCGCCCGCTCGGTAGCAAGCTGCCCCGTGGTCATTCAAGGCCTCCCCGTCGCTGGCATCAAGAGCCTTGAGGTCATCTGCCGTCAATTTAAAGTTGCCACACATCGCTTTGTCCCCCTTCGCAGCCTTTAAAATGTCAGCCGCATCTGATACCAGGTCACCCCGCCGTGGGTTGACCCGCTGACGCCCTCGTTCTTGAAGCCAAACTTAGCGTAGTAGTGAACGAGGCGGTCCTTGCAGGTCAAGACCAGGCCTTTGCGACCTTGCTTCTTGGCATCCTCGATCGCGGCCTTAAGCAAGTCCCCGGCATAACCATGCCTGCGGTAGGCTGGCAGGGTGTTGACGCCGAAAATCATCTGCCAGTCCCCGTCTTCCTGGTGCAGCTCAGCCCGTTCATACATCTCATCCGTTAAGTCTGCCTGATCGGTTACGAACCCGTCGACAAATGCTACCAGCTGGTCGCCATCAAACATGAGCCAAAAATGATTGCCATAATGCTTTACCCGATCAGCAAACTCTTCAGCCGTTGCCGCTTCTGCTTTAGGAAAGCACTTGGCTTCCACTGCCGCCAAAGCCTCCAAGTCGTCCGCCGTCGCGTGTCTGATTTCCATGATTATCCCTCCTTTTTGGCTTTTATCCAAACACAAAGACGCGGCCTCTGCCGCGTCTTTGTTTGAGCCATTAGTTATGACACTGAGTTTAGAAGAGTTCAGGATGATTCTCCAGTGAATCCTCTTCCGTGATTGCCCGGATTGGGCGGCATGGCACGCCAACGGCCAGCGTGTTCGCGGGAATGTCCTTGGTGACCACGCTGCCGGCCCCAATCACGCAGCCTTCGCCAATCGTCACGCCTCCGCAAACAGTGACATTCCCTGCAATCCAGCAGTTGTCGCCAATCGTGATTGGCTTGGCGTATTCCTTGTCATTCGTGCTGCCGTCGGGTTTGACGTACGGGTTTCTGTCCTGCCAGCGCAGGGGATGCATTGGCGTCAGCAAAGAGACATTGGGCCCCATAAAGACATTGTCGCCAATCGTCACCGGACAGCAGTCAATACAGGTGAAGTTGAAGTTGGCGAAAGCCCCCTTCCCAATCGAGGTGAAGCAGCCATAGTCAAATTGCACCGGTCCCTGCAGGTAGAAAGAATCCCCCGCGATTCCGAGCTCCTTGAGCGTTTCCTGGCGCTTGGGATCATTCTCCAGGAGGTCATTGTATTCCTTGCTCAGGCGGTGGGCCTTGGCTCTAAGGGTGGATAATTCTGGGTCGGTCGGGTTATAGATTTTCCCGGCCAGCATCTTTTCCTTTTCGGTCATTTTTTTCTCCTTTAAGCGTGATGCAGCAATTGGCCGTTCTCTTTTCTATGCTTAAACACAAATCCGGCCAGCAACGCAAGATTAACGCTGCATGTCCAAGATAATTCATATTCTAGCAGACGTCAATTGCAAGAATAAATTTTATATAAAAATATCAACTATCTGCTGTCAGCTCTCACGTAGAAAGTGCCTCGGCCAGATCCCTTCCGGATGACAAGCCCCTCTTCAGTGAGCGTCTTTAACGCGGCAAGTGCCGATGACCGGCTGACGCTTGGGCAGTGGGCCAGCACGTCCGTGCTAGTGAATTTGCCAATTTTTTCCAGGGCGTAGTGCTTCACGATATCATATGCCGTGCCGCCTTGACCATGTTCAGACATTAACCCAACACGTTCTTCGAACTCAGTGTAGCAAGCTAAGATCACCTGCAGCATGTAGCGGATGAAAGGCGCTGGATCATTTTTCTCTTCATGCCAGCCCAAGTCAATCTGCTGCAAAACATAGTAGTAGCGGTCCTTAGTTTTTTCAATCTGCTTTTCAATACTGATGTACTTTCCGACATTGTAGCCGCTCTTGTATAAAAGAAGCAGGGTTAACAGCCGGCTCATTCGGCCGTTGCCATCATTGAAGGGGTGAATGCAAAGGAAATCGCAGATAAAAGCAGGAATCAAGATTAATGCATCAATTTGCTCGCTTGCGCTAGCCTGCTCATAAGCATTGCACAGTCTTTCCACAGCTTCCGGCGTATCGGCAGGCGAAACCGGGACAAATCTAGTAACCGACGTTCCATCAGGCCTGGTTTCATTGATATAATTCTGGGCACTCTTAAAGTGGCCGCCATAAGAGAAGCCAGCTTTTTTTAACAGATCCCGGTGGAGCTGAAGAATGTAAGACGGCCTAACGGGGATATACTCATAGCTCTCGTGGATTGTGTTCAGAACATCCCGATAGCCCATGATTTCATCTTCATCCCGGTTTCTTGGCCGCGTTTTTTCGGCAAAAAGTTGCTTCATCCGCGTGCTTGTCGTCACGATCCCCTCAATTTTGTTTGAGGCTTCGGTACTTTGGATCTTGGCTATTTCAACCAAGCGGTCAAGCTTCACGGGCTTTTGCCGGAAAAACAGGTCCTGTCTTCCCTTGCATTCATGAATCTTGGCCACGAGGTTGACTATGTCCATGTTCCAGGCTTTTTCAGCAAGTTTGCTGTAATCAAATGACCTCATAAGTTTCCTTTCGTCCAACCAACTCTTTTTTCGTCCAATTTTGCCCGATTTTGGACGAAAAAACAAATAATTGGACTAAAAAAGTCCCTTCACGCTTAAACATGAAGGGACTTCACTATATCTTGGTCGGTTGACCGACTAAGTTATTTTTGCCGATATAACGCCAATCAAGTCTTTTTTAATCTGTTAGTTTCACAAATGCATGATAGATTGCCTGGTAATATTCTACCGCGTCTTGACCAGTTGAAAGGCCAGAAACACTGCCGTCTCCTGCTTCAATGATCTTCCACGATCCGTCCGCTAATTCAGCGTAATCGATCGTGTAGTACGGGCTATTTAAGCCACGATATTTTTCGGCCAATTCCATCGGTAACTTATTTACGGACTTTGGCTGCTTCGAATTTTTGCTTATGCTGATGATTTTTCCATTTGCGTAAAATACCCGGAATTCATTTGTCATGCCATCATAACGTTTTAGGTCTAGATATTCTTTGACGCAAATTCCCCCAGTAAGAAGATTGCCCCGGTATTTGTAAAAAATCTTCATTGCCTCATCGAATTCTGCTTGGCTTGTCGACTGGTCAAAAAAGGCTGGGAATTCAGTCCCTTTCACCGATTTAACGCTGTCCTTGACCATGAAGCGGTTAAAATGACTCTTCACAGTTTCCAGATCTACCTTTTGATCTGGAAAATAGATCATCTTTGCCGAGTCATCTTTAATCAGCGGATAGACATTTTGAAAGAGATGCATGTTCGAGTAAGCTTCTGGCTTGGTCAACAAGTGAATTCCATTAGCGTCAAGCTCCTCGTAAAGCCGCTGATATTCCTCCAGTTTTAGCATCCAGCCCCGGTAAATAACAGGATTTGAAATGTTGCCGTGATCGGTCAGCTTGAGTTTGTCTCCCGCCAGCCAATTGTCGTAGTTAAACAAGACCGTGTTAAAAAGCTTTGTTTTTTCAGCGGCTTGAAATTCTTCACTCATATCATCGTCTATGACACGATAATTCATGTAACTGCCAGGAAATAATATCGTCATCTTTTTCATCGTCGTTACTTCTTATTATTAGAGTCGTAATTTAATGTCTTTCTCTACCAGATTATGGAACACGAACTACAACTGCCAGCTTCTCATTTATCTTTTTCTGGTAGATTTCATTGTTCTTGACAATTTCGATACTGGAATCAATGATCGTTTTCTTGTATGAATCAGGATCAGGGATCATATCTTTCTGTTGTTCGAAGGTCTTAATCTGTGACCACATTTTTAAAATCTGAGGATCAGCATTTTTCAGAAAGATTGCAGTTTTTTGATTCGAGCTCCCAATGTAGTCGATCATATCTTTTTCCCAAAGCGCGACGATACTATTGATCAAGTTTTCGCCATATGAATCAGAATTTGTTAAAAGAAGTTGCGGATTTGTTCCATAACATAAATAGTCAATTGAAACATCCAATGCTATTGCGATATTGGCAATAGTATCTAATCCAGGCTTCTTCTTACCTGTTTCATAATTGCTAAGGGCAGTGCTACTGATCCCTATCAATTCTGCACATTTAATTTGTGACAACTTCTTTTTTATTTCTTGCTAATCTAATATTCTTTCCAATAATGTGTTGATCTAATTCCATAGCAGCTTTTATCCTTTTGATTATCACTAAAGTATATTCGATTACATTTTTAGTGTACCGCACTTTAACAAATGTATAAAACACTGCGACGCACTCACCAATATTTATTGCCTAAAAAACTGAGCCTAAAAATCCTCATGTTCATCATGGATATGAACACAACGAGAATGACGGTATTGCAAAAGCTGCTCATCTAACCTTAGAAGAGAAAAAATGGTATATCGTGCACGACATGCTTGGAAAAAGCGAAAGTCTGATGTTTGGGCAAATACAAGATTTGATACTCATTACAGGAGAAAAAAAGAATGAAGACAAACAAAGATCACGTAGAAGAAAATAAGCCTTTCACTTGGGAAAGTTTTATGTTATCTGAATCATAGAACGAATTTCCGGAAAGAAAGGACGATCCACCTTTAACAATGGATTTTCTTTTCTGGTATCACGGTATTAGATATATCATTACCGCCGCCTACGGTGACGGTGGCTACATGATTGCCGAAGAACTCAGCGGAAAAGTCATAATTCAAAATAAGAATTTCCGTAAGTTGGTAGAAGACGTTCCCTTGTTTGAAGGTAAAACTTTCAAGGAACTTTTGCCCGATTTAGACGTAGAATATTAGCTCATCAACCAAAAAAAGCATCCCTGGCAGTGAAAGGACTTTGTTAATTGGCCATAAGCTATTCCTTAGTCAGCACGGTCACGCATTCAACGTGAAACGAGACAGTGAGGAACATAATCACGTCGGTTCTTGCTGTCTGGGAATTGCTCAAAGCAGGGACATGCTATTCGGGAATTTGTCAGAAATATGATGTTGCTCCATTACCTTCAATGATATCAGCGACTTTGCAAAACACATTGAACTGGAAGTTATCGATCTGACTTTAATAATGCATAGATGCTCACATCGCAGACACCCTGATTATTTACAGCCGCGCTTCTTAGGGTACCTTCATATTTCATTCCGCATTTTTCCATAACCAGTCCTGAATGAGGATTATTTACATCGTGTTTTGCCTGGACGCGATTTGCACCGACCTGATCGAACATAAAATTAATTACTGCACTCAACGCTTCCGAAGTTATTCCACGGTTCCACCACGGTCTGCCAATGCAGTAACCGATTTCTGCCATCTGCGTTTTTTCATTGATTGATACAACAGATATTGAACCAATCGGTTCGTTGAGATTTTTCGGCACAATTGCCCACTGATAAAAGTCCGGCTTTTCATAGGACGCAGTCCATTCATTCAATATATGAATTCCGGTATCCAAACTGGTATAAGCAGGCCATGTCAGAAACTTTGTAACCTCTTTGTCTGATGCCCAATTCTGAAACATGGCCTCTGCATCTTCGACCATAAATTCTCTTAACAACAGCCTTTTCGTTTCTATCGTATAGGTTCCACAATGATTCATGTCTAATCCTCTAACTTTCGATTTGTCATCTTCTCTTAAGGATCTACTTCAAGTACCACATTTCTCCATTTGGCATCTGCATTACATCCCCGGGAAATATCTCAATTACATTTCCATTAAGATCCCGAACTATAGTCTCCTCCCAGTACTTGTAATCCACGTCTTCCCCTTCTTCAAACCATCTGTTAAAGAACAGTTTCTCTCCATCCCGTAAAAAGAAGGAATCATGATCCTCCATTGAAAGGCTGACCTTCTCCGGCCAAACAATATCCAATTCATTACCGCTCTGTCTCGAAAGCGTAAGTGGACTGATACGCAGCTGCAGATTATAACAATCCTTCACTGATGAAAGCGGAAGCTCCGTATGAATGCTTACCTGATGATCACTGCTGTCGAATCTGACAATCCTGATCACTCCATTTGGAAAATCCACATCAAGCATATATATTCCGCCGTCAAAGAATATCGGTTTTTCGCTATAATGCCCCTCTGTCTTCGGAACTGGAAAGAAAACCTCTCCGTTCGGAAAATGGACAAGACAAAGCTTTCTTCCTTTTACCACATGTCCATCCTTAAACAGTTCTTCGGCCTCGTAAAGATCACCGTGTTCATAATCCATACCGTAATACCACTCACTTGTGGCTCCGGGAACAGGCTCTATATATTTAATTCCGTCGGTTTCTATTGTCTTTGTCTTCATAATTAAACCCTGTCGCTCGCATCTTCCCAACAATGCATCCACCAATACAGCCATATGTCCATCAGCTCCAGAATCTGCGATCCAGCTACCTTCACTAAAATGATCTCTCCTGAAATGCCATACAATAACCGCAAGGATCTGTTTCTCAGTGAGTGTATCCAACCACTCCTTCGTAGGCTGAGCCAAATCCTGATTTATATCTTGGAATACGTATCTTGTCTTCTTCCAAGTGGCTTTGAAATCAGTAGCAATTATATCCAATTCTCATTAGCATAATTTCGTTACTTAGTATATCATGTTTGAAACTCTTGAAAAAACAGAAAAACCGTCCCGATAGTTCGAGACGGCAAAATACTGTCAATATTAAATTGTGATGTCTTCATGTGCACCGCTTATCACCGTGATGGTGAGCTTATCGGGAAAGATCTTGATCTCCTTGATAAAGTTTCGGACCAGTTTTTCATCATAAGCGAGCACCTTATCCTTTAACTTCTCGATGGATTCGCGGAGGTTATTGATTCGTTCTTTGTTCCGTTTCTCTGCTGTCTGCACAGCTTCGATCTCTGTCTTTCTGCATCTTAGCTCCTGCACCCTTTCAGCAAGCTCTGTGACATCCCAATGAGCTTTCACTCCGGCAAGAATATCCTTCTGCAGGTCAGCGATCTCTTGGTTGATATCCTCTAATTCAGTAGCCGGATTTTCTCCGATCAGATTCATCACTTCATTGCTGATAGCCTCGTACTTCAAAGAGGATTAACACGATGGGAGGCGGTGCAGATGATGATTCTGCATCGTCTTTTTTCTATTCCTGCTCAAATAGCCTTCCCACAGTCACGCCAGACCAACTTTCACATTTTTTCTATAAAAAGCGCGGCACCCGCCTCTCTTCTCAGAAAGACGGATGTCGCAGAAATGGCTTAAACACGGGCTTTTTCGGCCCTCTTTTAATTTGTTCTTTTTAGCACGGTCACGCATTCAATATGCGGCGTCTGCGGGAACATGTCAACCGGGGAAACCAGGCTGTTCGTATAGCCCTGGTCCATAAAAAGCTGGATGTCCCGGACCAAGGTTGCCGGGTTGCAGGAAATGTAGACCACCTTTTCTGGGCCAGTCTTAACGGCGGCGTCAATAAATTCTGGCGTCAGGCCCTTACGCGGTGGGTCCACAAAGATCACGTCGGTCTTCAGGCCCTCGTCAGCCCACTTGGGCATCAGTTCTTCAGCCTTGCCGGCATAGTACTTAGCATTGTGGATCTGGTTCAGGCGGGCGTTGTTTTTAGCGTCCTTGACCGCGGCCTTGACCACTTCTACGCCGCGGACTTCTCTAACGTACTTGGCAGCTGACAAACCAATGGTCCCGATCCCGGAATAAGCATCCACGATCATGTCGCTTGGCTTGAGGTCAGCTTGGTCAATGGCCAATTTATAGAGGCGCGGGGTTTGAGATGAGTTGATTTGGAAAAAGGATTGCGGGGAAATTTCGAAAGTTAAATCGCCAATTTTATCGTCGATGTACTTCTTCCCCCACAGGTGGTAGTCGTGCTTGCCCAAAATGACGTTGGTCTTTTGCGGGTTGTGATTGAGGAAGATGGACTTGACGCCATCAATCTCACTAATGGCGTCAGTTACCTCTTTCAGCCCCTTGAAGTCCTTGTGCAGGCAAATGAGGACCACCATCAAGTCACCCGTGGCAACGCCCCGGCGCACTTCTAGGTAGCGGACTTCGCCGGCGTGCTTTTCTTCATCGTAAGCCGGCACGTGGTATTCGCGCAAGATGTCGCGAACCGCCACTAATACCCGGTCGATTTCGGGGTCATTGGTGAAAAAGTCTTCCAGCGGCACCAGGTCGTGAGAGTGCCGTCTGAAAAAGCCGATCTCCAGCTGCCCCTTAACCGTTCTAACCGGCACTTGGGCCTTGTTCCGGTAGCCGGTCTTCAGCGGACTTTCCAAAGTATCTGCCACTTCAATGTCGTCCAGGTGAGCTTTTTTCAAAAGTTCCACTACCTGCCGCTTCTTAAATGCCAGCTGCTTGTCGTAAGTGAGGTGGGCCAGACTGGCAAGTCCGCCTTGGACTGACTGGCGCAGAGGCACCTTGACCCGGTCTGGGCTTTCTTTAACGATCTCTTCGATCTTGGCAAAGGCAAAATTTTTCTTAGCCTTCAAGATCTTGGCCTTGACGATTTCGCCTGGCAGGGCGTTGGTCACAAAGACGGTTTCACCGTCCACGTGCCCCACCCCCATGGCTTCATAGGACAAGTCCGTAATTTCAACTTCAACGATTTGATTCTTTTGCATGTTCTTTTATTTACTCTTTCTAGTGTCTCTTCTGCGTTCTGGAAACATAAAGTTAATGATCGGAAAAGCCAGGTATAAGACCATCCCCACCCGGGGACTGAAGAAGGAAATCCCGATAAAGACCAGGTTCAAGGCAAACAGCCAGATTAGCCGCGTCCAAGCGTATCGGCCAATCAAAATCCGGTAAATCTGCAGGTGCCGAATGGCCCGTCTAATGCCGGACAGCTCAGTCAAGAGCTCGAAGGATTGGACTAAAAAGTAGACAATCCCAAAGTTAACTACCGACATCACTGACAAGTCAGCCATCAGCCACTTAGTCATCACTGGCATCAAGGACAGGCTGGCTAAAAAGCAGAAATCGGCAATCATGGTTAGCTTACTAGCCTTACTGATAAAAAAGCTGAAGGTCTTATGGATTTGAAACCAAAAGTTGGCCACCACAAAAAAGGACAGCAGGTAAATGAAAATCTGCTTGGCAAAATCGGGATAGTCCGCGCTTTTCACTGGGGCTGCGATCTCCAGCACGATGATGGTAATAATAATGGCAATCACCCCATCGTTAAAGGTGTTCAGGTGCTCAGCCAACTTGCTGTCGCGCTCTTTTAAGGCTTTTTCCCGGTAGTCAACCATCTTTTGCCAGTCAGCCCGTTGCTCTGGCGTTAATTGATCTAGCATATCTTGCCGCTCTAAGGCCCTTTGACTAATTCTGTTCTTCATTCCCGTCTTTTCACTTTCTCTTTTTCCATAAAAATAGAGTTTGACCAAAGTCAAACTCTATTATAACAGGTCTAGCCGATGTAGAACTCGATCCGTTGCTTTAAGTTTTCAAAAGTTACTGGGAACATGCCGCCTTCTTCCCCGTCTAAGTTGACGGACAGCTTGTCGCCGCGGTTGTCCCCGATCAGTTCAGCCTTCAGGCTAGTGGTCTTGGCGTAGATGATGTTCGGGTCATCCACGTGCTTGCCGTTTAAGGCCAAGGCCATGAGGCGCAGAAGGTTGCCTGGGTCGCTTGGCTTAACCACGATCAACTGGAAGAGGCCGTCAGACAGCTCAGCATCCGGCATGATCTTTTCAAAGCCGCCGATGGAGTTGGTCATCCCCAACAAGAGCAAGGACAACTTGCCTTCGTAAACGCCACTGTCAAAAGTCAGCCGCATTTCGTTTTCCGTCAGGTGCGGCAGCATTTCCGCCCCCTTGATCAGGTAGGCCGCATAGCCAAGAGCCGACTTAACGTCAGAAGACACCCCATAGGTCAGTTCTGCCAGTGAACCGGCCGCAGCAATGTTGACAAAGTACTTGTGCTGGCCATCGCCAAAGTCGGCCCGGCCCACGTCCATCTTTTGCACCTTGTTCTTCAAGATTACCCGAGCAGCGGCCCCAATGTCATCGCGCGGAATCTTCAAAGCCCGGGCGAAGTCGTTGGTAGTGCCAGCCGGAATGATGGCCATTCTTGGTCTTTGCTCTTCTGGCAAAAAGGCAATCCCGCTGACTACTTCGTTGATGGTTCCGTCGCCGCCAGCTGCGACAACGAGGCTAAAGCCTTCCTTAGATACCCGGGTGGCTTCATTTTGGGCGCTCAAAGGCTCTGGCGTGGTTCTAAAGGCACTAGCTTCATAGCCGGCCTGCTCTAAGACATCTAAAATATCAGCAACATTCTTGGGCATTTGTTCATGTCCAGAGACTGGGTTGTAAATTAAACGCGCGCGCTTTGTCATTTCGCTACACCTTTTTCTTTTTAAAATTTTCGGCTTAACGGGCGTTCAAGTCAGCCAGCAAGAGCTTGTTGATCACCTTTGGGTTGGCCTTGCCGCGGGTTTGCTTCATGATTTGGCCAACCAAGAAGCCGATTGCCCGGTCCTTACCGTTCTTAAAGTCTTCAACTGATTGAGGGTTGTTGTCAACAACTTCCTTAACCATTGGAGTCAGAACGCTTTCGTCTGACAGCTGAGCCATGCCGTTTTCTTCAACGTACTTCTTAGGGTCAGTGCCGTTGGCAACAGTTTCAGCGAAGACCTTCTTAGCGATCTTGGATGAAATGGTGCCGTCTGAGATCAGCTTGATCATGGCTGCCAGGTTTTCTGGAGTCAGGGCAATGTCTTTCAGTTCAGCATGGTTTTCGTTCAAGTAGCCGTTAACTTGGGTGTTCATCCAGTTAGCTGCTTGCTTTGGATCAGCACCAGCAGCAACAGCCTTGTCGAAGAAGTCTGAGCTTTCCTTGCTTTGGAGCAGGACGTTAGCGTCGTATGGCTTCAAGCCATATTCGTTCACGTAGATGTCCCGGCGTTCGTCAGCCGTCTTTGGCAAGTTGGCTGCGATTTCGTCAACCCATTCCTTCTTGATGTGGTATGGAGCCAGGTCTGGTTCTGGGAAGTAGCGGTAGTCAGCGTCGCCTTCCTTGACACGTTCCAAGACAGTCTTGCCAGTGTTGGTGTCAAAACGGCGGGTTGAGATTTGTACCCGTCCACCAGACAAGAGGATTTGTTCTTGGCGCTTTTGTTCATAAGCCAGAGACAGGCGAACGTGTTCAAAGGAGTTCAGGTTCTTCATTTCGACCTTGGTACCGAATTCCTTTTGCCCGGCTGGACGGATGGAAATGTTGGTGTCAATTCTCATTGACCCTTCTTCCATCTTAACGTCAGAAGCCCCAGTAAATTGCACGATTTCCCGCAATTTTTCCAGGTAGGCAACAGCTTCGTCTGGGTCAGTCATTTCTGGTTCAGAAACAACTTCCAAAAGTGGAACCCCTTGACGGTTGTAGTCGACGTAGGAGAAGCCGTTAGTCCCGTGAGTGTTCTTACCGGCGTCTTCTTCGATGTGCATTTCGTGGATGTGGATCTTCTTCTTTTGCCCGTGAACTTCAACTTCCACATAGCCGTTTTCAGCCAATGGCTTGAAGAATTGGGTGATTTGGTAAGCCTTTGGATTGTCTGGGTAGAAGTAGTTCTTCCGGTCAAAGTGGGTTACCGGGTTAACGTGGGAGTGGGTAGCCAGGGCCACCATCAAACCAAGACGGTAAACTTCCTTGTTGACCATTGGCAGGGTACCTGGGTAACCCCAGTCAATAACGTTGGTTTCCGTGTTTGGCTTTGCCCCGTAAGTTACTGGTGAAGGTGAAAAGATCTTACTCTTGGTCTTCAACTCAAAGTGGACTTCTAGACCGATCGTTGACTTAAAATTCATTTAGCTTAATCCTCCAATCCAGCTGGTTTTTGTTCATAGAACTTGTTGCTGCGTTCGATAAAGTCGGCTACTTGGAAGACGTGGCCTTCATCGAAGCGATTACCCATAATTTGGAAGCCGACTGGCATGCCAGTGGTTTCGCTCAAACCTGCTGGAACGCTGGCTGCTGGAATCCCAGCCATGTTGGCAGAAATGGTCAAAATGTCGTTGTTGTACATCTTGATTGGGTCAGAAATTTCTGAGTTCAGGTCAAAAGCAGTTTCGGTTGAAACTGGCCCAACGATTACGTCGTTGTCTTCAAAGACCTTGGCAAAGTCTTGGCAGATCAAGGTTCTAACCTTAGCAGCTTGCAAGAAGAACTTGTCGTAAGCACCAGCTGACAAGGCAAAGGAACCCAGCATGATTCTACGCTTAACTTCGTCGCCAAAGCCTTCTGACCGGCTCTTTACGAAGACTTCTTCCAAGTTCTTGGCATCTTCAGCGCGGAAACCGTAACGGATACCGTCGTAACGTTCCAAGTTGGCAGAAGCTTCACTAGAAGCGATGATGTAGTAAGTTGGCACCACGTACTTGGTGTGTGGCAAAGAGACTTCGTTGATAATCGCACCGTTTTCCTTCAAGAGGTCGATTTTGGCTTGAACAGCCTTCTTAACGCCTGCTTCAACGGCATCGCTCATGTATTCCTTAGGAACGGCTACGCGCAAGCCCTTTACGTCCTTGCCCAAGAAGGCAGTGTAGTCAGGAACTTCCTTTTCAGAAACAGTTGCATCGCGGTCGTCAGCACCGGCAATCACGTTCAAGACTTCGGCTGAGTCCTTAACGCGCTTGGACATTACGCCGATTTGGTCCAAAGACGAAGCAAAGGCGATCAGGCCCCAACGTGATACCCGGCCGTAAGTTGGCTTGATCCCGAAGATCCCGTTAAATGAAGCTGGTTGACGGATGGAGCCACCAGTGTCTGAACCTAAAGCAGCCACCACTTCACCACTGGCAACAGCAGCTGCTGAACCACCGGAAGAACCGCCAGGAACCTTGTTCAAGTTCCAAGGGTTCTTGGTGTCACCGAAGTATGAGGTTTCAGTTGAGGAACCCATGGCGAATTCGTCCATGTTGGTCTTGCCGATGATGGTTGCTTGAGCAGCCTTCAATTTAGCGACAACCGTTGATTCGTAAACTGGTTCAAAGTTGTAAAGAATGTGGCTGGCAGCCGTGGTCTTCAAGCCTTCAGTGATGATGTTGTCCTTGATGGCGATTGGCACGCCGGCCAACTTGTTGTCAAAGTTCAGGTCTTCTGCCACCTTGGCATCTTCATCAACGGTAATAAAGGCGTTGATCTTTTCGTCAGTCTTCTTGATGTTTTCAGCAGTATCCTTGGCAAGCTGCTTGGCGTCCAGTTCGCCCTTCTTCAGCTTGTCGTTTAATGAATCAATCGTTTCGTTTAAGTAGTTCATTATTGGTCGTCATCCTTATCGATAATTACAGGTACCTTAACAAAGCCGTTGCTCTTGTCTGGTACATTCTTCATCATTTCGTCGCGAGTTTGCCACTTTTCAGGAACATCGTCTCTGAAGACAGTGTCGCGGTCAACTACTTGAACGGTTTCTTCAACGCCGTCAGTATTAACGGCTTGCAATTCTTCTGCCATTTCCAAGATCTTGCCCATTTGTGGGGTGAACTTGGTCAATTCTTCGTCGCTAAATTCAAGCTTTGCCAATTTCGCAACGTGCTTGATGGTATCGTTTGTTACCTTTTCCACTTAATTACCTCCTAATTGCCGCCATAGATGTGAATGTTGTAAGACCCGGTTGCCGTACTCTTAGAAATTACCGCCTGCGGGTCGTTGACCGAGGAAATCGTAATTTCGACAGGCGAGCTGGTGCCTAGGTACTTCTTAGCCCGATTCTTGACCGTTTGGGCAAAGCTTTGCACTTCCAGGTAGTTGTAGAACTGGGTCGTGATCGCAATGCTTTCGTAAGCCAACTTGCCGTCGTAGTAGCGCAAGGTTGCCGTTACGCCGGAAACGTTCGGGAAGTAGTTTTCAATGTCGTCCTTGAAGCTGGTGAACTTGGATTGGTCACTGGCACTGACCGGAGTAGCATTGTCAACCGTTGGCAAGACCTGGGTCTTTTCATTCACAGAATTCCATTTAGTTATTTTACTACTATTTGCGGCCGCTGTCCCATATGAGAAGTAAGTTCCCCCAACAATTGAGTCTGAATCGGTCTTAGAGAAAAGGCCAACCATGATCTGGACGTTCTTGTACTTCTTCTTGGCCTTCAAGCGGCTGATGATGGTGTTAGCCGTCTTTTGCCCAAAAGAGCGCCGGGTGGCCAGGGGAATCTTGGTGCTGTATTCCGTACCGCCGCTAGTCTTGGTGTAGTAGTCAACCGAGTTCAGACCAAGAGAGAGGCTGATGCCGGCCAGCTTGTAGCTGGATCCGCTCTTGACGTAAAAGTCTTCTTCCATGATCTGCTGCAAGATGATCGGGTTCCGAGTGGTTGCGCCGGTCTTGCCGTTATTCTTTAAGTTCAGGCCTTCCTTGTTGGACTTAGAGTAGCGGCCCAGCCAGTTGGTGACGGTCGTTTCATCCAATTGCTGCCCTTCTTGGATAACGTAGGACTTGGTTGAGTAGACCTTCTTGGACAGGCGGATCAACCCCCGCTCCATGGCCGACTCGTCCACGCTGTTGTCGTAGTTGGTGGCTTCTAGACCAGAAATTTCGCTTGTTTGGTAGACGCCTTTTTTCAAAAGGACTGAGTAGTCGCCATCAGAAGTTGAAGTCGTTTGGTACTTCTTGGTGCTAGTCGAAGTCGTCGTTGAATTGCTGGCTAAGTCAGAATTCTTCAAATTGCCGCAGGCCGCCAAAAAGACGCTGCAGCTCAATAATGCCATTGCCTGGAAAAATTTCTTCACTTTAATCAATCCTGCATCTTTCATTCTATTCGATCTTCGAGATTGCCTCTTGCTCGGTCAAGCGCGGAATCTCCAGCTTCTCAGCCTTGGCCAGTTTGGAGCCGGCGTCAGCGCCGTAAATCAGGTAGTCCGTCTTCTTAGAAACAGAGCCCGTCACTTTGGCCCCCAAGACTTCCAGTTTTTCGGTAAATTCCTTGCGGGAGTAGTGTTCTAATTTGCCAGTCAAGACCACGGTCTTGCCCTTGAAGAAGTTGTCTTCAGCTTCTTCGGGGCTGGCGCCGAGATAATCCATGTTCACGCCTGCCTGCTTTAGCTCGTCCAAAAGCTTTTGCACTTCGGCTTGCTTAAAGTAGGCGGTCAAAGATTCAGCAATCGTCATACCTATTGTATCGATTACAGTCAGATCTTGCACGCTTGCCTGGGCGATTTTAGACATATTTTTAAATTTTTCCGAAATTAGCTTGGCAGCCTTGGCCCCGACATTGTCGATTCCTAGACCAAAAAGAAGCAGCTCAAGTGAATTGCCCTTGCTTTGGTCGATGGCTGAAAGCAAGTTGTTGATCGACTTTTCCTTGAAGTGAGGCAAAGTGGCCAGGTCATCAGCCGTCAGGTAGTAAAGGTCAGCCACGTTGTGGACCAGGCCCTGGTCAATCAGCTGGCGGACGATCTTGGGGCCAAGGCCCGCGATATTCATCGCCTGGCGGGAGGCAAAGTGGGTAATGCCTTCTTCGACTTGGGCTGGACAAGACGGGTTGATGCAGCGCAGAGCTACTTCGCCGTCTAAGTGAACTAATTCTTCGCCGCAGGAAGGGCACTTGCTTGGGACCTCATACGGAGTTGAAGCTACTGGCCGCTTTTTCAGGACGACTTCGGAAATTTCCGGAATGATGTCGCCGGCCTTGTGCAGCTTGACCGTGTCGCCGATTCTGACGTCTAATTTAGCCAGCAGGTCAGGATTATGCAGTGAAGCTCTGGCCACGGTGGTGCCGGCCAGTTCCACCGGATCCATGACCGCCGTTGGCGTCACCACGCCGGTTCTCCCGACCGTCCACTCAATGTCGCGGACGAGGGTTTCGGCTTCTTCTGGCGGAAACTTGTAGGCAATTTCCCAGCGGGGCACCTTGACGGTGGCACCAAGCTCCTCTTGCAGGGCCAGGTCATCAACCTTTAAGACGATCCCGTCAATGCCGTAAGGAAGCTGGTCTCTTTTTTCCGTAAATTCGTCGATGTAGGCAAAAACGGCCTCTAAGTCTTCCAGTCTTCTGCCATTTTCATTGGTGTGAAAGCCCAGCTTGGCCATTTCGCCGATTGCCTGGTGCTGGCCCGTCACTGCTTGAGGCGGGTTGATCCAGGTGTAGATGAAGGTGCTGAGCTGCCGCTTCTTAGTCACCTTGGGGTCCAGCTGCCTTAAAGAACCAGCTGCTGCGTTGCGAGGATTGGCAAAAGTGGCCTCGCCCTGCTCATCCCGCTCAGCGTTTAACTTGGCAAAGGCCTCCTTGCCCATGTAGCATTCGCCCCGAACTTCGGTGGTCAAGTTTTCCGGCAAAGTCTGCGGCACGTCCTGGATGTAGCGGACGTTCGCGGTCACGTCTTCGCCAACTTGCCCGTTGCCCCGGGTGGAAGCCCGGAACAGCTTGCCGTCTTGGTATTCTAGTGACAGCGACAGGCCGTCGATCTTTAATTCCACGTTATAAGCGACCGGGTGGCCCACCAGCTTTTGGATCCGCTGGTCAAATTCTTTTAATTCGTCTTTTGAAAAAACATCCCCCATGGACAGCATCGGTACCGGGTGCTCCACCTTGGGCAGGTCGCTGTTGACGTCGCCGCCGACTTGCTGGGTGATGGAATCAGGCGTCACCAGGCTTGGGTATGCTTTTTCCAGTTCTAAGAGCCGGTTATACTTTTGGTCATAGACATTATCTTCAACGACCGGACTGTCTTTCGTGTAGTAGGCTTCTGCCCACTCTTTCAGCTGCTTGTTGAGGGCAGCTGCTTCTTTTTTTGCGTCTGCTAAAGCCATTTTTTCTACCTGTTAAATCTTCTTAATTGGGGCAAAGGCTGCTAAAAGCCGCTTCTTGCCCTTGGAGGCAAAGGCGATATCTAATTCAACGTCATCGCCTGAACCATTAACCTTGATGACCACGCCCTTGCCCCAGGCCTTGTGCTCAACCTGGTCGCCTGGGTGCCAGCCTTCTTTTTCAGCGCCGACCGCGCCTTTAGCCTTTTGAGCTTTCGGCATGGAAATAGGCTTACTTTTAGCAAAAGGCAGCTTGATGTCAAGCGGGGAAGGCTTTGGACCAGAGTAAATTACGTCTAAGTCATCGTCCTTGATTTCATCGATGAAGCGGGACTTCTGGTTGTGCTGGAAGGAGCCGTACATCATCCGGGAGTAGGCGCTGGTCAAATACAGCTCTTCCCGGGCCCGGGTGATGCCGACATAGGCCAAGCGCCGCTCTTCTTCCAGCTGGTTCGGGTCTTCGTCCTTGATGGCCCGGCCTAGAGGGAAGAGGTTGTCTTCCATCCCGATCAAGAAGACCACTGGGAATTCCAGCCCCTTGGCCGCGTGCAGGGTCATCAAAGTCACCTTGTCGTCTGTTTCCAAGTCGTCTTGGTCGCTTAAGAGGGATACTTCTGCCAAAAAGTCGCTCAGGCGGCTGCTGTCTTCGCTTTCTTCGTAGTTATCGTCAAACCGCTTGGTTACTGACAGAAATTCCTGCAAGTTTTCTAGACGGGTGGCCGCTTCTAGAGACCCTTGCGCTTCTTCGTCTTTCAAGGCCTTGTTGTAGCCAAAAACTTCCAGGACTCTTTCGGTCAAGTCCGTTACGGTGTTGGTCTGGGCAAAAGAGATCACGCTAGCTAATTGGTCGCTGAAGGCCAAAATCTTGCGAGCGGCAGCGCTAGAGACGTCAGAGAGCTCGACATTGCGGGCGGCTTCGTAGATCCCGCCGCCCATCTGGTCGGCAAAAGCAGTCAGGCGCGCTACGCTGGCAGTCCCGATCCCTCTTTTAGGCACATTGATGATCCGGTTGAAGCTCATCGAATCGCTGGGGTTGGCAATCAGCTTCAGGTAGGCCATAATGTCCTTGATTTCCTTGCGGTCATAGAACTTGTGACCGCCGACGATTTGGTATGGGACATTGGCCTCAACCAGGGTTTCTTCCATAGTCCGGGACTGGGCGTTGGTCCGGTAAAGAATCGCAAAGTCTTGGTATTTGCGCTTTTTCGCCTTAACTTCTTCTCTGATCTTGGACAAAACAAAGCGGGTTTCGTCCCGGTCGCTTTGGGCCTGGTAGTAGTGAACCTTGTCGCCGTCGCCCTTGTCAGTCCACAGGCGCTTGGCCTTGCGGTTTTCGTTATGGTCGATCACGGCGTTAGCGGCCTTCAAGATGTGTCCAGTTGACCGGTAGTTTTGTTCCAGCTTGACGGTCTTAGCGCTCTTGTAGTCCTTTTCAAAGTTGAGGATGTTTTCCATGTTGGCCCCGCGCCAGCCGTAGATGGACTGGTCGGCATCCCCAACCACGCAGATGTTTTGGTATTTCTTGGCCAAAAGGCGGCAGAGTTCATACTGGGCCTCGTTGGTGTCCTGGTATTCGTCAACTAAGATGTAGCGGAACTTGTTTTGGTAGTATTCCAAGGTGTCTGGGCTTTCCTTAAACAGGACCAGGGTCTGCATGATCAAGTCGTCAAAGTCGAGGATCATGTCCCGCTCCAGGCTTCCTTGGTACTTGCGGTAAACATCGCTGACCACTTTTTCAAAAGGACTAGCGGCTTGGGCCTTATATTGGCTTGGGGTCAAGAGGTTGTTTTTCGCATTGGAAATCTGGCCTAAGATGCTGCGGGGTTGGTAGAGCTTGGGATCCAGGTCCAGTTCCTTCAAAATGCGCTTGATCAGGGTCACCTGCTCTGACGGGTCAGCAATGGAAAAGTCCCGGTCGTAGCCAATCTGCTGGCCATCCCGGCGCAAGATGCGGACGCAGAGGGAGTGGAAGGTGGACATCCAGATGTCCCGGGCTTCGTCGCCTAAGAGCTTTTCTTCTCTTTCCTTCATTTCCTTGGCAGCCTTGTTGGTGAAAGTAATGGCCAGGATCTGCCAGGGAGCGACCCGCTTTTCTTCAACCAGGTAGGCGATTCTTCTGGTCAAAACGGAGGTCTTCCCAGAGCCGGCCCCAGCGATGACCAAGAGCGGTCCCTCGGTCGTCTCTACTGCATCTACTTGCTGCGGGTTTAATCCTTGTAAAATTGCTGTTTCTGTCATGCACGTACCCTTTCATTGGAAAAATCTTGCTTACCTATTATAGCAAAAAAAGCCGCCAAAAGATTGGCGGCTGTTTGCTTAATTATCGTATTGATTTAAGTTGAATTGCTCGATCAGGTTGGTCAGTTTGGTGGCGTAATCGGGATCGGTCGCGTAGCCATCGGTGACTAAGGCCTTGGCCTGCTCGGTATAGTTTTTGGCATTTAAGACGTCCTTATACTGGTTCTTGTTCCAGGTCGTCCCCTCTTGGAAGAGGCGGTTGTGGGCCCGGATCGATGCTTCATAAGAGTCGTAGATCTGGAAGCGCGCCTTGACCGTGACCCACTTGCCGTTGGTGTATTCCTTGGTTGTCATGACCGCTGAGGTGGTCTTGCTGGTCCCCTTGACGCCAAACAGGTTGTTGTACTTTTGGGCCAAATCGCTTTGGCCATAGTTGGACTCCAGGCAGGCCTGGGCGATGGTGATGCTTGGCAAAAGCTTAGTCCCCTTGTCCACTTTTTGAGCAACCGGCGCCACCTTTTTAATAAAGTCCTTCTTCTGCTTTAAGAGCTTGGCGGCAGCTTCTTTCTTGGCTAATTCCGCTTGGCGCACCTGCTCTTGCTCTAAAGCCTGGCGGCGGTAGTAGCGAAAGGCCACGAAGGCTCCCATCAGGAGCAAAACAATGGCAAAAACGCGGACGATGGTAATGGTCGTTTGCTGATTCTTACTGCGGTTTCTTCTTGGCATAAGACACCCTTTTTCCTAACTAACGACGCGCAAGCCGCTTGTTGACGGCGCTGGCAATAACTGGAGTTACTATACCGCTAAAAGCTGATTCAAGCAAGCAGTTAGCGCCTAAGGCTACGAATAACACGGCTAAAAGATTGCCGGAATTTTTCCCTAAAGCGACCAAGAGCTGGTGGGAATTATTGCCGTACCACAGGGCTGACAGCAAGATCACGAACAAGGTGTTGGTGACTGATGCCGTAATTCCGCTTAAACAATATGCCAAACTCTTTTTCTTTAAGGGCAATTTGCCAACTAGACCAGCTAAATACCCGCTCAAAATCCGCGGCACTAGGCAGATCAGGGGATTTTGAAAGAGCAAGATGGTGACCAGGCCATTTGGGGCCGTATAGGCCCGAAAGAGGCTGGTTAGGCCCCAGACCAGGCCGAAAGTGGCGCCGGCTTTTGGCCCCATCAGGCAGGCGTAGATGGCCACGGTCAAGGGGATGGTCGTCACGGCCGGCATCCCCGGAAAAATCGTGATGTAGCCAATATTGGGAATAAAGGCTTCTAAGAGCAAAATGGCGATAAAGACTGCGGTCATCGTCATCTTAAGCGTTTTTTGCCGGCTTTTGGCATCATACATTTTGGACTTTTTCCCCCTAAATTAGTTTGCTGTTTTCTATTATACTTGTTATTTTTCTTCGAGGACAACAAAAAAGGAGCCGTTATTCCTAACGACTCCCACACATGCGGACGAGAAGACTTGAACTTCCACGACCTAAAGCGGTCACAAGATCCTTAGTCTTGCGCGTCTGCCAATTCCGCCACGCCCGCAATACAAATAATAGTATAACAGGCAAAAAGCTTTTTGGCAAGGCTATTTTTTCAGTAAAGCAAATTTTCCGCGGCAGCGGGCACAGACATACCGCCTGGTGTTAAGCCGGCGGACTCGGTAAAGGTCCTGCCCGCACCCCTGGCAGCGGTAGTGGTACTTGTAGTGCTGCTTGCGCCTTTGGCCAATATCTGGCGCGTAGCGGCTGCCCCCTACTTTTTCCAGCAGGGTCTTAAAGTCCCGGTCCTTGTGCTGGTAGCCTAGGCCCAAGAGGTGGAGGTGGTAGTGGGTGAGTTCATGTTTAATGATGCCAGGAAGATATTCCCGATTTTTGGCTTCTAAAAAATGGGCATTGATCTCGATGTGGTGATCATCCAGGTGGTAGCGGCCGCCCGTCGTCTTCATCCGGCGGTTGATCTTGACGGTATGGATAAAGGGCCTGCCAAAATATTTGAGCGAGATGTCTTCAACTAGTTTTTGTAATTCTGCTTCAGTCATGAAGAATATTGTACTCTCTTTTTATTTTTTCCAGCAAAAAAGAGCCTTACGGCTCTTTAACTTGTTGTTTATAGAATATTTTTTACTAGTCGCTTAAATCTGCACCTCTAGAAGCAATGACCTTCTTGTACCAGTAGAAGGAATCCTTTGGGATCCGCTTCAGGGTCCCTTCGCCCTTGTCGTCGCGGTCAACGTAGACAAAGCCGTAGCGCTTGCGCATTTCCCCGGTCCCGGCAGAAACCAGGTCAATGCAGCCCCACATGGTGTAGCCCATCAGGTCAATGCCGTCGAGGCTAATGGCATCCCGCATAGAAGCAAGGTTTTGCTGCAGGTAGGAAATTCTTTCCTTGTCGTGGATGTGGCCATCTTCAGCGATTTGGTCCTTGACGCCGATCCCGTTTTCCACGATCCAAAGCGGCTTGTGGTATCTGTCCCACAAGATGTTCAAGGCGATCCGCAAAACGTCTGGGTCAATCGCCCAGCCCCAGTCGTTGGTCTTGAGATACGGGTTGGTGACCCCGCCCATCAAGTTGCCGCCGCTGACTTCTTGACCATCGTGGGTGGTGATGGTTGAAGAAGCGTAGCAAGAGAAACTCAAGAAGTCGGCTGGGTACTTGGCCAGCAGTTCATAGTCTTCTGGCTGATCGTCCAGCTTGATGCCCTTTTCTTCATATTCCTTCAAGATCCAGTCTGGGTAGCGGCCACCGGTTTGGACGTCGCTGTAAAAGAGGGTCCAGTCGTTGGCCTTTAAGGCTGCCAGCTGGTCCTTCGGATCTGCCGTTAAGGCATAGAATGGCTGGAAGGCCAGCATCTGCCCCACCTTGATTTCCGGGTCGATTTCATGAGCTGCCTTGACCGTCAAGGCACTAGCCAGGAATTGGTTATGGGCACCCTTAGCCTTAGATTCGTCGTCATCAGTCAAGAGACCAGCAGCGACGAAGGGCATCATGGACATGCAGTTGATTTCGTTGAAGGTCAGGTAGTACTTCACCTTGCCCTTGTAGCGCTTCATAACAGTCTTAGCGTACTTAACGAAGAAGTCGATCACCTTGCGGTTGGTCCAGCTATTGTACTTGATGGACAAGTTGAGCGGCGTTTCGTAGTGAGACAGGGTCACCAAAGGTTCAATCCCGTACTTGCGGCATTCGTCAAAGACCTTGTCGTAGAATTCCAGGCCTTGTTCATTTGGCTCAGCATCGTCGCCATTTGGAAAAATCCGCGCCCAGTTGATGGACAAGCGGAAGTACTTAAAGCCCATTTCTGCCATCAGCTTGATGTCTTCTTGGTAGTGGTGGTAAAAGTCGGTTGCCGTGTGGCTTGGGTAGTAGTAGCCGTCAACAACTGCTGGAATGGCATCTTTAGGGAAGTTGATGCTCTTGCCAAAAGCCATTTCGACATAACCAGTTTCGCCCGTGGCTGGCTTGATCCAGGTGATCTTGCGGGGGGTGGTGTGGCTGCCGTTGGTCATCACGTCTGACGTAGACAGGCCCTTGCCGTCTTCTAAATAAGCCCCTTCATATTGGTTGGCTGCGGTTGCCCCGCCCCAGAGGAAGTCTTTTGGAAATTCAGTCATTTTTTGCTCCTTACTTTTTAACAGCTAAAGGCCAAGGCATAATGCCTTAGCCTAAGTGAAATTTGAAGTTTTTGATTTTGAGATTTTAAGTATAAAGATAGAAAAATGTTTTCGAGAATGAGAGCTTTTTTAACTAGTCGCTTAAGTCAGTGCCGTCAGAAGCGATAACCTTCTTGTACCAGTAGAAGGAGTCCTTTGGCAGCCGCTTAAGGGTCCCTTCGCCCTTGTCGTCACGGTCAACGTAGATGAAGCCGTAACGCTTGGACATTTGGCCAGTCCCAGCCGATACGCAGTCGATGCAGCCCCAAGTGGTGTAGCCGCGCAGGTCAACGCCGTTTTCGATGGCCTTGCCCATGGCTTCGATATGCTGGCGGAGGTAGTCAATCCGGTAGGAGTCATGGACTGTACCATCTTCCAGCTTGTCGACAGCGCCCAAGCCGTTTTCCACAACCATCACTGGCAATTCATAGCGGTCGTAGATCGTTTCCAGGTAGTATTGCAAGCCAGTTGGGTCAGTTGCCCAGCCCCATTCTGAGTAGTTAAGATATGGGTTCTTAGCACCGGCCGCAAAGTTGCCGCCAACCTTGTCTTTGACCTCGTGGGTCGTTACCATGTTGGACATGTAGTAAGAGAAGGTGTACATGTCAACCGTACCTTCTTTGAGCTCCTGCAAGTCCTGGTCGGTAATGTCTAAGTGAACATTGTGTTCAGCCCACAAACGCTTGGCAAAAGTTGGGTACTTGCCCTTGCATTGAACGTCGCCGCAGTAGAAGATGTTTTGTTCCCAGCTATAGCGGTTCAAAAGCACGTCCTTAGGGTCAGGAGAACCTGGGTAGAAGACGATCCCGCAGATCATGTTGCCGACTACGTAGTTTGGATCGATTTCATGAGCAGCCTTAACCGCACGGGCAGAAGCCACGAATTCGTAGTGGAGCTTTTGGTAGTTGTGCTGGAAGTCTTCGTCCTTGCCATTGCCGCCAAAAGTGGACAGGCCCAGCAAGGCGGTGTTGATTTCGTTAAAGGTCAGCCAGTACTTAACCAAGCCCTTGTATTCCTTGAACAAGGTAGTTGCGTACTTCACGTAGGCATCGATCATGCCCCGGTCGCCCCAGTCATTGTACTTTTCGCTAAGAGTCAATGGGTCTTCATAGTGGGAAATCGTAACCAGTGGTTCAATGTCGTACTTCTTCAGTTCTTCAAAGACCCGGCGGTAGAAGTCTAAACCTTCTTGGTTTGGTTCGTCTTCTAAGCCAGTAGGGAAAATTCTGGTCCAAGCAATGGACAAACGGTAAACCTTAAAGCCCATTTCCGCAAAGAGCTTGATGTCTTCCTTGTAGTGGTGGTAAAAGTCGATCGCTACATGGTTTGGATAGTATTCATCATCAAAGATCGCACCCTTAGCGCCCTTTGGCAAGCCTTGGCCTGGCAGAGCCGGACTCTTTTGCTTCTTGCCATCCAAGGTGTAAGTCAAGTAACGCGGTGCTTCTAATGAACCAGCCGTTTGCACGTCAGTTACGGACAAACCCTTGCCGCCTTCATCATAGCCACCTTCAACTTGGTTAGCAGCGGTTGCCCCGCCCCACAAAAAGCCTTTTGGAAACTTTGTCATTTTACTAATGCTCTCCTTTTTTCTAAAAAACTTACTATTACTTTACCAGCTAAATCGCTTTCTATTTTTCGCTACTTCAATTCTAGCAGATTTTGGCCAACTTCGACCGGACCAAGATCAGCCTTTACGCTTTCGTAATCCTTAGAGTTGGTGATAACGACTGGCGACGTCAAATCGTAACCTTGCTTTTGAATGCCGTCAAGGTCGAACTTGATCAGTTCTTGACCAGGCTGAACGCTTTGGCCCTTTTCAACCAGGGTTTCAAAGCCCTTGCCCTGCAGGTTGACCGTGTCCATGCCCAGATGGATCAAAATTTCAGCACCATTATCGCTCTTTAAGCCGATCGCGTGGCCAGTTGGGAAAACCATCATGACCGTGCCGGCAACTGGTGAGTGGAGTACGCCTTCAGCAGGCTTAATAGCAGCCCCTTGGCCCATGGCCCCTGAAGCAAAAACATCGTCTTTAACTTCGCTTAAATCAACGGCTTCACCTTTAAGAGGTGATACCAAGATTTCTGCCTTAACGCCGGCAGCAGCGGATTCAGTAGTTGCGTTTGCGTTAGCGGCTTCAGCTGGAGCACCAGCAGTAGCCAAGGCTGCATCTTCTTCGCCGTACAGGCTAGGAATCTTGGTGAACATGGTCAAGGCAAAGCCCAGTACCAAAGCGATCACGCCGCAGATGATCAGGTGGATCAAGTCAGCGTATGAACCCGTCTTAGGGTTGATGAAGGATGGGAAGGCGAAAATCCCCATACCGCCGAAGACGTACATCTTAATATCAAAGATACCGCTGACTGCACCTTGGATGGCACCAGCAATACAAGTCATGATAAAAGGCTTTCTCATTGGCAAGGTAACACCATAGATAGCCGGTTCAGTAACGCCAAAGATTGAAGACAGCAGAGCTGGAGTAGCAATTTCCTTAACCTTCTTTTCCTTGGTCTTCAACATGATGGCTGCCAAGGCACCAGTTTGGGCAAAGCAGATCATGACGCTGGCGGTGATCATGACCCCTTGACCCTTTTGGGCAATTTCGATTATGGCTAGTGGCACTAAGCCCCAGTGCAGACCGAACATAACCAGGACTTGCCACAAGGCACCTAAGACAATCCCGTAAACAATTGGACTTACGCCGTAAATTGCAGTAAAGGTATCACCAACCCAATTTGAAGCGGTGTTAGCCACTGGCCCAATTACCATGAGTGAAACCGGGATTGAGATCAGCAAGGTGATTAATGGCACACCGAACATCTTAACGTCAGTTGGTATCCACTTCTTGGTCCACTTTTCAATTAATGAGGCAAACCACACAGCCACAATAATTGGCACCACCGTTGAGTAGTAGCCGCCATTTGGCAAGCTGAGCGGAAGCCCAAAGAGGTTAGTCGTTGACTTAACCGTGGTGGTTAAGGTCGGGTAAAGCATGGCCCCAGCAAGAGCAAAGGCAGTAAACTGGTCCATCTTGAACTTCTTAGCACTCGTATAAGCCAGGAAGAATGGCAGGAATTGGAACATCCCATCGCCCATGGCGTTGAAGAGAATGTACAGCCCTGACGTGGTTGGTACGCCGCTGGCGGCTAAGATGGCGGTAATCCCCTTCAAGATACCGGCTGCACTAAGGGCACCCAGCATTGGCTGGAAGACGCTGGAAATCAGGTCGATGAAGCGGTCAAAAAGGTTGCCCTTTGGCTTTTCTTCAGCATCGTCTTCAGCAACTTCGCCGACGCCCTTGATGTTGCTATTTTTCAAAACTGCGTCGTAAACGTCACCAACCGCGTTGCCGATTACCACTTGGTATTGGCCGCCGGCCTTAGCGACAGTGATCACGCCGTCGCGCTTTTTCAAATAATCCGTATCAGCATTGCTTTCGTCCTTCAAGACAAAACGCAGGCGGGTCACGCAGTGCTTCAAGGAAGAAACGTTGTCTTCCCCGCCCACGTGGGCCACAATATCTTTAGCTAATTCATCGTAATTCTTAGCCATGATTAAAACTCCTTAAATTTAAACTAAATGATTTGAAGATTTAGTTTTGTTCAAAAGAAAAACCCAGCAAGGGCTACAAACTAACAATAGCCATTGCCGGGTTCATGCCTGGTCGAACCAGTAACACACCACACAATACTAGAAAATTGATAAAAAAAGAGTCTACTAATGCTAAAGCAAAGATAGAGCTTTAACGATTTAGTAGACCCATGCCTAATTTAATAGTAACACGTCTTTTGATGCTTTTATTATGCCAGGATTTGGAAGCGGTGTCAATAGTGAATTGGAATTTTTTAAAAGTCTACTCCTCCTCGTCCCGGTGGGTGACCCGCCAAATGTGGAGGATCAGGTAGACCCGGTCGTCTGGCGTCAAGGTCCAGCCCGCCTTATTTTGCAGGTAAGTCTGGATCCGGTCCACGGTCTCTTTTTCTTCTGGGTACTTGGCCTCCATCAGGTTCAAGATGGCTGGATCCAGCTCAGCAGTGTCCTTGCTGCCGACGATTTTTCGCACCATTAGGGCCCGCATGTGTCCAACAAAGCGCTGGTAGTTGAAGCTGCCTTCGTCTAAGGTCACCCCATACTGGAACTGGATAATGTTAACAATGCCGGTGATGTACTGGGCCAGGCGGACCGTGTCCTGCAATTTGGTACCGTCGGATTCAGCGTTGATGAAGTGGTACATGAGGTAGATAGCCTCGCTCTTGGCCATCTCAATATGGGTAACTTCTTCAATAATTTCCACGGCTTCTTGGGCCATCCGATATTCCTTGGCAAAAAGCTTGGCCCCTTCCCAGGCTACCATCCCGTCGGGCGCGGCCCCGCCGTCCAGGGTTCTTTTGACCGCGAAGTCGATGTGATCTGCCAGTGCAAAGTACTGGTAGCCGGTAAAGCTGAGCTGGTATTCGTCCGCCATCTTTTTGACGATCTGGTCCGTTGCTTCAAAAGCCTTGGGCGTGATGCCGGCCACCACGTCGGGCTCGACTTCTTCGTCTTTTTCTGAGGCAAAGCGGCGCTCGATCTTGGCTTCAGGCACCTGCATCCCCGGCTTCAAGCCAAAGCCGACCCCCTTGCCGGTCACGATCCATTCCTGCCCTTGGTCGTCTTTGACCAAGGCCGCATTATTGTTGTAATTTTTGATAAATTCCATAACTCTAACTCTCACACATAAAAAAGTCTGCACTTTCCCCTTAAATGGAGAAGGTGCAGACTAATGCCCATCCGGTAACACGTCTAATAACATATGTTAGCGGTAACACGGGCCTTTTGTCAAGCTTTTGTCAATTAGTTTTGGTCCTTTTTTCTTTCAAAAAACTTGACGATTTCCACGATCAGGATCATCAAGATGCCCATGCCTAGGACCACCAGCCACTGGTCGAGGTTCAGCTCGGAGACAGCGAAGACCTTGGTCAAAAATGGCAGCTCTACGGCCGCCATGACGAGGGCGGAGACCAAGATGGCAATATTGAACCACTTGCTCTTCAAGGTGTTCACTTGGAAGATGGACTGCTTGATGTACTTGGAGTTAACTGCGTGGAAGAGCTGGATCAGGCCCAAAGTCAAGAAGGCCATAGTCAAGGCATCTTCGTGCGGGTTAGATCCGTGCGGCAGAGCGTGGAGGCCTAAACCGTAGGTGGTCAAGACCAAGACCCCTTCGAGGATCCCCTGGTAGATGATGGAGCTGGCTACGCCGCCTGAGAAGAAGTTGGAGTTCTTCCCGCGAGGCTTTTTCTTCATAATGCCTTGCTCAATTGGCTCAACACCCAAGGCAATGGCTGGCAGGGTGTCAGTGACCAGGTTGATCCAGAGCAGCTGGACTGGCTTTAAGACGTCCCAGCCAAGCAAGGTCATCATGAAGACCGTCAAGACTTCGCCGACGTTGCAGCTCATCAGGTACAGGATGGCCTTTTGAATATTGGCAAAAACCTTCCGCCCCTGCTTCACAGCTTCAACGATGGTCGCAAAGTTGTCGTCGGCCAAGACCATGTCGGCCGCACCTTTGGAGACTTCAGTCCCAGTGATCCCCATGCCGACCCCGATGTCGGCTTGCTTCAAACTTGGGGCGTCGTTAACGCCGTCACCAGTCATGGCCACGATCTTGCCATTAGCCTGCCAGGCTTTGACGATTCTTACCTTGTGCTCAGGAGAAACCCGGGCGTAAACGGAGTAGTCGCCCACGTGCTTGGTGAAGTAGTCGTCGCTCAATTTGTCCAGCTGAGCCCCGGTAATGACGGCTTCGTCTCGGCCTTTTTCAACCAAGCCCAGCCGTTCAGCGATGGCTTGGGCGGTGACTTGGTGGTCACCGGTAATCATGATCGTTCTGATGCCGGCAGCGTGGGCTTCTTTGATCGCATCCTTGGCTTCAGGCCGTTCAGGGTCGATCATGCCGACTAAGCCGGCGAAGATCAGGTCTTGTTCAACATTGTCGGTCGTTGGGTCAGCGTAAGGCTGGTCAACGTACTTGTAGGCCATGGCCAAGACCCGCAAGGCCTGTTTGGCCATCTGGTTGTTGGTATCTAAGATGGCCTGCTTTTGGACCGGGCTGATTTCGGACAAGTCGCCGTTGATATTGACGTACTTAACCCGGTCCAGCAGCATGTCAGGGGCACCTTTAACAGCCACCATAAAGCGGCCGTCGTACTTGTTGACGGTACTCATGAGCTTGCGTTCAGAGTCAAATGGCACTTCTTCTACTCTTGGGTGCTCGCTTAAAAAGTCCAGGACTTTCAAGTTCTTGTGGAAGCCATATTGGACCAGGGCCGTTTCGGTTGGGTCACCGAGAAGTTCACCCCCGTCTTGGATCTTGGTGTCGTTGGCCAGCAGCATGGTGATCATAGCTGGGTTGGCCAGGTCGATGTCGTCACTAGAATCGTGCAAAATGCCGTCGTAGTAGACTTTTTCCACAGTCATCCGGTTCTGGGTCAAGGTCCCAGTCTTGTCAGACGCGATAATGTCGGTTGCGCCGAGCGTTTCAACGGCTGGCAACTTGCGGACGATGGCCTTGTGGTCAGCCATGGCCTGAGTGCCCAGGGCCAAGATGATGGTGACGATGGCCGGCAAGCCTTCTGGGATAGCGGCGACAGCCAGAGAAACGGCCGTCAAGAACATGTCAATCAAGAGGGCGTTCAACGGTTCATGTTGCGGGTTGCGGATGACCCCGATGATGAAGACGATCACGCAGATGGCCAGGATCATGTAGGTCAGGGTCTTGCCTAATTGGTTGAGGTTTTGCTTGAGCGGAGTATCCGTTTCGTCAGCCTCGTTCAGCATCTTGGCAATGTTGCCGACCTCGGTCTCCATCCCGGTGGCAACGACGATCCCTTCGCCGCGGCCGTAGGTGACGTTGGTGCTGGAGTAGGCCATGTTGATCCGGTCGGCCAGGGCCACGTCGTCTTTTTGCAGGACTTCGTTGCTTTTTTCAACGGGCACGGACTCACCGGTCAAGGCTGCTTCTTCAATCTTGAGGCTTTCGGCCACGGTGAGGCGGAGGTCAGCCGGCACCACGTCGCCGGCTTCCAGCAAGACGATGTCGCCAGGGACCAGGTCGGTTGACGGCACCTCAACAACGGCGCCATCTCGCCGGACCTTGGCGCTCGGTGTTGACATGTCCTTCAAGGCCTCAATCGCCGCTTCAGACCGGGCTTCTTGGATGACGCCGAGAATGGCGTTCAGCAAAACGACGATTAAGATGATGCCGGCGTCGGTCCATTCCTGGGCCACCACGCCGGACAAAACGGCGGCGACCAGCAAGACGATGATCATCAAATCTTTGAACTGGTCCATGAAGCGGGCAAACATTGACCGCTTCTTTTTGCCTGCAAGGGCATTAGCCCCGTATTTGGCTAAGCGCTCTTTAGCGCTGCTGTCAGATAGCCCCTTGTTGGCGTCGGTGTCGAACTCGGCCAGCAAGCTGGGGATATCCTGCTTGTAGTAGGTCTTAGCCATTTTTTCTACCTCCTTATGAAAAAAAGAGACTCACGTGCCCCGGCTTAGCCGCTGGCACATAAGTCTCACTAATTAAGACAAGCCCAGAAGGCGCAGTGCCTTCGGCTGTTGGTCTTGTCGCAAGTCTGGTTAGGCTTGCCGTTACTCCCTTATGATTGAATAATCGTTTTCATCCTTAATATACCAAAAATGGGGTGGTTTAACAAGGACGATTTTTTGGGGGACGGGGTGAGACACGGGAGCTTGGTTGAGGTGGCGATCATTTTGAGCAGAGCATCGCTTCGGTTGAGATCATTTTGAGCCTTTTTTAAAAAATAATTTTTCAACTTCCCAAAAATTACTCAACCGTAATTCTTGCTGCACACGAATTTACTCAACTGCGGAAAATGCTGCTCACAAACTTACTCAACCAAACCCAGACCATGCACAAAAACTATGTCAACTAGCAAATTGACTGCACACAAGTTTACTCAAGTAAAGAAAAAGCTGCTCACGAACTTACTCAACTAAGGTCGATCGGCTGGCAGTTGAGTAAGTTTTGGGCCACAGTTTTGCTTACTTGAGTATGATTGTGTGCACGCTTTTTTAAAAAAGGACCATAGTTGAGTAAATTTTGGGCAGCAACGCCTATTACTTGAGTCAGTTTGTGTGCATCCCTCCCCCAGTTTGACTCAACCGGGTCTGATTTGCCCTTTTTTCGCCCCCAAGTTGACTCAACCGGGCCGCTTTTGCAGCTTTTTTTGCCCCCAAGTTGACTCAACCGAATCCGATTTGCTGCTTTTTTGCCCCCATTTTGACTCAACCGAACCTGGTTTGCCGCTTTTTTGCCCCCATTTTGACTCAACCGGATCCGATTTGCTGCTTTTTGGCCCCCATTTTGACTCAACCGGACTGTTTTTGCCGCTTTTTTGCCCCCAAGTTGACTCAACCGAACCCAGTTTGCCGCTTTTTTGCCCCCAAGTTGACTCAACCGGACCGCTTTTTCCCTTTTTTTGCCCCCGAGTTGACTCAACCGGATCCGGTTTACCGCTTTTTTGCCCCCATTTTGACTCAACCG
>NZ_AZDU01000100.1 GCF_001434815.1 Lactobacillus equicursoris DSM 19284 = JCM 14600 = CIP 110162
TATGAGGAGACGGTTAATCAGCTTTTAAGTTTTAAAGGTACAGGAATCAGCAAATCTATTCAGCAGAAAAGTGTCCATGAAAAAAAGCCACCATTCTCGCTGAAGGCACTCAGTAAGGGTGGAAATTTTGATACAAATACATTATCTGACAAAGGACGCTCATTCTTAGTGAATGAGCGTTTTTTAGATCCCAAATATGTTGATAACCTGGCTAAAGCTGGTTTAATCAGTTCAGATAATAAAGAAAATGTCTTATTTAAATGGACTGATCCAAATAACGTGGCCAATATTGTTGGTGCGGATGTCCAGGGGACTTACAGACAGCCATTTGAAAAGCGTTTGAACCAGGCTACGGGTAAACTTGGACGCCCATATTACAAAGGGATAGCGGCTAATTCAAGTAGCACAGGCGGCTTTCGTGTTCCCATATTTCAAGACTTAACCAAACCACTACGGCTGTATGTAACCGAATCTCCGATTGAGGCTCTCAGTTTGATTGAGCATAATCTCAAAACCAACGACCCGGAGAAGGCCATATATTTCTCACAGAGCGGTTTAAAATATGATGCTATGAAGGAACAGATTGAATCACTCACGCCCTTTGTAAAGGACAATGAGCAGTTAGAGGTTGTGTTTGCAGTTAACAATGACGAACACGGTCGTGAGTATGTAAAAGATAGTTTAAAAAAAATGAAGGCTGAAGACTTTGAGATGCACCCATTTCTCCAGATGCCAAACATCAACAACGGTGATTGGAATGAAGTTTTGGAACTAGAAAAAACCGGCCAGCTTAAATCGCGATTAACTAAACAAAAAGATCTCAAACAAGCCCAGGCATTACTTCAGAATGAAAAGGTTGTTGTTGAGGATAAAAAATCATTAAATCCGCTAAATCGGTTGATCCCTGGTGCGAATAATTCTGTCAAAAAAGAAACGTCCCAACAGCTTGAGGTTACACGATGAAGAAATGGCTATCCAAAAAAATCGTGTTGATTTTGATGGGGGTCGCGCTAGGTTTTGGCGCTCTCTATTGTACCCTGGTAGTTGTCAACACTGTTCTTATTTCGGCAATTTCTGTGCTAACTGCGAATGAAATGAACAAAGATAATACCGGCTGCTCGACTGTATCTAGTGGGGGGAGTGGTGCAACTTCATTAGTCGATAAAGACTTTAATAGCATGCAATTTCAGGCCTACATGCTTAAAAATGGCGGTGCGCTTGGACCACATGCTCAGGATATTGTTGATGTCTCAAATGAAGCGGGAGTCAGTGTGTATTTAACGGCCGCGATCATGATGGTTGAATCTGGCCGTGGCACCTCAAGTGCTTGCCGAATTGATAATAACCCCTCTGGTATGTCAATCAATGAGGTACCAATCCACTACGGTAGCATGAAAGAGGGCATGGAGGCTTCTAAGAAGACGTTGCACAACCTGGTAGTCGAACGTGGGTTAAACACGCTGGACAAACTAGGCCCCGTCTATTGTCCTCCTAACACGGCTAACTGGATCAAGATGGTTGCGTCATTTATGGCCGAAATGAAAAATACAAAGAACTTCAGTCAAGGTGAAACAATCGGTCAAATTGGCGGTGGCTGTAATCCCAATGATATTTCTGTTTCAGGCGAAAA
>NZ_AZDU01000101.1 GCF_001434815.1 Lactobacillus equicursoris DSM 19284 = JCM 14600 = CIP 110162
CTGGATAGGTAACCTTAAACTTGTAGGTTACATTGTTATCACAAATTGCTTGCGCCTTTTTAAAGTTGTCGCCCTTGTAAACGCATTGGAAAGCGAGTGATGAACTTTGCTTAATACCTGGAATCTGCTTTTGGCGAGTATCTGCCAAAGTGGTTACATCAATGGTTTGAGGAGTACCGCCCACGGCTGGAATGGTCTTAACGTCCGTGATGTCAGTCCATGAAGTGCCGTCCTTTGAATATGATAGCTTGGTACCAGTGCCAGCCAAACCATCGCTAGCATCTACCGCAAATTGTTGCAACTTGAATTCTTGCATGTTGTAATATCCCTTCTATTTTTGGTAAACGTGTTTCATCTGGTTATCTACCACCCCGTAAAAGGTAATAGCCACGCGCGAAACGCCGTTTAAATCTTGGTCAACTGCCGAATAGGTGAACCCCATTTGGCTAAATGTATCAATAATTTTATCTTCGATTTCTTGAGGTGATCCTTCACAGAATAGATCAATCGTAAAGGACCAACTGGTTAGTAATTCTTCCTGGTCCGCGTTCCGTTGAACCGTAACATGTGAAGTCGAGTAAACCGCTAGCGGGTATGTAGTTAATTCTTCAGGATACCGAGGATAAATGTTCCCTTGTAATTCTGGAATGCTATCAAGTGTTTGATAGATTAGCGTTTTAACATCAAAGATTTTCATTTAGTGCCTCCTTGATCCTTTTAGAAATGATTTCGTCCGCATCACGTCCGGCCTTTTCGATAGCTGGTGTTAAGAATTGGCGGGCCGGTTGGCCATTGGTCCTATAGAATTCTTTATCATGGATCTTGATTTTCTGCATACCGTAAATAGCGGTTAAATCAAGATCCACTTTATCAACAGGTATAAACCAGGTTGTTTGCCTATAAGTCAATGTAACATTTGGAGGAATAATCTTTGGCGACCGTTCACCATTACGGCCCGTACCGAATTCACGATAAACGGCTATAGGGTCATTAGACCATAACCGCCCGACAATTTCGCCCGTTGATTTAAGCTTTACTTCAGTTCTCAAGGATCTAGTCATTTCACCAGTGGAATATTTGATAGTTTTCTGAAGTTCTTCAACCGCGTAAGCCTCCGCTTGGTCCATAACGTCTTCTTCGCCGTTTTGGATTGCCTTTTCCGTGACACCAGGCAGCTTTTTTAGCTTTTCCTGAAGTCGGTCAAGACCTTTGATTTCAAAGGAAGACTGCATCACTTATTCCTTCTTTTCAAAGAAATGTTCTTGTGAGTTGAATACTCTTGTATTGCTACGATTTCATAGTCTGGATCAGCTTCTGGCTCAGCATCAACACAGAGACCGTCGCCTTCATTCTCCGCCGACTTTAGCAAGTTGCCCTGGTACTTACCCGACAGCATGTAATTCAAGTTCTCCCCGTAAATTTGAGCGTTAATGCTGCCTCCAGCCGGTTGAAGGTTGATAAGCAATGGAACAGCTTTAGACCAGCCTTTTAATGCATATCCTTGTTTGTCTCTGCCAGCCTGTTTGCGTCTTAAATAAACCAGACGTAAATTTT
>NZ_AZDU01000102.1 GCF_001434815.1 Lactobacillus equicursoris DSM 19284 = JCM 14600 = CIP 110162
TAAAAAGAGTCGTGGCTACGTCGTCAGGGGGCACGCCATCGAAGGCAAAAAGAAAAGCGCTGGATTGAATCCAGCGCTTTTACTATTAGATGTGCAGCTTTAAGTAGTACTTAACAATGGCTGCAGCCAAAACTGCACCAGCAAATGGGGCAGTACCAGGAACAAGCAGACCGTATTGCCAGTCGTTGTTAGCCTTGTTCTTGATTGGCAAGATTTGGTAGGCCAAACGAGGACCAAGGTCCCGGGCTTGGTTCATGGCGAAGCCAGTAGTACCGCCAAGGCCCATACCGATTGCCCATACCAAGAGACCCACAAGGAGTGGAGTGAAGCCAAACTTTTCATAGTTGGCAACGATAGCCAAGATACCAGTCAAGAAGATGGTAGTGGCGATCATTTCGACCATCCAGTTACGAGGCAAGTTGCGTTCGTTAGGGTTGGTTGAGAAGATGTTTCTCGTTGCAATCCCATCGATCGTGCCTTCTGAAGCCTTGAAGTGGTCTGCGTACATGAAGTAGGCCAGCAAAGCACCAGCAAAGGCGCCGAGGAATTCAGCGATCGTGTAAGGGATAAAGCTTGACCATGGGATCAAGCCCAAAATAGCTTGGCAAAGAGCCATTGCAGGGTTCATGCAAACGCCGCCGAAGATAAAGAGGCAGGCAGTAATGCCGAATGACCAAGTAGTAATGGCAAAAATGTGGCCAGAACCATGGTACTTAGTCTTGTTCAAAACGTCATCGCAGTGTACTCCCACACCGAACAGAATCATGAGTCCAGTAGAAAAGAACTCATTTAACAAGTTGTGCATCAAAATCTTGTTCTCCTTGTAGTAGATATTTTTTAAGGTACATAACAGGTAATAATTATAAACCTATAACCCCGAAAAAGATACAAGAAATTGCTGATTTCTGCCAAGAATGCGTTTTCTTAACTGGAAAATAACAGATAAAAATAACGATGTTATTTTTAAATTTCATTGATCCGCACCAGCTTGATCATAGAATGTTCAAAAATGGCCGGTATAGTTAGAACTATAGAAGAGATGGAGAACTCTTCTATAACTCATATTTCTTATATTTTTCTTTCCCTGATATACACAACATATACACTACCTGAAAAGCAGTCGAACCCTCGATTGCTTTTTTGGTGTCTAAAATATACGATTATGTAAAAACATAGAAAAACTATGATTAAAAAAAGGTAAAAGCCGCTTTTAGGCACTTGAAAGCGGTAAAAAATAGTTTTACTATATATTTGACTTTGTATAAAAAAGTTTTTTCCTATAAGATGTCAGGACAAGCTTGGCTTGGCTGGATTATAGTGTTAACATCTAGAAAGCAAGATAGATAAAAAGTGTAAACAGAGTCAATGGTAACCCCTTACTGAAGTGAGGGGCTTGAAGCGCAAGCGGATGATGGCGGCATTCCCAGAAGCAAGCTTTCAGGATGGCTCGCAAACCTACGTTGACCGCAAAAAATCTTCATCTGCCCAAAGGCCACTTCATGAAGCAATCGCGAGAAAAGGCAGAAAGCAGTGCCGGCTGATCATGCATAACG
>NZ_AZDU01000103.1 GCF_001434815.1 Lactobacillus equicursoris DSM 19284 = JCM 14600 = CIP 110162
GACAATGAAGAAAGTTAGGTTAACTATGAAATACGAAGAACAATACAAAATCATTAAAGAGTTGGTTGATCATGGCGGAAACAAGAAAAGAGCTGCACTGATCTTAGGCATCTCTGTCAGACAGCTAAACAGAAGAATTAACCAATATCGAAGCAAAGGAAAAGCGGCCTTTGTTCATGGGAACACCGGCCGCTTACCTGTTAATTGTCTCACCACAGAAATTAACAAACACATTGTAACTCTATATCGCACCAAATATCAAGACTGCAACTTAACACACTTTGTCGAGTTGCTCGAGGAGATCGAACACATTTCTGTTTCCTACACCAAGGTCTACAACCTGCTTAAAGACAACTACATCCTTTCACCCAAACCTTGGAGACAGACAAAGCGGAAAATGGCCAAAAAGAAGTGGTATCGGGATCACCCAAAACAGGCTGACAAAGTTTCTGAAGTGGTTATCGATCATCAAATAGCTATGGAAGATGCTCATCCACGTCACGAGCGCTGTAAATACTTCGGCGAAGAAATCCAAATGGACGCCTCTTCTCTGCTCTGGTTTGGCGATAAGAAGGCTCACCTGCACCTGGCAATAGACAACGCCACAGGCAACCTGGTTGGCGCCTACTTCGACTGGCAAGAAACCCTGAATGCCTATTACCACGTCTATGAGCAGATTCTCGTGAACTATGGCATTCCTCTTAGATTCAAAACCGACAATCGAACCGTTTTTAATTATGAGACGGCTAAAACCAAAGCAGAGCACAAAGACGTTCTTACGCAATTTGGATATGCCTGCAAGATCTTGGGAACAGATATCGTAACCACTAGTGTCTCACAGGCCAAGGGCATGGTGGAACGGGCAAACCAGACCGTACAAAGCCGTTTGAAGCCAGAGCTGAGGCTTCACAACATAACTACAATCGAAGATGCCAACAAGTATCTGCGGGAGGTTTTTGTTCCAAAATTCAATGACAAGTTCGGGCAGGACATTCACAAATTTGAATCAGCGTTCGCCGACAGCCCTGACGACGAGACGATCAACTATACGCTAGCGGTACTGTCTCCACGTACGTTTGATAGTGGATCGGCCATCTCCTACAAGAATCACTATTATCAAGCTACAGACGCCTCAAACAAGCTTATCTGCTTTGCCAAAGGCACTAAATGCCTGGTTATTCAAGCATTGGATGGTCAATTGTTGGTCACCGTTGACGAGAAAGTGTATGCCTTGACCGAGATTCCGAAGAATGCAAGAGTCTCACCAGATATCGATTTTGAGACCGAGAAAAAGAGACAGCGGAAGAAGTATATTCCACCGATGTCCCATCCTTGGAAGCGTGCTTCGTTCATCGCGCAGCAGAACAAAGCACACAAGTATCACAAATTCACATAAAAATAGCGGGGAAAATTCCCCGCTAATAATTTAAATTTTTCGGGACATTATCCCAAGTTATTGACA
>NZ_AZDU01000104.1 GCF_001434815.1 Lactobacillus equicursoris DSM 19284 = JCM 14600 = CIP 110162
AATTTCATTCTACGACACGTTGGACGATAAGTTATGGAGTTCTTTATCAGGAATTCGAGGACTCATTCTACTAATTGCATTGGCTCTTTTCGGAATATTCATTTTTCGTAATCGAGGAGAGGAGAAATCCGACGCACCGGTCAATATGTTTTATATAGTAATTTTAATGATGGCTTTGGCTAATATTACTAGTTCGGCGGTGTCTTTTGTCCATGTAAATGAGGTGGCTAGTGATGTTACTGACCAAAAAAATGCCGCGATGCAACAGTTCAGAGAAACGACTGATGACGTTTATATGTTGGGAAAACAGAATTGGAACATTACTAACTACAAAAAGAAGAAAAACAAATTAGGCGCTAAATATTTACCCAATATTGACTATTTCGATATTAACGAAAAGATTGAAGATCCAAAGAAAGCCAATGAAGATGAACTATTAAAATATCGTATCGTTGATAATTCTGATCCAGGCAAGAAACAATACGAAACTCAAGAAATCGCAGATACTAGCGGTATGCTGAGTTCTCTTAAACGGATTGTCACCGATTCGTATTATCGTTGGCATTGGCACCCTATTCAAAATATTATTTTTTATATTTTAGGGATACTAGCGTTAGCAATCATGAGTATTCGTTCTACAGTCTTAATTATCCGGATTGGCTTTGATTTTGGATTTTTGAAGGTCGCAGGGCTTTCAGTTTTTAGCAGCTTTACCAAATTTAAAGAATTATTCATGCAGTTTTTAACGTCTTTTGCAATTCTGGCCGCCACTTTATGGCAGTATAGAGTTTTTCAAATTTGGAATGATGGTATCGCCAATGCGCCATTAATTCCTAAATTTCTGATGCTATTAGGCGGTATTGAATTCCTACTTGATGGGCCAGTTATGATTCAAAAAGCAATGGGCGTAGATGCTGGTCTGAAAACATCAGCCGGGACGTTGGCTGGTGGTTTATTTGCCGGGAAGGCAGTAGCTGATAAAGCAACTGACTCGGCTGAAGAAATCGCTAAGATGACTTCTGGCGGTATTGGTGTAGCAGCTGGTATTGTTGCTGGTAAGTCAAAAGGCAAGCCTTTAAATGATGCTAAAAAGAAGACTGCGAAAAATGAATCCAAAGATAGGGCTAAAGATCAATCTGGTGATAAGGATAAGCAACAACAAAACAATGGTTTAAAGACTGATCAGAATAAGAAAAATCCTCAGGATAAGCAAAATGACGATAAGTCAAATAACAAAGATTTTGAGAGGAAGAGCGATCAACAACAGAATAAGGGGCTTGAGGATCAACCTGAAGCTGGTAAAAATGACGCACCGGCTGGATTTAAAGATGATCGTGAAGAACAAACGGGCAAGGGGCTTAATGACGATGCTGATTTACAGGGCCTTGAT
>NZ_AZDU01000105.1 GCF_001434815.1 Lactobacillus equicursoris DSM 19284 = JCM 14600 = CIP 110162
CACTATTTTTAGCCTAGTTGTGGTTCAATCGGCGGAGTTTTGCGCGTAGATTATTCTGCTGATCGTATAACTCTGACAATGCTGTTTTCGCTTTAGAAAGAGTCTCTTTAGTGCTTTTAATGCTGGCCTTAATTGTCGTAATTTGTGACTCAGAATCTTTTATGTCAGCATCAGTTTGGTAGGCTTCGTCAGCTTTGATAGCTTTAATTTTGTCGTACATAGCCTTCAGTTGCTTGTTACCTTTTTTTATATCTTGTTTAACGGTGTTGATCTTTTTTTCGTTTGTATTGAGATCTAAAGTCAATCCCTCAGCAAGATATACAGTTTTCTTACGAGGCTTACTAATTGTGCTAGTTTTTGTCTTTCGGTAGTCGATATTGAACGGTTTCTGTGCTATTTTTTTCGTATTAGCAGTGCTTGTTGCCTGATCATTATCGCCCTTTAACATGCGCTGATAGTCTTTTCCAGCAATCAGCTGTGTCTTGTCTAACTGTCCAAAATCAATCAAGAATCGATGCCACTTTGGTTTAAAATTTTTGAATTGAAGCACGTAGTAGTGCTCGCTAACTTTCTTCAAAGTGGAGGGCAATACCGTTTCGTGCTTGCCGTCTTTTTCAACTTGACCAATGATTGCTTGATATTTTTGGCCAATGTTATTGCTGGTTGACTCATTAATTTCAAACAAAATTTCGCCATAACCTGCCTTGGAATTGATGTTGCGTTGCACAATTTTTACCTTCGCGTTGCCGATGGTTTGTTCTGAAGCAAGCCCAATTTTGCTATCAAATATTGGGCTGTCATCGACAAAAATTGAACGTGACGACAAGAAAAATGCCGTACCAACGACCGACAAAACAGCCATACCGATGTACAGATAACTGCCAATACGTGAACGATAATGTGTAAACCAAGCTACTAGTTTTCGATAGATTTTATTCAAAGATTAGCCCTCCTGGTTCAATAATTTAGGAGCTGATTTAAACAACTCCTTAATTTTTTTTACGTCAGTTCCACTGTATTGGTGTTTACCAACCACCAGCGTTGGGACGCTCACAAGATTGTATTGATTGATGTAAGTTCGATTCTCTGGCATGTCTAAATTCACCATTACAACATTACGAGCGACTAGTTTTTGCATGTAGACTAGCTTGTAAATTGTTCGGCATGTGCTACAAGTGTCACGGTAAAAGAAAATAATCTTGTGCTTGTTTTGCTGGTCATTTAACGCAACGTAGGTCTGTTGTGCCTCCGATTTTTGCGCGAAGTGGTTAAATACCGCATAACCTGTTAGGCTAACTGGAATCAAGCAAGCGATCAAAATGACAGCTTTCAGCACAATCTTTATCAGTATTCTTTTCAAAATATGAACCTCCTACGAT
>NZ_AZDU01000106.1 GCF_001434815.1 Lactobacillus equicursoris DSM 19284 = JCM 14600 = CIP 110162
GGCGCTTGGTGGCAAATCCTTGCTTACTTTTAGCGTGTCTTTTTCCTTTGGTGTCGTACCAGTTGATTTTAGCACGCCAACCGTTGTATCGTTTTTCATAGTAAGCCATAGTCTTTTTCCTTTTTATTCGTGTTAAATCCAGCAAAAAAGCCCGCTATAACGGGCTTCTTTTCTTTTTTATTCGTGTACTTGCATATACCATAGCGCTAGAGCATCAAGCTAATAATTGCAACAGCTATAGAAATCAAACCAATAACAATTGTGCCAAAGATATATCTGATTGTTTCTGTATGTTGCTGGCGTTGAAACTCTCGTTCACGTAAGATCGAGTTTTCAATTGTAGTTGGAATTTGATCTATTTTTTGACCAAGCAAATCTAGACGATTATCTACTTTAGACAAGTGCTGTTCAGTCTCAACGAATTGCTTATCTACGTTGGTTAAGTGCTTATCTATACTAGCTAAGCGCTCGTCTACATTGGTTAAGCGTTTATCAAGACCAACAAGTTTAGCATCAACCTTGCCAAACTTGTTGTCCATATGGTGCAATACTTTTTCGGTGTTCAACTCCAGTTCAGCGTGTGTGACATAGCGATCATCTTTCATAGTGCCACCTCCATCACCATTATTATATCGTGTTTTGGAGATGGAGACATTTTCAGATAAAGTACCTGCATCTTGAGAAACTGCGCTAGGCATTTGAAGCACATTATTATTGTCCATCATTACCGTCACCTCTGTTTATAGGGATGTAGGTTTCGAAGAAAGTCCCGGATTCTATTGATGCAGTCATCCCCATATCCCCGTTATGCTTTGAACTATATGCTAAAATCACGTGCAATTCATTTGCGATAGTTGAATCGATAGTGAACTTGAATTGGGCCTTTGCCAGCTTTAGCGCAGCAAGCTGATCGATTGGTATGTCTGAAGTCATCCAAATACGATCTATCCCAGGGGCTTCAACTAGCATGTGTATTCTGCCATAATCAAAAGTTCTTAGAATTTCCTTCATCTCAGGGCTGAAATATAAAACAGCCTCCAATTCAACTATTACCTCTTCATCATCCACATCTATTTCATAGATATGGTCACCATCTGCATCTTTAAGCAACATTGAAGTGACATATACTTTGGGATCTCTCATTATCATTCTCACATTCTGCATGACCTAATTTGTTGTTTTATCTGCTGACAATCTGCTGATTATTCTGCCGATAGTAGTGCATTCTTTTTACGTAGTAGCCTTTTCCAGTTTCCTTTCACTATTTAACGAAACGCTTCCCGCATTTCATGCAAACGAAGTCTGTTTTCTTGGTTGCTTTACCGTTTGAGCCGGATCCGTAACCCCACATAAGCTCACGGC
>NZ_AZDU01000107.1 GCF_001434815.1 Lactobacillus equicursoris DSM 19284 = JCM 14600 = CIP 110162
TGCTCAATTTTTGAAACCGATTTACGCTATATTTGGTTAGAGATTTTATCAAAGGTGGCGTATTTTCATGACTAAGAAGCATCAAGTCCTAAGACAGCTTGATTCTGTTACAGACATGGCTGCCGAATGCATTAATTACTTTGTTTATCATCCAAGCAAAGACTTCACGCGTAAAAGAAAACTGGATGCTAAGACATTCATTAAGACCACTCTTGCCATGCAAGGAAACTGCTTGAACAAGGAGCTGGCTAACGCATTTCCTAAGCCCTCTAAGCGAATGACCGCGTCGGCTTACGAACAGCAGAAATCAAAGGTTAACCCTAGATTATTTAAGGCAATTCTGTATGAATTCAATTCAACTTTGAAACAGCCTGCTTTGTATCATGGCTATCGGCTGCTGGCAATTGATGGTAGTGACTTTGCCTTGCCGTATGATAAGAATTCAATGTTTCTATGCAATATTCAGACAAGAAAAAAGCCTTCGGACGATAATAAATTAACGACCAAAGGCACATGTTTGATTCATGCCAATATCCTTTACGATATCGCAAATTGTTGTTACCTAGACTGCTTATTGCAATCACGAAAGAGTATGGATGAACGCAGTGCAGCTGTGCACATGCTTCAGAACTTAAGACTTCAACACCGCTATATCGTACTGATGGATCGCGGCTATGAATCCTTCAATCTTTTCGAGCATGGCAATCGACTGTCTAACTGCAACTATGTTATCCGTCTAAGAACTCAAAGTAAAAGTGCTATTCGGGAAATTAGCGCTCTTCCCGATCAAGAATGCGATCTTGAGATGACGTTTAACATCACCAATAGCGCCAAGCAAAAGAAGCTTCATCCAGAGTATCACAAGATCAATGCCCCGAATCGTCGCTATAAGGACAAATATTCACCTAAGTACCGTACAGCGCACTGGGATTTTGAAAGCTTTTGTCCGGTCCACTGCAGAATCGTTAAACTTAAGATCAACGACCCACAATCGGGAAGCACCAAGTGGGAAGTACTAGCTACTAATCTAAGCTCGAACGACTTCCCGCTTAGTGAAATGAAAAAACTGTATCATCTGCGCTGGGATATTGAGAGCTCATTTCGCAAGCTAAAGTATGATCTCGGTGCAGTATGTTTTCATTCGAAAAAACCAGCGTTTCAAGAAATCGAGTTGTACTCTCAGCTGATTATGTTTAACGTGGTCAACAGAATCATATCCCTTTGCCGGATAGCTGATGCTCACAGAAAATGGCCTCATGAGATAGATTTTAAAGAGGCGGCCAACATAGTTCACCGATATTATACAACGCCCATGATAGGCAATTCAAAGCAGATGATCGAAGAAATAGAAG
>NZ_AZDU01000108.1 GCF_001434815.1 Lactobacillus equicursoris DSM 19284 = JCM 14600 = CIP 110162
AGCCCCGGACTTTAGTCCGAGGTTGGTTGACTTGAGAGTTGAGCCGAGAGGGCTAGCGCAGGTTTTAAGCCTGCGTTATTTTTTTGCCTTTTTTCGCCAAACTATACATAGAGCGTATAGCAATATGCTGATTCGGCAATTTTTAAATTTGGAAATCGCCCCTATACTATAGACAGTTAATCAAGCAAAAACAATTTTTGAATAAAGGATGTTAAACAATATGGAATACATTACTTTAAATGACGGAAATAAGATGCCCCAACTGGGCTTTGGCGTTTTCCAAGTGCCACAAGTGCCAGACCTTAGCCAGGCTGAACAAGCCGTTAGCGACGCTCTGAGCGTTGGCTACCGCCTGCTGGACACCGCAGCTGCTTATGGCAACGAAGAAGCCGTTGGCAAGGCTGTTAAAAAGAGCGGCGTGAATCGCGACGAAATCTTCGTGACCTCTAAGCTCTGGGTGGACCATTTCACTTATGAAAAAGCCAAGCAAGGGATCGACGACTCCCTGACTAAGCTGGGCCTGGACTACATGGACCTCTACCTCCTCCACCAACCTTATGGTGATACGGCCGGCGCATGGCGAGCCTTGGTTGAAGCACAAAAGGCGGGCAAGATCAAGTCCATCGGTGTTTCCAACTTTGCTCCAGACCAATTGATGAACCTGGAACTGATGAGCAGCGTGAAGCCAGCTGTTAACCAAATCGAAGTTTCTCCTTGGTACCAAGAAGAAGCAGAAGTTAAGTTCAACCAGGAACAAGGCGTTGCTACGGAAGCTTGGGCTCCATTTGCTGAAGGCAAGCACGGCATCTTTACTGATGAAACGATCGCCAAGATTGGTGCCAAGTACGGCAAGTCCAACGGCCAAGTAATCCTGCGCTGGCTTTTGCAACGGGGGATCGTGGTTATTCCAAAGTCCGTTCACAAGTCCCGGATGGAAGAAAACTTCAACGTCTTTGACTTTGAACTCAGTGCTGATGACATGCAAGTAATGAGCACTTTGAATAAAAATGAAAGTCAATTCTTTGACCACCGGGACCCAGTGGCCATTGAAAGTATTTTTGGCTCAAGTCTGAAGGCATTAAGAGATTAATTTTTCTTAACTTAAACGGAGACTAGATTTAGTTTCCGTTTTTATTTTGAAAAAAATTGATTTATTTTTTGCTGAAAAAGTGGCTGTTTCCGAATATTGCTGGTAGGAATCGGGGGATTATAACGAATTGCCCAGTTGATTGTTAAACTTTCTGATTAGGCAAAAATAACAACGTTGCCTCGTGTTTCTATTGCAAACCGAATGAAAACGCAGATTTGACCTT
>NZ_AZDU01000109.1 GCF_001434815.1 Lactobacillus equicursoris DSM 19284 = JCM 14600 = CIP 110162
TATAAAAATAAGTAACGCCGGTTTTCACGTTGTGATTTGCGAAGATATTCTAATCCAAATATCGAGCAATAATTATTTCAAAAAAATTCTTTTATCGATTCGCAAAAGATTTGGTACCACCGCCCTTTGACAATTGAACATAAATCGTGCCGCTACGTAGCTGTCATAGCGGAATAACACGATCATCAAACTCATACATGGGACGGCTAGGATTATTTACGAGAAGTCATTAACATTAACGAGCTGCTGTGAGCGCCGACGCTTTGTTTTAGTAAATATACTAATTCGGGGGAAATCGGCCATAGCTCCCAACGTTAGATGAATATAGACTTCGTAGGTTAGCGGGACATGCCAAATCTCGTTCTTCACTCGCGCAGTACAAGGGATCATTAACAGAATCTTTTCTTAAAAAAAGGTTGCTGAATATGGATCACGTAGGTTTCAGATCAAGCCATAATCTGGATAAGCGCTTTGAGTGTCGTTTAGGTCAGACGGCTCAAAACCAAAAGCCGTTACTATCTTCGCAAATCACAACGCGAAAGTTGCATATAATAATCACACAAAGAGAGGTAAAGAAATGTTAAGAACCAAAGAAACACCACTAATAACAGAAGTGATCGCGTATATGCGAATAGAGCATATGAGAGAAATACCTTTGCTTTCCTATATCGAGAAAAAAAAGATTGGCCCTGATCAAAGAGTGTTGCTCTTGGCGCAACTACACAGAAGTGAAGTCGTTGGTATCAAGTACAAGTATGACGGGCCCAACCTTCAGACGATTATTTTTCAAAAAAAGTAGTAAACAAAATTTTAGTTAGTTTTAAGTAGCCACGCCGTAATCTTCTTATTTAGCTTCTTTTTTAAAGTCAATAGCATTCGTGATGATAAAGCGGGTGCGTTGGGACACATTCCTTCCAATACAGATTACTAATACTGCGGAGTGGCTACTTAAAGCTAACTAGAAAAAAGATGAAGATTTGCGAAAGTGTTTTGAAAAAAAATATACAAAATGAATGTGCTCCACTGAGACCTTTTCGGTTTAATAAAGCCAGCATACTTTGATTAATTAGTTTGGAAGACAAAAGAATTCACCATTCGCTAGTCAAAATCAAACGGAAAAATGACAATGCGCACTTCCTTAAAAATAGAACCGCGGTGCGCAAAGAAATTGGTTAATCAAATAATTAAAAAGCTACACTGTCTTTGCTGGTTTTATTAAACCGAAAAGGTACTTTAGTCTTCAATTTAGGTGCTGATCCGTAGCAAATTTCTTACCCCAAAAAGTTCTATAAATTGACGTTTATCAAAAA
>NZ_AZDU01000011.1 GCF_001434815.1 Lactobacillus equicursoris DSM 19284 = JCM 14600 = CIP 110162
ACCGGACCACTTTTTCTAAATATTTGCCCCCAACTTGACTCAACCAAGCTAATTTTTCCCGTTTTCTGCCCCCGATTTGACTCAACCGGGCTTGGTTGACATACTTCGGGGGCTTTTTTCTGCAAAAATCAGACTGGTTGACATACTTCGGGGGCAATTTCCGACAAAAATCGGACCGGTTGACATACTTCGGGGGTGATTTTCGCTAAAAATCACACTGGTTGACATACTTCGGGGGCGATTTCCGCTAAAAATCACACTGGTTGACATACTTCGGGGGCAAATTTCGCTAAAAATCACACTGGTTGACATACTTCGGGGGCAAATTTCGCTAAAAATCGGACCGGTTGACATATTTCAGGGGCAAATTTCGCCAATAATCGGACCGGTTGACATACTTTGGGGGCGATTTCCGCTAAAAATCGGACCGGTTGACATACTTCGGGGGCGATTTCCGCAAAAAATCGGACCGGTTGACATACTTTGGGGGCGATTTCCGCAAAAAATCAGACCGGTTGACATACTTCGGGCGCGATTTCCGCAAAAAATCGGACCGGTTGACATACTTCGGAGGCAAATTTCGCAAAAAAGTCGGACCGGTTGACATATTTCGGGGGCAATTCCCGCTAAAAATCGGACCGGTTGACATACTTTGGGGGCGATCACAGCCAAAAATCCACACCGGTTGACATACTTTGGGGGCGATCCCAACCAAAATCAGACTGGTTGACATATTTTGGGGGCGATCCTAGCCAAAAATCCACACTAGTTGACATACTTCGGGGGCCACACCCGACCCAGATCACACAAAAAACCGACCTCGCGGTCGGTTTTCTTACTGATATTCTTTTTTCGGCCGGTAATAGCGCTGGCCATCTTGCGAAGACAGCGGCAAGGTGAAGTCGCCCGGCTTGGTCGCGCTCAGCTCCCGCGTAATCGCGTTGACTGCCGCGTCCAAGTCATCGATCCGGTGCAACAGCTCCGCTTCTAGCAGTGCCGGCAATTTCGGCGAACCGTACTCGTACTTGCCGTGGTGGGACAAGACCATATGCCGGAGCAGGAGCAGATCCTCGCTCTCCTGGTCGATCCCCAGCGCCTGAGCCGCCAAAACCAGCTGCTCGTCGATCAAGACCAGGTGCCCGATCAGGTTGCCTTCAGCCGTGTACTTGGTCTGGACCGGCCCCGACAACTCCAGCACCTTGCCCATGTCGTGCAGGATGCAGCCCGCGTACAAAAGCGACCGGTTGACCGCCGGGTAGTTGTCGGCCAGGCCCCGCGCGTCTTTCAGCATGGTCAGGGTATGGTAGGCCAGCCCGCCTTCATAGGCGTGATGGTTAGACTTGCCCGCCGGATAGCTGAAAAAGCGCGCATCCCACTTTTTCAGCAGGTACTTGACCAGCTTATGCCAGTTCTCTTCCTTAATTTCCGCCACAAACTGCCCAATCTCGCGCCGCATCTGCTTCTCTCCTTCCGGAGCGCCGGCGACGAGTTGGCTCACGTCCACGTTCTCGCTGGCGCTAACCGGATGAATGGAAAAAATCTTGATCTGGTCGCGGCCCTGGTAGTCCTCGAGCAGCCCCGCCACTTCCACGATCGTTCCCGTCTCAAAACGCTTGGCGTCTTCTGGCTCAGCCTGCCAGTAGTTGGCCCGGACGGCCCCTGACTTGTCGGCCAGCTGCAAGAGCAAATAGTGCTTGCCCTTTTTGTCCTGCCGCAGCTGGGAATTTTTCACCAATAAGGTCAAGTCAAACTCTTCGCCCTCATTGTAGTCTAGTAAATGTTTAAGCATGGCTGGCCTCCTTCACGTAGCGGTACGGGACTTCGGAAACCTGCTTGGCCAAGTCCTCGCGAGCGGTAAAGACCAGAATCTGCTTGTTCTTGCTCAGCTCGTTTAAGAGGTTCACGATATTGGTCGTTCTTGGCCCATCAAAGTTGACGAAGGAGTCGTCGATCAAGATTGGCAGATCAATCTTGTCCCTAATCTGCATGACAAAAGCCAGCTTCAAGGCAAAGTAGAGCTGCTCCTGCGTCCCTCTTGACAGGTACTGGACGGCCAGCTTCTTTTTGTCGCTTCTAACCACCTTCATCGGCGTCCGTTTGGACACTTTTTCTGGCAAAAGGATGTCCTGATAGCGGCCGCCAGTCAGCAAGGCGAAGTACTTTTTAGCCAAGACCAGCATCTTGGGGAAGCGATCGTTTGACGCCAGATCCAGCGTCCGGCCGATGACTTCGCCGGCCAAAAGCGTTGCCAGGTAGTTCTGGCTGTCGCGGGCAAACTTCTCCTCCAGCTGGGCCAGCTTTTGCTTGCCCTCGTAAACCTGACTGGAGTCGGCGTACTGGCGCTCTTCAGCCTTAATGTTAGCTGACTCTTGCTGCAAAGCCGCCAGGTCGCGGTCGCTATCAGCCAGCTGCTGGCTGAGGCCCGCCATCTTGCCCTTCAAGGCTGCTAAGTCAAAGCCGGCTTTTTCAAAAAGTGGCAGCTGGTCGCCCAGGCTGTTGGCCAGGGCCTCGATCTGCGCCTTAGCCGTGTCCTGCTCGCGCTTAGCAGCAGCCAGTGCTTGGTAAGACGCTAAGTCTGCAACTTTAGCCTGGTTAAAGATGGTCAACAGCTGCTTTTCCAGATCAGCAATCTGCTTTTGGTAGCCAGAAAGCGCCTCCTGCTTTTGCCGGTAAACCCGCTGCTGGTCAGCCAAATCCTCCAGCTGCTTTTCCGCGCCGGCTAGCTGCTTGTTGATTAAGGCTGGTTCATTTTCGGGGGTCTTTTTGGCAAAAAGGGCCACTTCCTGACCCAGGTCAGCCAGCTCGGCTTCTCTTTCCTGGATCTGCTGGTCCAGACTGACCATACTCTTCCGATTTAAAGAGTAGTCCCGGTATGGGGTGACTAGGCTGTCCACCTTGACGCTGCTGCTAAACACGTACTTCTTGGCAAAATCCTGCTTCAAATCGTTAGCAGCTGCCTTTTCTTGCCCCGCCTGCCCCTTTTGGTAAAAGGCATAGGCCAAAAGGCCGGCACCAACCAGCAGCAAAAGGATCCCCAAAGTCCGATTAGCAAAAAGGATCACCAGCCCAGCTGCCAGCAAGATCCCGCCTGCAAGCGGCAACCCTTTGGACAGCGGTGCCTCATCTACTGCTTCGGCCTGGCTTTCGGCGTTCACCTTTTCCCAGTCAGCCTGCAGCTGCTGGAAGTCGGCCACGGGCATGTCCTTAACATCGGCTAGGTCAGGCGAAAATTCCAAAATATTCCGCTGCTTGTCTTCCAGCTGCTCGTATTGGAGCTGGCTCGTCTGCAGGGTCCGGGTCAAGTCCTCTAGCCGTCCTTTAAAATTGGCCAGCTGGGCTTTGGCCCCTGACAGGTCAGTCAGGTCGACTGGCTCGGCCACTTCCTTGGCCGCAGCCGTCTTCAAGGCCTTGATTTGGGCGTTTAAGTCCACCGCCTTTTGGTAAAGATCGGGGTCAAAGGCCACGTCTTTTTGCGCCTTTTTTAAGCGCAGGTAGTTCTCATAATTTTGCGCCTGCTCCAGCAATTTCTCGCACTGCTTGAGCTCGGCTTCTTGCCCCTTGCGAATGGCCATCAGGTCCGCCAGCTGCTTTTGCTTGGCTAGGCGCGCTGCTTCTAGCTTTTGGTAGTCGTCAAAGGCCGACTCGTTAGCGGCCACCTGCTCTTTTTTCTCGTTCAGCAAGATCAGGTCCTGGTTGACCGGGGCCTTTTTCCCGCTGGCCTTAAAAAGGTCCTTGGCTTCTTTAGCAAAGTCGCTCCGGATAGACAGGAGCTTGCTCGATTCGGCCGCCCCCAGGTAGTAGATGTTCTCCAGAATCTCTTCTTCAGACAAGGAGGCGAGCTGGCGCATCAGATCTTCGTTAAAAATAAAGCTGTCGGCGTAGAAATTCCCATCAATATTTTGAATCTGGTCGTAAAAAAGGATCTCCGGCACTTCCTGGCCCCGGTGCCAAACCTTGACGGCGCCGACCTTGCTCTTGTCGCCTTTAGAATAGGTCCGCTCGATTTCCCAGTCGCCGTCGCCGGCAAAGACCAGCTTGCCCCCCATGGGGTAGGCCTTTGACAGGGGCTCATAATCTTCAAAAAAGCTAGACGCGGTATTTTTCAAATTGAAGCCAAAGAGGATCTGCTTGATAAAGGCGACCGTGGTGCTCTTCCCGGCTTCATTTTCGCCAAAAAAGGCTGCCAGGTTGCCATCAGGGAGGTCAAAAATTTCATCGCTGAATTGACCAAAATTATAAATTTGGATTTGCTTTAACTTCATTCTCCGCTCCCCCCAATGTCTTGCAGGCGGTCAGCTAGTTTAACGGAAACCAGTTCCTTGACCTGGGCCAAAAATTCTGGGTTCTCCGCCAGCCGCCGGGCTTCAGGATCCTTTTTAATCCAAGAAGCTGCCAGCTGCTTAATCTTTTCTTCAGACAAAATCTCCACCTTGGCCCGGTCTAAGGCCGCCTGGTCGGTACTGGACAATTGGACTAACCCTCTCACCTTGACCCGGAAGTCGACTAGGCGGGCCGAATTTGCCTGGCTTGACGCTTCTTCCCAGGCCGCTGGGTCCTGCCAAAATGTCAGCTGGTCCGGCGTCAGGTATTCTGAACCCGTTAGCTTCAAACTGACAAAAGTCTTAACGCCCGCACTCTCATGAGCCCGCAGGGTCGCCGCAATCTTGTCTGCCAAGTCGCTGGCTGACAATGGAGCGTCCAAAACCAGATTTGCCTGCTCCCAGACGATCTGGCTGGTTGGGCAAAAAGTCAGCTGGCTCTGCCCGCTTTCTTCGTCCACCTCGACCAAATAGCAGCCCTTGGCCCCTAATTCGCCGATATCCCGGCCCTGGATGTTGCCAGGGTAAACGACCAGCGGCTTAGCCAGCAGGGTCTGGCGGGCGTGAATATGGCCTAGAGCAAAGTAGTCATAGCCAAGTTCCCGCATCCGCTCCAGGGTAAAAGGCGCATAGACGTTGTTTTGCCCGGCGGCCTGCCCGGCATGCATCAGGCCAATGGTAAAGCTTGGTGCTTTTTCCGGGAACTGCATGAGCAGGTCTTCTTCAATGTGGTTGTGGGCGTAGGAAAAACCGGTCACATTGTAGGCAAAGCCGGACTTAGTAGTAAAGTCCTTGCGCTCGATCTGCTCGCCGTCGCCAAGCAGGGTAAAATGCGGCCCCTCCTTGACCAAGAGGTCGCTTTTTCGCATGTAGTCGTGGTTGCCGAAGATCATCACGACTTGAATGCCGGCCGCGGTCAAGCGGTCGATCTCTTTTTTAAAAAAGACCTGGCTGGCGGGACTTGGCTTGTTAGAGTCGAAAGTGTCCCCAGCGATCAAGACCAGGTCGACGGCTTCTCTCACGGCCAAATCGATGATCCGGGTAAAAGACTCGTTAGCCGCATCTTTAATTTCTTGATATTCGCTTTTTGGCAAAAAAGATAGCCCACGAAATGGACTATCTAAGTGCGCATCAGCTAAATGGATGAATTTCATTAGGCTTTTCTCAAATCTTCGTAAGCATCTGCCAGCGGTTGGCTAATGGACTTTTGCAAGTCGTTCATCAAAGCGTAAACGCCTTGTTCAGCCAGCAGCATCCCTTGCAAGGTAGTGTCTTGGGATACTCGGCTGTTTAGGCTGGCAAAGTGGTCCTTTTGTTCTTGGCTCAGTTCCTTGCCGGCGCTTTGGGCTTCCATGACTTCCATTTGTGCTGCGTCCAATTCCTTAAACAAGGCGAGGCTTTCAGGACTCGCCTTCACCTTGTCCATGGCAGCCTTCAAGGCTTCAAACTGTTGGGTTTGGCGGAGGTCTTCAGCCATTTGGTTGGCGGTGTCGTAAATGTTGATCATTTTTTCTATTTTCCTCTCTAATTAAAAAAACTAGGTAAAAATCAGCTTAATTTCCAGTAATCTTATTGTACCATGACTTGAAGCTAGACTCAGCATTCTTGAAGCCATCATCGATAGCTTCTTTGATCTTTTGGCCAAAGCCAGAACTGGATGACGACGATGAGCTGGACGAGTCGTTGGCGCTGGTTTCAGCGGCTGAAACCGTGAACTGGGTCTGCTTACTGTATGGCAAAATTCCTTCCATCTCAGCTTTATAGAGCGTGGTAATCCCGGTTTCGGAAATCCCCTGCATGTAGTGGGTCTTGTTGGTCGTGTCAAAGCCGACCCAGGTGGCGACGACCACGTCAGGCGTGTAGCCAACGATCCACTGGTCCTTGGTGCCGTAGGCAAAGGAAACTTCGGTTGACCCGGTCTTGCCGGCCACGGAGTAGCCAGACGGCTTAGCGTTGACCGCCGTCCCCGTCGTAAAGACGGACAGCAGCATTCTGGTCATTTCCTTGGCCGTTGACGAAGAGATCACCCGGCTGGTTCCTGTGTCATTATTTTCGGCGATCACGTTGCCAGAAGCGTCGGTGATCTTGGTGATCAGGTAAGAATTGTTTGGCAAGTTGCCGGAATTGGCAAAGGCGGAGTAGGCCCGGGCCATCTGGACCGGGCTGACCCCGGTAGACAGACCGCCCAGGGCCAGGGCCAGGTTTTGGTCCGACTTAGAAACGGTAATGCCAAACTTCTTTAAATAGCTTACGCCAGTTGACACCCCGATCTTGTTTAAGAGCCAGACCGCTGGGACATTTTTACTCTGGGCCACGGCCGTGTACATTGGAATGGTGCTTGAATATTGGCCATCGACGTTGACAGGCGTATAGTTATTTTTGCCAAAAGCCTGCTTCTTGTTAGACAGGCTTGAATCATAGTGGTAGCCATTCTCAAGAGCCGGGGCGTAAACCGCCAGGGGCTTGATGGAACTCCCTGGCTGGCGCCGCATCTGGGTCGCCCGGTTGTAGCCGCGGAAGACGTGCTTGCCGCGCCCGCCAACTAAAGCCTTGATAGCCCCAGTCTTAGGGTCCATGGCCACGCTGGCCCCTTGGGCCCGGGCGCTTCCTGACGGGTTAGACGGGAAGTTGTACTTGTTCTTGAAGCTGGATTCCATGGACTTTTGGTAATTTTGGTCCAGGCTGGTGTAAATCTTGAGCCCCTTGCTCATGATCTCGGTTTCCGTTAAGCCGTATTTTGAGATGGCTTCAGAGATCACGGCATCAAAGTAGTATGGGTACTTGTAGCCGGAATTGGATTGATAGTTGTCAACCAGGTTCATCCCCTGCTTTTTAGCAGCATTAGCCGTGGACTGGCTGATGGCTTGATTATCCACCATCAGCTGCAGCACCACGTTCCGTCTTGAGGTCGCATTTTTCACCGAGTACAAGGGGTTATAAAAGGCGGGACTTCTGAGCATCCCGGCCAGGGTCGCCCCTTCAGCCACGGTCAGCTGGCTGGCATTTTTGCCAAAATACTTCTTGCTGGCATCCTGCACCCCGTAAATCCCGTTGCCAAAGTAGGCGTTATTGAGGTACATGGCCATGATCTTCTTTTTAGAATAGACCTTGGTAACCTGAATGGCGTAGAAAAATTCGGCGACTTTCCGGGACAGGGTCTGCTTTTGGGATAAGATCGAGTTTTTAACCAGCTGCTGGGTAATCGTCGAGCCACCGCCAGAAATATGGCCAAAGTGGATCAGGTAGCTAAAAACGGCCCGGGCGATCCCTTTAGGACTAACCCCCAGGTTGGTCCAGAAGGTCCGGTCTTCAGTGGCGACGACGGCCTTTTGCACGTTCGGGGAAATCTTGCTTAAGGAGACGTAAGTCCCCTTGCCCGAGGACACGGAGCCGGCCTTTTTGCTATTTTGGTCGTAAATGATCGTTTTTTGCGACAAGGAGGCCTCCAGGTTAGATAGGTTGGCCGTCTTGACGACAAAGGTATAATAAGTAGAGATGCCTAAGAAAAAGGTCAAGCCCAGCAAAATGATCCAGCGAATGATCTGGAAACGGTGCAGGAAGTACTTGATCCAGCCGCCTAAGCCGCGGCGATTATTATTCAACTTTTTTTGAGATTGGCGATTGCGCCGGTTTTCCATTTAAATTGCTCCTTCTCCGTGAGTCAAAGTTTAAACACTTTGATTTTAACACAAATGCAATAGAGGACTAGCAAGTTATCCAATTCTTAACTGTGATAAGGCAAAGAAATTTTTAGAAAAGAGGCGCAGATGAACTACCATTTTTCCTTGATTTACCCGGACCGGGAGGCGGCATCTGTCAGCGATTTGCTGCGGGAGCTCCTGGTTCCTCGTAAGTGGCGGCATTTTTTACGCATTGAAAAAAAGGTCCTGGTGAACGGACAGTATTTGAACTTCAACGAGCTGGTTAAGCCCGGCGACACGGTGACGCTGGACCTGAACCAGGTGGAGTCTCTTCAAGGGGACTACCCGGCGAGCGGCAGCATGCCGGACATCGTCTATGAAGACGACAACATCCTGATTATCAACAAGCCTAAGGGGCAAAAGACCCACCCCAACCAGGGGGAAAACGGGACGGCGCTAAACGACTGCGCCACCTATCTGGGTTATAGTCCCTACATCGTCCACCGCCTGGACATGCTGACCGGAGGTCTTTTGCTCGTGGCCAAAAATCCGGCAGTGGTACCGATCTTGAACAGACAGCTGATTTCGAAGACCCTGAAACGCGACTACGTGGCGGAGGTAGACCTGTTGTCGCCGCTTAACGTGGGCGCGGCGGGCACGATCTCGCTGAAGGTTGGACAGGATCCGGATGACCAGAGAAAGCGCATGGTGCGGGAAGACGGCCTGCGCGCCGTTACCCACTACCAGGTGCTGGCGGTAGATGAGGCCAAGCGGCGGGCGCGAGTCGCCCTGTCGCTTGAGACGGGCCGGACCCACCAGATTCGGGTACACCTGGCTGCGTCTGGCTGGCCAATTGTCGGGGACCCGCTTTATAACCCCTTGGCCGCGGGCTCAGATGAAGATTTGCAGCTGACGGCCTGGCGGCTGTCTTTCACCAAGCCCTTTTCCTTTGACCGGGTGACCGTGGTCTTGCCGGATCAGGGTTAATTCCCTATTTTTAGGGAAACTGTCGGTTGACCGAGTCCTTTTTTAAAAAATATCCCAAAACTATGCAAGACGACAAAAAAATTTCCCTTTTCTATGCAACACTCCAGATTTTCCCCCTAAAATTATGCATGACTTCTCAATTTCATCCAATTTTTCCTGCACATTTGCTTTTCAGCATTAAATAAACTATACGCTTGCTGATATTGCATAGAGTTCTGGCTTTGATTAAAAAATTTCGGGACCTATAAAGTCATCTATTGCATACTTTTGGGACATTTTTACCAACCGTTGCAGACTTTTGGGACTTTTTTACCAACCGTTGCAGACTTTTGGGACTTTTTTAGCGACCGTTGCAGACTTTTGGGACATTTTAGCTGGTCGTTGCATATTTTAGGGAAAACCACCTCCACCAAAATCCAAGACAAAAGAAAAAAGATTTCTAGCAAAGCTAGAAATCTTTTTTGCAGCTAACAGAAGATTATTCTTCGTTAAGTGAGCTTCTGTCGAATGAAGCGTCAGCTTCCTTGTCGTCGATTGATGGAGTACCCATCCAGCTGATCATTTCCTTCATTGAGTCAGTGATAGCTTCAGTACCTGGCAAGAGCAGCTTACGTGGGTCGTAACCCTTCTTGCTCTTGTCTTGGTCCTTGCCTTCTTCGATGTACTTGCGAGTAGCTTCTTGGAATGCAAGTTGGAATTCAGTGTTGATGTTGATCTTTGAGATACCCAAAGAAATTGCCTTTTCGATTTGGTCTTGAGGAATACCTGAACCACCGTGCAAAACAAGTGGAGTGTCAGGAACAGCTTCAGCGATTTCCTTAAGACGGTCGAAGTTCAAGCCGCTCCAGCCTTCTGGGTAAACGCCGTGGATGTTGCCGATACCGCAAGCCAGCTTGTCAACGCCAGCAGCTACGAAAGCCTTAGCGTCTTCAACTGAAGCAAGTTCGCCGGCACCTTGGTTTTCACCAATCTTGCCGATTTCAGCTTCAACAGAAATGCCGCGTTCGTGAGCCAGCTTGATGATTTCCTTGGTCTTAGCCAAGTTTTCTTCAGTTGGCAATGCGTGACCGTCGAACATAACGCTTGAGTAGCCAAGCTTGATACATTCAACAGCTGAGTCGTAGTCACCGTGGTCCAAGTTCAAGATAACTGGAACTGAGATGTTCATTGAGTCCATTGAGTCTTCTACCAAGTCCTTAACGAGCTTGTAGCCACCCATGTACTTAGCAGCACCAGTTGAAACTTGAATCAACAATGGAGTTCTGGTTTCTTCAGCACCACGAAGAAGTGCGCGAGTCCATTCCAAGTTGTTAGTGTTGTAGGCACCAACAGCGTAGTGTTCCTTACGAGCCTTCTTAAAAATGTCATTACCGTTAACGAAATAAGCCATAAAATTACCTCCTAAGCTTCTTACATCTATATTGTACCCAATAATGAATAATTGAGCAAATAAAATCTTGACTGTAAGCGTTTTATATGATAATTGTTTGTTTCCGTTAACTCTGCGTAAAAATTGCGGATTTTTTTACAAAAATCTCCGTGAAAAAAGCTGGCCGCCTCAGGCAACCAGCTGACTGCTCGTTTAACAATGAACAAGTTATTTCATCTTAATTTCGACCCGGCTGCCAACCGGCAGTCCGCCATTCATCCGCTGCTCATACAGCCACTTGGCATCGCTAACGCTGAGGCGGACGCAGCCGTGGCTGTCTGGCTTCTTGCCTAAAGTAGTCAGGTGGGTGCCGCCCTTATAGCCGTAGTAGTAGCTCCCGACCTTGACGCCGGACTTAAAGTTGTTGATTGGCACCGAGTGGAAGAGGTAAACGCCGTGGTCGTGGTAGGAAATGTAGTACCGTGCCCCAACCCCATTATTATTATAAAAAACTTCCCCGCCCTCTTCTTGAATCTTGTAAGTGCCAACCGGGGTGTTGGACTTGCCATTTTTAATGGCGCCAGCAGACGCGTACATGGTGTAAACCGGCTTGTCGCCGCTCATCACGTAAGCCCGAGAGCCCAAAACCGACACCCGGATCCAGACCTTATTGTACTTACTCAAGTTTGGATAAGCCCGCTTTTCGCTAGACTTGAGGTAATATTTTCCACTCATGGCCCGCATGTCAGCGGGATCCGGAAACGGCAGCAGCGTCTTCTTTGAAGCTTTTTTCTCAATTTTTTGGGCAGGCCGGCGCACGTGGCCAGTCCCACCTGCTTCTGGCTGCGGCTCAAAAACCGGGATTAGCATCAAGCAGGTAATAATGCCAATTAGTCCCATCCCTAGCAGATTATGGGCCTTACTCATATCTATTCTTCTCTCTTCTTTTTTGTCTTTTACTTTTTTCAAAAATTGCCTAGCAAAAAGATGACAATTTTCAGTATTTCTTATTTACTATTATCTAGCAAAAAACATGAAAAAGATAGTGGACCGCTTTTAAGTTTTATTAAAAAAGAACGAAAGCAAAGCTTTCGTTCTCTTAAGTCATTATCTCTTAGCCGTGACCAGGCTGCAGCGAACCGTATAGCGGGCGGTCCCATCGTAGTTGCAGGTAAAAAGGCTGAGGTCGTATTTATTATCCACCATCTTTTTAATCGCGGTCGGCTTGATGATTTCCATCTTGGCGACCCGGTAAACGAAGGTGTAGCCGCTGGTGCCCACAAAGTTGACGGTGTCGCCGATATTCAAGTTGGTCAATTTGCCAAACTGAGTGGTGAAGTTGTGGCCAGCCACCACCCAGTCCCGGTTCTCGGGCTTGCCGTAGTAAGTCGCCGGCGACACTTCCAGCTGGCTAAAGCGCCACTTGGCAGCTACCGGCAAAGACAAGCCGAGGCTTGGAAAAGACAGGTAGCCGCTATAGGCGGTGCCATTTACCTTGGCCGTTTTCTTTAAGCTAGGCTTGGCAACCTTGGTCCCGGTCGACGCTTTCAGGGAAGTGACGACCTTTTTGGCAGATGAGCCTGCTAGGTGGTCTTCAATCAGGTTGTGGCCGAGTAACAGTCCAGCCATCACGATCAAAATGACCCCTAGCAGCATCCTGATTCTGCCTTTTTTTCTCATCGCTCGCTGCTCTCCTGGGCAGCCCAGCCCCAAGTAAAGAAGGTTAAGCCAAGCAGTGCCAATAGCGGGATTGGCCAGTTGAGCTGCCCAGTCTGCGGCAGGCTCTTGACCACGCGGTTAGTGGCAGATGGCGTCTTCTTGTTTTCCTTAATAGTTGGAACAGCAGGGTGTCGGGGATTGGACTTCACTTTTTTACTGGTGCTTGGCGTCGACGGCGTCTTGTTGCTGCTTGGAGTAGTCGGCGTCGTCGGGTACTTTGGCAAGGAAGTGATCTTCTTCTTCATCTTGGGCTGAGCAATGATGTTGCTCATGGATTTGCCGTCAACGGTGTACGGCAAAACGACGCAGAAGGGATTCATCTTCTCATAGCCAGAGGCTGCCGTGTCCTGGGTGACCAGGTAAACGGCATCCCCTTCCACATTGACGCTGGCTTCACCAGAATCAGAGATTTGCGCGCTGACCCCAGACAGCTTGCCCTGGTTGGCTGTCACGTACGAAGCCAAAGTATTGGCAAAGTCGGCGGTCATGATTTGGTCCTGACTCAAAGAGGAGATAGACTTAGTCACGGAGCTGAACTGGCTGGTATATTGGAACTTGCCAGCACTGTCTTTCTTAGCGACCTGGTAAACCACCAGGCTGCCGCCCTTGATTGCAACGCCGGTCTGCAGGTCGTGCATCTGAATGGTGATGTTGCTAACATCGGCCGCGTCAACCCTGTCTGCTTTTTGAAAAACAGGTAAAAGCAAGCAAGGGAGCATGGCCAAGGCCAGGAAAAAGCTGCAAAGTGGATGAGATTTAACTTCTCTCAAGGAATCACCCTCTCTCTACTTAAGAGGCTAAGCCTTTCTGGAGTGCTTAACAATTCTAAACAGCCAGAAAAGCACAATCAGAACAAGTATAGTTACTACACTATAGTATATAATTTTTTTCAGCGGTAAGTAAAATCTTGAACTGCCTTTTTTACTTTCCGGCAAGTTCTTGACCCGGTGGCCCCGAACCAGCATTCTTTCAGTGTTGATGCCGTATGGGGTACAAGTTAAGAGCGTGCAATAGTCTTTCCCCTTTACGATATATAAGTATTTCGTGTTGCGAGGTTTAACGACATGTATTGTATCTACCTTATAAGTCAGCTTCTTATTTAAGACCGTGACCATAAAATAGTCGCCCTTCTTGATCTCGTCTAGGTCGGTAAACAAGGTGGCACTCGGTAGGCCTCGGTGGCCGACTAAGACCGAGTGGGTCGACTTGCCCCCAACCGGCAGGCTAGTGCCCTTCAGGTGGCCAATTCCGTCACCCAGGATGCTTTCGGAGGTGCCATGGTAAATTGGCAGGTGGACCTTGATCTTGGGGATGTCGATGAAGGCCATCACGTCGGTACTTGAAAGGCGGAGCTGCTTATTATATCCAGGGATCAGGCTTGGATGGTAAAAAGCAGCGGGGTTATTAGCCAGTTCTTGATTATACTGATGGGCTTGTGTCAAAAGTTTCGTCAGGTCTTGCTGGCTGGTCTTTTTCACGATCCCCGCATAGTTGTTAACGACCGTCCCGTGCATTTTGTTATTGAGATAGTCGGCAATCATGGGGTAAAAAAGGATAGTGAAACCGGCCAGGATGATGATCAAACGAATGATTAATGACTTATTCTTTTTCACTTAAATTCCTAATTATTGCAGCTTCTTCTTCTTGAGGCTTGGGAAGGCAACTGCGGCAACAACCACCAGGGCACCAACTGCTAAGAAGATGTAGCGGCCCATGCCACCAGTGCTTGGCAAAACTAAGCCAGTGTCGGAAACGTTGTTAACGTTAGTTGAAACAATACCGCTCTTGGTGTCAGCAGTTAAGCTGTTGTTGTCTACACTCAAAGTCTTCAAAGCAGCACCAGCAGTGTTTTGGCCTTCAAAAGTTGCAGTAATCTTAAAGGTCACATCATCTGCCTTGTGGTAACCCTTCGGTACCGTAGTTTCGCTAATCTTGTATTCGCCTTGGTCCAATTCCTTGAAGACGTACTTGTTCTTCACGTTTGAATCAGAACCAGCAACAGCATCGTCTGGGGTTAAGACCTTAACTTCCTTGTATTCGCCGTTTGCATCCTTCTTGTACAGGGTAAAGCCAGCACCGGCCAAAGCCTTTTGGCCAGTAACCTTGTTAACGTCTAATTCGTAAGTGTAAACCTTGGCGTTCTTGTTGGTAGTTTTACCTTCACCACCACTAGTTGGGTTGTTGGAGTAGTGCAATTGAACGTTGTTGACGTTGCCGGCTGCACCGATTACGGCATCCTTGTTCAACTTAGCGTTGTAAGTTACAACGATCGTGTCATCAGTTGAAATCTTGTGATCTTCAACCAGCTTCTTGAGGTCCTTCAAGTCAACTCTCAAAGAAGTCGTACCATCGTTATTTTTAGTTACAGTTGCCTTCCAATCAGTATCCTTGGTCAGCTTAGTTGCGTTAGTAGCGTTAATCCCCTTAGCGTAGCCGCTAGTTACTTTTTCAGCTTGAACATCGATTGAGCTTTCGTCTAAGTCTAAGCCCTTTGGCAGTTCGTCAGTAAAGTAGTAGGTGTAGTTGTCGTATGACTTGATTTGGCTGGAGATGGTCCCAGTGATCATGTATGGGATGGTGTCGCCTGCAGCATAGTCAGTAGCGTCAACGTAGCTTCTTGCGCTCTTGTCCTTGTCGCCTTCCAAGACCTTCTTGTGAACGATTGGAGTGCTAGACTTAACGTTCAAAGTTACGTCCTTATTTACCAAACCGGTAAGCAAAGTTGCTGAGTAGTTGTGTGGGTTGTCAGTATTGTCAGCAGTGGCGTCAACTAGCAGGTAGTAACCAGCTTCCTTGTCAACGTTGACAGTGTTGTCACCACTGTTAAAAGTCTTATCTGGTTCAAGCTTTGCTGATTGGATGTTCTTGTACAGCTGGTCAGCAAACTTTCTCATCTCGCTGCTTTCACCAGTGGTTGAGTTGGTTGACTTTTTATTTTCTTCTTTATTCAAAAAAGCCTTAAATGACGTAAAGTCTTTTACGCTTGAATCTACTGATTTGGCAGCATCTAAAACAGCCGTTTCATACTTGTCATTCAAAGTATACTTAACGGCATCCTTGTCTTGGCCGTTAACTTCAGCTGTCATGATACGGTAGCCGTTGTACTTAAAGTCTTTAGCCTTGTCATTGATGGTTAACTTAATGGTTTCTGGAGCGGTGTCCGCCTTGGCTAAGCCGGGCAGAGCCACAAACACACTGAGCAATAATACTAAGGCACTGAATAAGTGACTCAGCTTGTGTCCGAATTTAGACATTCGTTTTTACCTCTTTCTTTTTTCTCTCTTACTTAGATTAACTAATTAAACTTTTTCCGGCGAAAAGCCAGACCGCTTGCCACAATCGCAGTCCCCAACACCAGGAGTGCATAAAGGCCTCTGCCACCTGATTGTGGCAAGTGATAAAATTCATTCTCTTCTTGGTTGATGACATCAATTTGACCATATTTGACGCCGTCATTGTTGCGGTAACTGGTCTTGTAACCTGGTACTGACTCTTCCTCGACGTAGTAGTAGTAGGTATTGCCATACTCATCTTCGTGAGGAAGATTGTTCCAGTTTTTTTGCCAGTTGTTAGATGCGTCCAAGGTGACTGTTTCCACCTTGGTCTTGGTCGATTGATCGATCATTGACTGTGGGTCTTGGTACTTTACGTCTGGTGTGTTAGACCAGCCCTTGGTCTTGATCTGAATGGTAGTGTCGCTATTGACAGCTGACAAGGTAAATGAGGTATCAGTCTTGGCAAAAGTTTGCGAGATACCATTGACATTGATCCAGTCAAAGCCTTGGCTTTCCATGCCGTATTGCCCCCAATCAATTGCGAAGGAGCTGCCTTTCGCGATTGAACATTCTTTTTCAAACTTAGTCTGGTTGTTGACATCGACCACCTTAACCTTGACCTTGACTGCATTCAGCTTCTTCGTAACCCGGTAAAGGTCAACCTTAACACTAGACGCACCTGGCTTAGCAGCCGTGCCATCTGAGTTGATCCAGTGTTTAGTGACTGTCAGCTGGGAGTAATCGTCTGGCACATAGATAGCACCGCCGGCTGTCTTGAAGAAGTGGATGTTGCTTTGCTTGCCAATTTCGTTTTTGACCGTATCGCTCAGGCCATTGTAGATCTCGCTTGAAGTCTCCTCACCCTTCAGCCAAACCAGGTAATAATACTTACTATTAAGGCTGTAACCACTTGGCGCCTTACTTTCCTTTAAACGGTAAACCGTATTATTGGCCAGGTTTGTCAAATCAAGCTTACCGTTTTTATCAGTTACCAGCTTGCCGTCAAAATTAACGTCTTTAGCTGCAACCTTTTGCCAAGAACTGCCATTGAGCTTTTCTAAGCTAAATCCTGCACCTGGCAGGTTCTTGGTATAGTCATCGCTATCAACTTTATAAACGGAAATCTTTTGCTCGGTTGTATGGGCAGAAGATGAACTATCAGTCAACTGGGTTGATTCATTGCTTGAATACTTGCCAGCTAAGGAAGCCTTGTTGCTGATCGTTGGACTAGTATAGTTATCAGTATCAAAGCTGTATTGATAGACCAAAACGCAGGCAGTCTTGTCTGGCAATTCTAGTTTGATCTGATGGGTATCACTGTCGTATTTCAGTGAATACAAACTGTGATCAATCTCATCCCCGATATGGTTTTCTGCCTTGGGATCATACTTATAAAGCTTGGTCTTTTGCAGGTCTAGGTAAGCATCCATCCCATCTTTAGATAAAGACAACTGGTCGTTCAAGACAACCGTATCGCCATCGGGATTCAGGTCCAAGCCCTGCGGGTTAATGTCAACTTGGTAGCCAACCACATTGGTTGGGTTGCCATAAGAATCTTTGATCTGAACGCCTTTTTTCTTCAAAGCCGAAACCTCTCTTGTTTCGGTAGTCGTTTGCCGGTCAGTGTAGCCATTCCAGCTAACGGTGTTGGTGTAAGACTTCTTGGTATTATTCATATCCAGCCAAGTCTCATCATCCTTAACCGATGCCGTGTAGGTTAGCTGAATAGTGTTGTAGTTGCTGTCTGAACTGTGGTAGCCATCTGGCAAAACAACATTTAATTTGGTCGTGCCATCAGCTTGTTTCGTCGTTGAAACATTTGGTTTCTGATCTCCAGCTAAATCATAAGTATGCTTGCTGCCATCCCACCAGTCATGCTTAGAATCTGTCCAGTCCTTGTGATAAAAAGCTGCCTTAAGACTGCCGTCTTTATAGGTCATTCCCTTAGGCAAGATATCCGTTACATCAATTTTTCCAGTGGAATCCTTCGGAATCGTTAGCAAGATCCGGTAGTAAATTGTCCCGTCAGTTTTATCAAAATCAGCTGTTTGGTCGGCGCCTTGGTAGCTGTTACCCATACCGGTTAAACTAGCTTGTTTAACCAATTTACTCTCTTTTTTGTAACTGTGGGAATCACTGCCTCTTTCAGCAATTTTTTCGTTGTTGAAGTAGCTAAAGTCACCAACATTCTTGTAGGTCCAAGTCTCACCTGGATTAACCTTGCCGATATTGGCATGAGTTGAATAGTGGATGACAAACTTGGTTGGTTTGATCGTCTTACCATCCTTAGGTACTACCCGTAATTGGAAGTATCTAACTGGCGTTTTACTGTCTGTTTTATCGATTTGATTATTGTCTTTATCAAAGAACTCGAGCTTAACTTCATAGTGCTCTCCTAAGACATACTTCTTAGTAACCTGTGGGCCCTCTTCAACAAGCAATTCCTGCTTGTTTGGATCAGTTAGTTCCTTATATAGCTCACTAGCGACACCATAGTGACTTTCTTCATCCTGTTCTTTAGCAGTTGAATCGTGTTCATTGGTGCTAGTAGCCTTTTGGATAGAGTCCGTATAATCAAGAGTGTCTAGCTCTTTCCCACTTAACTTAAAGGTTGAGTGCCAGTTATATCGCTTTTCCTCACTATTGCCACTAATTGCTTCGTCACCATCATACTTTTTATCAATTCCATAGTTAGCAGCTGGAACCGCAACTTTAGCGCTGTCTGAATAGTGGTGAGTTGAATCGTGAAAATCAACTGAGTTTTTAACATCTACAGAATTGTCACTAGCTTCAGGGGCCTTCGTTGTATAGGTGATTCTAAAAATGTCTTTTTTATACTTGTCAGGCAACTTAGAGAAATCAATGCTGATTTCTTTATCACCCTTCTTGCCCTTCACAATCAAAGAGCTTATATCATATTTTTCACCAGTACTGGTATCAACTAGCTTGATATCATCCAGCAAGCTGGCATTGTCTGGCAGGCTGTCGGTCAACTGGTAGTGACTGATATCCGCTTGGGCTTCATTGACGTAGATAGTCCAATCAATTTGACCATTGTTGTAGTTACCCCATTTGTGGATTAGGCGATTAGAAATCTGCTTATTGTCGCCGCCCCAAGCTTCCTTGTCCTTTGACTTAGCGTGAACCGAGTTGCCAATACTTTCTTCGCCGGTGGTACCATCTTTAGGATCAATCTTTACTGAATAGGTAATTTCGTAAGACTCACCCTTATCCAGCTTTGGCAGACCTGCAATTGTAAAAGTAGGTTGATTACCGCTATTGGTACTGAACGTTGGCTGATACTGGCTAGTGCTTAATTCGGTTTTCTGGCCGCTAGCATCTTCTTTTACAATCTTGAAGCTACCCTTGTCATAGCTGCCTGTTGCGTTATTGACATAGGTCAGCGTATCTTCAAGTTTAACCGTATCAGGCGTACCTTTAGTTGTCGTCACCTTAACGGTATAGCTAACACTCTTCTTATCACCAGCAACGGTACCATGCTTTTCGACTTTAATGTCGTGGTCCGTATCACCATTATCCTTCTTCTGGATCTTAATGGTTGTGCCAGACCCTGGGAAATTCAGGGCCTTTTCGCTTGAACTGCTGGAATTTTCCAGAGTACCGCTAACACTTAAATGACTATCTTTGTACGCGATCTTGGGGTCAAAGTTTTCGTTAAGAGTGATCTCAACCTTCCCATCAGTTGAAATGGTGTAAGTCCCTATTACCTTGCTGGAACCGTTTTTTTCATCAACAGAAAAGTCACCCTTTTGCCCTTTATCAATCTTAAAACCATCTGGGAATTGGTAGGTAAGCTTTGAGCCGTTGCCAGTCAAGCTGCCCATCGGAATATCAAAAGTGAGTTCGGCTTTAACATTACTCCCATCAGCTAAAGGCTTTGAGCTGTCAACAGCAACCCACTGGTCATTTTGCTTAGTTTTAATGTCTAAGCTGGTAATCATGTCAGCTAGGTCAGCAGTACTTTCTGCGGCAATAGCGCTATTGGCAGTCCAAACGCTGCTGCCAACTTCGACAAAGCTTGGCGCCAAGATGCTTAGAGTTAAAATCAATGCAGCAAATAAGTGGGCCAGCCTTATTAACTTTTTTTCCTTATGCTTTCTCATCTTTCACATCACCTACATTGCAGCCACAAAGTTTCGATAATAAAATCAACAACGCACAATCTACATTGTATAATTTTTATCTTCAGCTAAAACACGATTGCTATAGATAGTAATTGATTGATATATTTCAAAAAGCTGATTAATAACAGTTGTTTTTACTATGCTTGTTTTAAAAAACAACCTTATTCTACCAGTATTTTAACGATTTGTTACTCCTTTATTATAAGCTAATTGTATTGATAATTCAAGATAAAATCTAAAAAAAGTTATTACTTTTTAAAAATGATTTAGAACTATGAATAATGAAATGATTGCTTTTTAATTATTGTGGCAATTAAATCCAATGATCATGGGCAATAATTAGGTAAATAAAAAAGGCCTTCTCTGAAAACAGAGAAAGTCTTTCTTAGATATTTTTTATCAACAACTCTTAATTATTTATCACTAAAACTTAAGAGCTACTTGTACTTGATGACAATCTTGGTGCCGACCTTTAGCTTACCGGAAGTTCTTTGACCATACAGCCAGCGCGCATCGCTTAGAGACAAGCGGATGCAGCCGGATGAGTCAGGCTTGGTCCCCAAAACTGTCAGGTGAGCCGTGCTGCCCACGCCGCCATAACCGTAGTGGAAGCCGCCGTGACTTATTCCTGAATTGTAATTATTGATTGGAACAGAGTGGATCAGGTAATCACTGCCATGGTAAGCCATGTAGTATCTTGCCCCAACACCATCGCTTGACATGAAGGAACCACCATAAGCTGATAACAAGTGGAAGGTGCCACGTGGAGTATCGCTTTGGTACTTGCCATTGGTCATTTCAAAGCGGCCAGCTGAAGAGTACATGGTGTAGATCACCTTTTTACCGCTCATCACGTAAACCCGGTTGCCCAAGATGGACACTCTCAGCCAAACGTTCTTGTAGTTGGCCAGGTTTGGATATGCGCGCTTTTCACTGGACTTGAAGTAGTATTGACCAGTCTTAGCCCGCATGTCGGCTGGGTCGTAGTATGGAGCGTTAGCAGGCTTGTGGCGGGTGATCTTGTAAGTTACCTTAACCGTTTGGTTCTTGGTCTTGCTGGTCACCGTCTTGGCCTTAATGGTGGTCTTGCTCCGCTTGTAGTTCTTGATCGCTGGAACCTTGTATCTGGCCCACTTGCCCTTGGACCACTTGCCGTAAGTCTTCTTTGACTTAGTGGAAGTCTTGGTCAACTTGCCATCCTTGTAGGTCTTAATCGTGGTAGTGGTCGTAGTTACCTTTCTTACCAGCTTGGCCTTTTGCTTGATGGTCTTGTTTTTACCAGGGCGGTCCAAAACAATCTTTCTGGTCTTAGTCAGGTGTTCCTTCTTAGTCGACTTCTTGGTGCTAGTCTTGGTCGTCACAACTGAAGTGACCTTGATGGAAACAGGCACTTCGTCAGTTGACCCATCAGTGTAGGTTACGACAATGGTTGCCTTGACTGTGCCGGGCTTAGCCGTTGATGGAGCTGACTTAAAGGCGTAGCTCTTTACGTTGTTCTTCAGGCTAGACTTGTTGCTGATGCCGTCTGATGCCTTAACGGCAGCGCCCACCTTGACTGACCAGCCAGACTTAGCTACTGGCGTATTTTGGCTAGCGTAAGTTTTAACTACAACATTAACGTCAACTTCGTCGGTTGAACCGTCAGTGTAAGTCACAACCACAGTTGCTTTCTTAGTGCCGGCAGTCGTTACATCAGGAGTCGTCTTCCAAGTGTATTTTTGGACATTGGTCAAGTCAGATGCGTTCTTGATGGCGTTTTTAGCGTCTGGCGTCGTGCCCACCGTGGTCGTTACGCTTTGACCAGTTGGGACTTCGCTGTCAGCTTGGGTCTTTTGACTCGTGCTGTCAGTGGTACTAGTGCTGCTGTTAGTATCGGTAGTGCTAGTGTCCGCATAAGTTTGACTGGCTCCGCTAAATAAGAGCAAGGATATAGCCGCTGCTGACAGGGCTGTAATATACTTTGATTTCTTCATATTTGCCTCCATTACCTATTTTTACTGCTTAAACTCAGCCGCTTCATTACCTGCGGTAAGTGCTCTGAAATTTTGGTCGGTAAAACTAGGTAGTTATCTTGATACAGGTCATCGCCAGCCAAGGAGTGGCAGTAAACCGCCGCTAGGACGCTTTCCAGCCTTGGACCAAACTGGGCTAAAAAAGCACCCGTGATCCCGGCTAACGTATCACCCATCCCTCCGGTCGCCATGCCGGGGTTGCCGGCGGAATTTTGGTAAACTCTACCTGCTAAATCATACACCCGCGTGCGATGACTTTTCAGTACCAGTATAACATTCTTTACTTTTTCAGAAAACAAACTTGCCAGCACCTTAAGGTTTTCTTGATCGTTTTGATCAGCAATCTTAATGCTGCTTAGCCACTGCCATTCCATCTGGTGCGGGGTTAAGACCACTAGGCCGGCCTTGATCCGAGAAATTAATTCCCGATTCTGGGCCAGCAGGGTCAAGCCACTGGCATCGATAAGCAAGGTCTGCTCTTTAGATACCGTTTCTAAAACTTTAGCAAAAATATTTTTGGCCTGCTCATCTGTCCCCAGGCCCGGCCCCAGCACAATCACGTCGTTTTTGGCGACTTGGTCAAAAAGTGCTGGCGAATAGAGGTCAATAGCCATGGCTTCGGGAAGGCGGGTTCTTAAGGGCGTAACGTTACTTGGATCAGTAGCCACCGTGGTTAGACCCGCACCGGCCATCACGGCCCCTTCAGCGGCCATGAGGATGGCACCGCCGTATTGCTTCGACCCGCCAATTAAGAGGATCCGGCCATAGGTCCCCTTGTGGCTTTTTCCCGGTCTTAGCCTAACGACCCTGGATGCTAGATCTTCATCAATGATTTTCATGGGTCAGATCTTTTCTTTTTAGATAATTACTTGCCAAACAAGCTCCGCCACAGGCGGACGAAGAAGTTGGCTGTACCGTTGTCGGCAGTGGCGACGGCGGTCGTGGTCAGCTTTTTCCCGCTAAGGGATACTAACTTGCCGCTTGACGTTGAAAAGCCGTAGCTGGCCACCTTTTGCCCCTTCTTGATTGGAGAAGCGACAGAAGTCTTGGTCAAAGCAGTTTGTAGTTTGGCTCCCTTCTTAACCCAGATGGTCGTGGTCTTGCCGATGACAACGCTGCTGGTTTCGCTCTTGCCTTCTGGCACCTTGATGGTGCTGGCCCCGCTAATGCTGGTTCCCTTCTTCAGGGTGGTTACCGTGTAGTTATTGTAAACATAGTGCATCAACTTGGCTGTTTGGACAAAGCGGGATGCGTCTTGGGTGTTGGCATGCTTGGCCCCTAAAACGACGGTGATGATCCGGTGACCATTTTTATTCACGGTCCCAGCAAAGCATGCCCCAGCCTTGTCAGTCGTCCCGGTCTTCAAGCCGTCCACTGGCAGGTCAGAGTAGTAGCTGTTTAAGCCCTTCAGCATCCAGTTCCAGCTGGTCATCTGCTGGGTGCTGGAACCAGCCGTAAAGTTCAGCTTGGTAATGGAAGTGGTGTTTAAAACTTCTGGGTAGTCGCTTAGGAGCTTTTGGCAGACCGTCGCCATGTCGCTAGCAGACATTTCGTTTTCCACGTTCTTGCCCACGCCTGGGTAGCCGGCGCTGCCCAAGTTGCCGTTGGCCAGACCGCAAGCGTTATAGATCTTGGCGTCCTTGATCCCCCAGCTGGCTAAGAGGGCGCGCATCTTTTTGACAAAAGCAACTTGGTTGCCAGAAACTGCCTTGGCCAAGGTCATGGCGGCCCCGTTAGCCGATTCAATCAAGGTTGCCTGGTAGAGCTGCTTAACCGTGTAGTCTTGGGTGCTGTCCAAGCGGACGTTAGAATATTCGGTGTTTTGGCTGACCTTAGCAATGGCCTTGGTTGGCTTGACCTTGGTATCCCAGGATAGCTTGCCCTGCTTGATGGCTTGCAGGGTCAGGTAAACCGTGACCAGCTTGGTCATGGACGCGATAGAGCGCGCGGTATTGGCGTTTTTCGCATACAAAACTTGGCCGGTACTTGCATCGATGGCAATGGCGGCCTTAATATCTAAGCTCAAATCTTGACTCTGGTAGCTGGATACAGCTGCTTGTGCCGGCTGGGTAAAGCCTGCTGCACCGGTCAGGAATAGTCCACTAGCTGCCAAAACGAGCAGCAGTTTTTTGAGTTTCTTTAACAAAATAATGCCTCTCTTCAAAAAAATCGTAAAAAAATTTCAATTAGCACTTCCATTTTACCAAATTTTTGGTATTATTAAATATGTGCTTAGGGCACAGGAAAAGAAAAGCCCACTTGGCGGAATTGGCAGACGCGCAGCGTTCAGGTCGCTGTTCTGGCAACAGAGTGAAGGTTCGACTCCTTTAGTGGGCATGAATGAATCGGGAGTAAGACAGGCATTGCCTGTCTTTTTTGTTTTCTCATGTGCAGCTGGTGTGCAAAAAGGCCAATGAAAAACGGACTGCGTGTGCAGTCCGTTTTCTTTTTTCTAAATTTTCTTTTACTTCTGCTTAAATCTTGTTCAAGTTTTGCGATTAGGCTTCTTCAAATTCGATGATGCTCTTGGTGGAAATGTAAGCCGGCACAAATTCACCCCGGTTGTATTTTTCCACTTTCATGAATTCGCCCTTTGAGGACAAGACGTATTCAGCCAGTTCATCCAGACTCTTGAACTGGTCAGTGTAGAAGGTGCCCTTTTCGGTTACCAGCTTAAACTTGCCTTCAAACAGTTCCCGCCGCTTAGCGTAGTTTTGCTGGCGGTTATTTTGGTAATTGTTCTTTTGGTAGCCTTGACGATTGTTCTGGTGGTAGCCATTTTGCCGGTTGTTTCTGCCTTGCCGGCGGTTGTTGCGGTACTCATCATCGCGCTTGCGAACGACAAAGCCGCGATGATCTTCTTCAGTAGTTTCGTTTTCGGTTTTTTCAGGCTTTGCTTCCGCTTTTTCTTCTTTAACTTCCTTAGGAGTTTCTACCGCTTCGGTCTTTTCTTCAACCTTTGCAGTTGTCTCTGCGGCTTCCGCCTTTTCGTCTACTTCAGGCTTAGCTTCTTGGTCATCAAAGCTGAATGGCAGTTCAACCGCTGGGTGTTCCTTCAGCTTGTCATCTGGCCGCGGCGCCTTCTTGACGAAGACTGGACCGGTTACCTTCTTTTCTTCCGGCTCTTCTTTGACTTCTTCAGGCAGCTCGACCTTTTCTTCAGTCTTGACCGGCTCTATAACAGGAGCTTCTTCAGTTTTTTCTTCTTTGGCTTCCGCCTTAGGAGCTTCTTCTACCTTAACTTCTGTTTCTTGGACCTTTTCTTCTACCGGCTTTTCTTCTACTGTTGCTTCAGCTGCTTTAGCTTCTTCAGGTTTAGCCTTAGCCGCCTCTTCAGCTTCAAAATGGTCGTGGATATACTGAATAGCACTTGGCCCCCAGTACTTCTTGTTGTGGTTCTTCTCGTCGATGAAGTCAGGCTTGATTTCCTTGTGCTCTCTGATAAAAACTCTCAGCTTCTTCTTGCCGATCCCGGTTGTTTCGGCGATGGCGTTGATGTCCAAGAGCCCATTGTCCGTCGCCGGCGACACCACCGATTTGGGCAAGACCTTGCCCAGATCCTGGAAGATCTGCCCTACCGCTCGCTCATCGTAGAACTTATTGCCCTTTGGGTCAACCAAGGTTGGCTTGAACTTGAACTTCATATTGATTAAGTAATAAACCTGCTGCTGTGAAACCTTTGCCAATTTAGCGATTTGATCCATTGAATAGTATTGTTGTGCCATTGTCTTTTCCTCAAAAATCTCTAGTGATGCTTAGTTAAAAATACGATAATTCACTATTAATTTTACTTCACTTTAAGAGAAAATGCTCGAAATTCACAAAAAGGCCACTCTCCAAATGGAGAGCAGCCTTTAAAAACTATTCAGCAAAGATTACCAGTCGTAGTCTTCAGTGTCTTGCTTGCCTAAGCCAGTTGCGGCGTCAAGCATGATTCTTTGCTCAAAGTGTGCAACGTTGAGCTTGGTTTCCTTAACCATGTCAGGGTTTACGGAGACGTAGTCAATCCCACTTCTTACCAAGAATTCAGTGAAGTCTGGGTATTCTGATGGAGCTTGACCACAGATTGATACCGTCTTGCCATCCTTGTGAGCAACCTTAATGAGGTGACGGATTGCCCGCTTTACAGCCAAGTTACGTTCATCGTAGAGGGCAGAAACAGCGTCGTTGTTGCGGTCAGTCCCCATGATCAGCATGGTCAAGTCGTTTGAGCCGATGGAGTAGCCATCAACGTACTTGTTGAACTTGTCAGCCAGGATAATGTTGGATGGAATTTCAGCCATCATGAAGACCTTGAAGTCGCGGCTGCGTTCCAAGCCTTCGTCAGCCATGATCTTCGTAACCTTTTCGGCTTCTTCAGTGGTTCTGCAGAATGGGATCATGACGTTCAAGTTCTTCAAGCCGAATTCATTTCTTACCTTCTTGACAGCTTCCAGTTCCAGCTTGAAGGCTTCAATGTACTTCGGGTCGTAGTAGCGACTTGCCCCGCGCCAGCCAAGCAGGTCAGCTGGTTCGTGCGGTTCATACTTCTCCCCGCCCTTCAAGTTCCGGTATTCGCTGGACTTGAAGTCAGAGAATCTCAAGACAACTGGTCTTGGGTTCATGGCCCGGCAAACCTTGCTGATGCCGTTAGCCAATTCGTTAACGACTCTTTCTGGGTGACCGGTTTCAATCAGGTAGAGTGGGTGTTGGTGGATGTAAGTCGTCCACAAGAATTCTTCCCGCATCAGACCAATCCCGTCAGCTGGCAAAGTAGAGTACTTTTCAGCCAGGTCTGGGTCACCCAGGTTCATCATGACTCTCGTTGCGGTTGGTGGGAAGTATTCAGCTGCAGCCATTGGCGCGCCGGTGTTTTCCTTCTTTGGCTTAACCACTTCGTCAGCCACGCCTTGGTATACGACACCGTTCTTGGCGTCAACCGTTACTTCTTGGCCAGTCTTCAAAATTCTAGTTGCAAAAGTCCCGCGGCTGGCCGTCCCAACGATACATGGGATCTGCATTTCTCTTGAAACGATCGCTGCGTGGCAGGTCATCCCACCGTTGTTGGTAACAATCGCAGCCGCCTTCTTCATGGCTGGTACCCAGTCTGGAGAAGTCATCAAGGTTACCAGAATTTCGCCTTCCTTGAACTCGCTGATGTGGCTTGGGTCGTCGATAACGTGAACGATACCAGAAGCAACGCCTGGGCTGGCTGGCAGACCCTTAACCAGAACCTTGTTGGAGCTTGGAGTAACCTCCTTGTTCTCTTCTTCAGCCCCTTCCTTCTTTCTTTGGGACCAAACGGTTTCTGGACGGGCTTGAACGAGCCAGAGCTTGTCGTCTTGGTCACGGGACCATTCCATGTCCATGTAGCAGCCATAGTGCTTTTCAATTTGCTTTGCGTAGCCAGCCAATTCAATGACTTGTTCATCGGTCAAGCAGGCACTCTTAGCAACATCTTCTGGAACATCTCTTTGTTCAACGCCCCCACCTGGAAGACGGATCAATTCAATGTTCTTGTTGTTGATCGTCTTACTGGTGATCTTCATGCTGTCCTTGTCAACTTCGAAGTTGTCAGGGGTAACCGTCCCTTGAACGATGTATTCACCAAGCCCCCATGACCCTTCGATCATGACCTTGGTGTCGTCACCGTTAGCAACGTTAACCGTGAACATAACCCCGGCTGACTTAGAGAAGGCCATCATTTGCACAGCAGCTGACAAAGCAACCTTTTCTTGTGGGAAGTTTTGCTTGATCCGGTAATAAGTTGCCCGATCAGTAAACAAAGATGCGTAACAGTCTTGAACCTTGCGGATAACGTCCTTGCGGCCGCGAACGTTAAGGTAAGTGTCTTGTTCGCCAGCAAAGGAGGCATCTGGCAAGTCTTCGGCCGTTGCACTTGACCGAACGGCTACGTATGGCTCGTTTTGCCCAGTCATCTTAGCCAAAGCGTCATAAGAGCTGCCGATGTCTTCTGCCAAATCTTCTGGCATTGGAGCTTCTCTCATGATCTTTCTAATTTGGCTGCAGACCCGGTGAAGTTCTTCTGAATCTTCTGGGTCCTTCAAAGTAGCAAGCAAGGCATTTACCTTGTCGTTTAAGCCGTTGACTTCCATGAAGTGCCGGTAGCCGTGTGCAGTCGTTGCAAAGCCGTAAGGCACTGGAACGTCAGTCCCTGAAGTCAATTCACCTAATGATGATGATTTACCGCCAACCAGAGGCACATCGGCCCGGCGCAGTTGGTTGAACCAAAGAACATATGCATTTTCACGTTCTTCTTGAGTTAATTCTTTCTTGTCATTAACTTCCATTATTTTCACCTCATATCACTTGGCTTGTAAGCCTTTTCACTTTTCACTGTCTATTATTGTCTTTTTGTGAAAAAAAGTCAAGGGTGATTTGGGGATTTTTACCAAGATTTTTTGTAACCGTTTCCTTTGCCGGATTTGTTGCATTTTAAAGAAATCTTAACTATAATAAAAAATGAGATGTTAAATATATTATTCACAAGGTAATTTTTCCTGTATATTTTTTATTGGCCATTAGCCCCGTGATATCAAGCTTCTTTACAAGGACTTTTCACTTTTTCAAAAATATGCTCGATCAGTTTTGGGCAAAAATGAGCATAAAAAAGCAGATACCTGTCAGTTAACAGATATCTGCTTTTGCATTTACTTAATTCAGATGCAATTTCTGGGTGATTCTGGTAATCCGGCTGCCCAAAATTCGCTCAGCTAGTCCCATTTTGAGGCTGAGGCCGCCGTAAACAACGACGCCGGCTAAGACCCCCAGCCCGCACAAGATCATGGCTGAGAAGCGCATGTCTGGGCTAATGAAGCGCCCTGCCACTTTAACGGTCAAGCTGACCGCCAAAAACATCAGGATAGAGAAAGTGGCAATCCCAATAAAGCGGCGCATCGTCCGGTCCGCCTGAAAACGGTACTTGACCTTTAAGTGCTTCAAGGCACAGAAGATCACGACCAGCATCCCGATATTGGTGGCTAAGAGTGGCCCATAGACCTTGGCTAGGCGAATCATTGGGTACTGGAAGATGCTTTTGACTACCAAGCCAATGATCAAGTAGCGAATGGCGTACATGTTCTCGTCTAAGCCTTGCAAAATCGCCATCAAGACCGTGAACAGGCCCAAGCTGATCGCCGTAAAGGAAAACAGGTATAAGACCTTGACCCCCAGAGCATCCGGACCATAGAAGATGGTATAAAGAGGCTTAGCGATCGCAGCCATGCCCAAAGACGCTGGCATCAAGACAAACAAGAAGAGCTCCAGAGTGTTGGAAATCTGCTTAGAGATGTCCTTATAATCCCGCCGGGCATGAGCAGCTGACAAAAGCGGAATTGCCGTCACTGCCATGGAAGTGGCGAGAGACACCACGATCATGATTAGCTTGTTGGCATTCAGCCCGAACAAGGCATACCAACTTTCGATCGTGTTATAGTGCACGCCATGCATGAAGCTGGCAATCATTGGGTGGAAGGTGTACTGGTCCACCAGCTGGAAGATGTTGATCCCCGCGTCAATGATGATAAAGGGAATCGACTGCTGGATAATTTCAAACAGCAAGCTGTTGGTAGACACCCGCAGAGCATTATTAGAATGCGCCAAGAGCGGTCTCAGCTGTCTTCTTTGTCTGAGGTAAAACCAAAGCAGCATCCCGATGGCAAAAATCGCCCCGATAGCAGCCGCCAGGTTGGACTGAGTAACAGCATCCACATAGTTGCCGTGCTGAACCTGCATGATGATGTAGGCCGTTGCCAGCATCCAGATGACCCGGGCCAGCTGCTCGACAAACTGCGACATGGCACTAGGCATCATGTTGTTAAAGCCCTGGAAATACCCTCTCAGGATACTGAGGATGGGGATGATCAAGACGGCAACGGCTAGACTGCGGATTACCGGTACTTCTTGCGGGTTGTAGCCAGACAGCGGCAAGGCCAAGAAGTACATGCAGGCCGCCGAGATAATGCCAAAGACCGCCATTAAGCTCAAGCCATGCTTGAACAGCCTTTGCCCTACCCCATACTCGTTTAAGGCATTATACTTGGCAATTTGCTTGGCGATTGCCCCGGGAATGCCGGCAGTCGAAATGATGATAAAGAGACTGTAGATGTTGTAGCTTTTTGCCGTCAGCGAGTTGGCCAGGTTGCCATAAGGGCCCATCCAGGCATACCAAGGGATGATGTAGATTGCCCCCAGAATCCGCGATAGGATTGAGCCAAAAGTCATCCAAGCCGAGCCTTTTAAGAGCTGGGCTTGCGAATTGCTCTGTGATTTTGTTTTTGCCATAAAACTTCCCTAATCTTCAAATACTTCAACCTCTTATCATATTACGGATTTTAGGCGAAATATACCCCAATTTGTTTTTTTAGGAAAATTTTAGATTATTTGGCAACAATATTGACGATCTTGTTTGGAACTACGATGACCTTCTTGATTTCCTTGCCATCGGTGAATTCCTTAACGTGTGGCAGGCCCAAGGCAGCAGCTTGAGCGTCTTCACGACTTGCGTCCTTAGCAATGGTGAAAGTGCCGCGCTTCTTGCCGTTAACCGTTACGGCCATTTCAACGGTGCTTTCAACCAGCTTGCTTGCATCGTAAGTTGGCCATGGAGCCAGCTGTACGCTTTCGTCGTGGCCCAAGACTTGCCAGATTTCTTCCATCATGTGCGGAGCAACTGGAGCCAGCAGCTTGACGAAGCCTTCTGCGTATTCGCGAGGAATCTTGTCTACCTTTTGGCAGGCATTCATGAAGACCATCATTTGGGAAATCGCGGTATTAAAGCGCAGGTCTTCAAAGTGTTCGGTAACCGTCTTAACCGTTTCGTTGTAAATCTTGTCCAACTTGCCGTCGTTTTCGTCAACCACCTTTTCAGATGGTATTGGGTCGAGGTCTAAGTCGTTGACAAAAGTCCGCCATACCCGGTCCAAGAACTTCTTCACACCGGAAGGACCATTGTCGTCCCAGTCGATTGAAGCATTCAGTGGCCCCATGAACATTTCGTAAGTCCGCAAGCTGTCTGCGCCGTATTCGTCAACCACGTCATCTGGGTTAACCACGTTGCCGCGGGACTTGGACATCTTTTCGTGGTTCTTCAAGATCAAGCCTTGGTTGTAGAGCTTTTGGAATGGTTCCTTGGTTGGCACAACGCCCAAGTCGTACAAGAACTTGTGCCAGAATCTAGCGTAGAGCAGGTGAAGCGTTGCGTGTTCAGCCCCGCCGATGTAAAGGTCAACTGGCATCCAGCGCTTCAAGAGCTCTGGGTCAGCCAGGGCCTGGTCGTTATGCGGATCAACGTAGCGGAGGAAGTACCAGCTAGAACCTGCCCATTGCGGCATGGTGTTGGTTTCGCGCTTGCCCTTTCTGCCGTTTTCGTCAACCACGTTGACCCAGTCGGTCAAGTTGGCCAGTGGGCTTTCTGGCGTGCCAGATGGCTGGATGTTGGTTTCCTTTGGCAGGGTCAATGGCAATTCGTCTTCTGGAACCAGCGTGGTTTCGCCGTCTTCCCAGTGGATGACTGGGATTGGTTCACCCCAGTAGCGCTGACGGGAGAAGTTCCAGTCACGCATCTTGTAGTTGACCTTCTTTTCGCCAACTTCGTGGTCGGTCAGCCATTCAACCATCTTTTCCTTGGCTTCGTCATTGTGGAGGCCGTTCAAGAAGTCGGAGTTGACGTGGGCACCATCGCCGGCAAAGGCTTCCTTAGTTACGTCGCCGCCTTCAACTACTTCCTTAATTGGCAGGTGGAACTTGGTAGCAAAGGCATAGTCACGTTCATCGTGAGCTGGAACGGCCATCACCGCACCAGTCCCGTAAGTTGCCAAAACGTAGTCAGAGATCCAGATTGGCACAGCTTCGCCGTTAACTGGATTGATCGCATATGCCCCGGTGAAGACGCCAGTCTTGTCCTTGTTGAGGTCAGTTCTTTCCAGGTCAGACTTAGATTCGATAGACTTGATGTAGGCTTCAACGGCTTCTTTTTGTTCTGGAGTAGTAATTTCCTTAACCAGATCGTTTTCTGGTGCCAAAACCGTGTATGAGCAGCCAAACAGGGTGTCTGGACGGGTGGTGAAGACTTCAAAGCTCTTGTCGGTATCCTTCACCTTGAAGGTAACTTGGGCACCAACTGAGCGGCCGATCCAGTTTCTTTGCATTTCCTTGATTGGTTCTGGCCAGTCTAAGTCGTCCAAATCGTCCAGCAAACGGTCAGCGTAGGCCGTAATCCGCAGCATCCATTGGCGCATCTTCCGGCGGTAAACTGGGAAGCCGCCCCGTTCAGTCTTGCCGTCGATTACTTCTTCGTTGGCAACAACTGTCCCCAAGTCTGGTGACCAGTTAACTGGCACTTCGGCTTCATAAGCCAGACCCTTTTTGTACATTTGTTCAAAAATCCACTGGGTCCACTTGTAGTAATTAGGATCAGTGGTCTTGATTTCCCGGTCCCAGTCGTAAGAAAAGCCCAAGGCTTGGAGCTGCTCTTTGAAGTGGGCAATGTTTTTGTCAGTAAAAGTTGCCGGATCATTGCCAGTTTGCAAAGCGTATTGCTCTGCTGGCAGACCGAAGGCATCCCAGCCCATTGGGTGGAGGACATTGTAGCCTTGAGCCCGCTTCATTCTGGCCATGATGTCAGTAGCGGTGTAGCCTTCTGGGTGGCCAACGTGCAGACCCTTGCCGGATGGGTAAGGGAACATGTCCAATACGTAATACTTTGGCTTTTCTGGGTCAGTCCCAGTCTTAAAAGTCTTGTGGTCAAGCCAATACTTTTGCCACTTCTTTTCGACAACTTTGTGGTTGTACATTCTGTGTAATCCTTTCCAAAAAACAAAAACGTCCTATGCAAACACATAGGACGAGTTATTTCGCGGTACCACCTAAGTTCCACGCCAAACGGCGTGACACTCAAATGTTTCTTAAAGCGAAACAACACTTTGGCATTTTCCGGGTGAGTTCAAAAATTTCCTTTCAAGCCTCGCAGCAACCGGCTCTTCTCTGAGGAAAGAAAAAATTCTACTACTCCCTGCCCTTTATTATTTTCTCTATAACGATTATACTTTACCACATGGCCAAAATTTTACAAGGGAGAAAAATTAAAAACAATTGAATACGAAAGAAAATAAAGTTAATTATCAGCCGCTTTTAATTTTTGGCGGAGTAATCGGAATCTTTTTTGCCTTCTGGGTCTACTTGATTGCCAGCAAGAATCCTTTCATCAAGATTTTTGACACGGCAATCTATAATTCTATCAAGAACAATAATCCAGTAGAAAGACAGCTGACCTTCTACTGGACCCAGTTGGGCAATACCTTAACGATCACCGCCTTTACGGTGATTCTGGTGCTTTTCCTAGTCTACCAGCACAATTACGTCCATGCCGTTTTTGCCAGCTTGACCATGATTGCGGCAAATGCCTGCAACTCGATCATCAAGAACATTATCCAGCGCCAGCGGCCCAGGATGGACAAGGCAGTTCATGCCGACGGCTTTTCCTTTCCATCTGGCCACTCGGTCGGGTCAATGACCTTAGCCCTGGTTTTGATTGCCTTGATCGTCGTCTTGGTCAAAAAGAAGCCGCTGAAATACTGGTTGATTGCCGTCTGCGTCTTCTTCACCCTGTCGATCGGTTTTACCAGAATGTACCTGCACGTCCACTGGCCTAGCGACGTCTTGGGCGGCTGGTGCGAGGGCCTGGCCTTCAGCTGCCTGGCCAGCTGGATCTTTTTCCGGGTTTTGGATAAAAAGCAGGAGAAAGAGAAAAAAGAATAAGCTAATCGCAAAAATCTGCCCACATGACGTGAGCAGATTTTTGTTTGCATTCATTTTAACTAGTCCTTCTTTTGTCGATAGATGTGGTTGAAGACCAAAGACAAAAGCAAGGCAATTAAAGAGACGATGTAGATTCCCCGCATGGCAGAACGCAGAATCTCCCGCAAAGGGGCCAAAACGGCTAGATCCAGACTTTTAGCTTGAACTGGGGAGACGATCTTGTTCATCATCTCACTGGTCAAGGACGGGTGTTTTTTCAGTCCACTGGCCACAAGCGCGTTGAAGGTCAGCCCGTAGACCACCATCAGCATGGTCTGGCCCAGGTACTTCATCAGGGTGTTAAAAGACGTTGCCATCCCCACTTGGCTGTCGTCAACCACCATTTGGGCGCGAACCTGACTGGCCGTTGCCACGCTCCCAAAGCCGATCCCGTTGAAAAAGGCGATCAGGCAGAAGACCCAAAATGGCGTATAGGTCGGAATTAAGATAAAGGCCAGGTCAGCCCCAAGCAAAAGAAAGAGTGAGACGTCAAAGAACTTCTGCGTCCCCCACCGGCCCATCAGGTCTCCTGCCAAAAAGGACCCCGCGGTCCACATGATAGAGCTTGGCGTAATCGCGAAGCCGGCTAGCGAAGCGCTAACCCCATCGATCCCTTGCAGCCAGGTCGGGATGTAGAATTCAAAGCCGATCACGACGCCGGACACCAAGAGCTGCAAGATGTTGACTGCCAAAAATTCCCGATTTTTTAAAACGGAAAAAGGAATAATTGGGTCTTCAGCCGTTTTTTCCGTCTTGATAAAGACCAAGAGGCTGACGGCGGCGACTGGCAAAAAGACCAGTAAGGTCCAGTTCAAACCTTTTTCCGCCTCTTGCAAGAGCAGCATCAAGGCCAGCAAGAAGACAACCAGGCTGATGCTGCCTTTTAAGTCCATGGTCAGGTTATTTTTAGCAAAATCTTCATGCAGGTAGGCAGCGACCAGGAAAAAGGCGAATAAGCCAATTGGCACGTTGATCATGAAGACCCAGTGCCAGGACAATTGCTGCACGATAAAACCGCCAAGAAGCGGCGCAATGACCGAGGCCATGCCCCAAAAAGCCGAGGTCAGCCCTAGCATCTTAGCCCGCTTGTCGATCGGGTACATGTCAGCTAATACCGTAACGCCGGCCGTCTGAATCGCCCCCGAACCAAGCCCTTGCAGCATTCTAAAGATGATCAGTTGCACCATCGACTGCGACAGGCCGCACAGAGCTGAGCTCACGACAAACATTCCAATACCAAATAAAAAAACTGGCCTTCGTCCTATACTATCAGCCAGTTTCCCATAAATCGGCGTTGAGACTGCTGTCATCAGCAAGAAGATCGATACGACCCAGCTCATGATGGCCAGGCCATCCAGATCCGCAATGATGGTTGGCATCGCAGTCGATACGATGGTCCCTTCAATGGCGGACATAAAGGTCGTAATAAAAACGGCAAGCGTGACCATTTTCACGTTTGTTTTCTTCATTTTTATCTCCAACTAATTTATGTTACGTTATGTCTATTTATTCAGTTGTAAAAATTATTTGTGCTTTGCCACAAAATCCTGCAGCTGCTCTATCCGGTCGGTCTTTTCCCAAGGCAGGTCCACGTCGGTCCGGCCAAAGTGGCCGTAAGCGGCGGTTTGCCGATAGATTGGCCGGCGCAGGTCCAGCATCTTGATGATGCCGGCTGGGCGCAGGTCAAAGGTGGCCCGAACTGCTTCAGTTAACAGCTGGTCGCTGACCTTGCCAGTCCCGGCCGTGTCAATCATGACTGAGACCGGGTGAGCCACGCCGATGGCGTAAGCCAGCTGGACTTCACACCGGCTGGCTAAGCCAGAAGCGACGATATTTTTAGCTACATAGCGGGCAGCATAAGAAGCACTCCGGTCAACCTTGGTGGCATCCTTGCCGCTGAAGGCCCCGCCGCCGTGGCGGGCATAGCCGCCATAGGTGTCAACGATAATCTTGCGGCCAGTCAAACCAGCATCGCCCTTAGGACCGCCAATGACGAAGCGGCCCGATGGATTGATCAAGAATTTGGTATCATCGTCCAAGTACTTGGCTGGAATCACTTCTTTAATTACATCGTGAACCATCGCCACGCGAATTTCTTCGTTAGTAACTTCTTCGCTGGTTTGGGTGGAAATGACCACGGTGTCGACCCGCTTAGGCTTCCCATCATCGCCGTATTCAACGGTGACTTGGGCTTTAGCGTCTGGCCGCAGCCACGGGAAGGTGCCGTCTTTACGCAGGCTGGCCACCTTGTGCATGAGCTTGTGAGCCAAAGAAATCGGCAAAGGCATCAGTTCTGGCGTTTCATCGATAGCGAAGCCAAACATCAATCCCTGGTCGCCGGCCCCGATTTGGTCTAGCTCATCGCTGTCATCTTGGTTCCGGACTTCCAAAGCTTCGTTAACCCCGCCGGCGATGTCAGGCGACTGCTTATCAAGTGCTACTAAAACGGCGCAGTTGTCGGCGTCAAAGCCCAAGGCTGGATCGTCATAGCCGATCTCCCGGATGGTTTGCCGGACGACTTTTTGGTAGTCGACTTGAGCCGTGGTTGAGATTTCGCCAAAAAGCAAAACCAACCCCGTCGTAACTGAAGTTTCACAAGCCACGTGGGCGTGCGGATCTTGAGCTAAAACGGCGTCCAAGATGGCATCTGAGATTTGGTCAGCGACCTTGTCTGGGTGGCCTTCAGATACTGATTCTGATGTAAATAAATGTTTTTCCATGTGTGTCCCCCTATAGACTAGCTACACGGTTACAAGGCATCTTCACTTGGTAGTGAATCCTATCAGGACAAGACTTGTAACAATAAAATTAAAATAATTTTCCATGTTCAGATTAAGAAAAAAGGATTACCCTACGGGCAATCCTCTCTGAACAATGGAGGATATAGGGCTCGAACCTATGACCTCCTGCTTGTAAGGCAGATGCTCTCCCAGCTGAGCTAATCCTCCAATGACCCGTACGAGATTTGAACTCATGTTACCGCCGTGAAAGGGCGGTGTCTTAACCACTTGACCAACGGGCCGTCTTCAGCACTCTTTCTAGTATACAGACTTTTTCTAGCTTTGCAAGTATTTCATGAAAGAATACGCTATTTTGAGTCTCTAATCTAAATTGTAAAATGAAAAAATAAAATGCAAAAGAAAAACCACGACCGAAGTCGTGGTTGCTTATAGCGGCGGGGGGGATCGAACCCTCGACCTCCCGGGTATGAACCGGACGCTCTAGCCAGCTGAGCTACACCGCCATAATACGGAGTGTGAGGGATTTGAACCCTCGATACAGGTTGTTACCCGTATACATGATTTCCAATCATGCTCCTTCAGCCGCTCGGACAACACTCCATAAAAAAACTCCGCCTGTCAGACTCGAACTGACGACATCNTACAAGCACTCTTAAAATAATACTTGATTGTTAATTATTTGTCAAGATCTTTTTACTAAACTTGTCAGAAGTCTTGACCGACGCTCGCGCGTCAACAAATAATAGAATACCGAAAAATGGGCCATTTGACAAGTCTTTTTTGACAAAAACTTTACTTTTTCTCGATATCTTTCTCTCCCCTGCTATAAGCCTTTAAATATACCCAGAAAAAGAGAAAGACTGACTATCGAGAAAATAAAAAAGAGCTGAAAATCAGCTCTTTCATCAGGCGGAGTAAGAGAGATTCGAACTCTCGCGCCAGTTCCCCGACCTACACCCTTAGCAAGGGCGCCTCTTCAGCCACTTGAGTATTACTCCAATGGGCCTGGATGGACTTGAACCATCGACCTCACGCTTATCAAGCGTGCGCTCTAACCAGCTGAGCTACAGGCCCATAAGCGGGTAACGAGAATCGAACTCGCGACAACAGCTTGGAAGGCTGTGGTTTTACCACTAAACTATACCCGCATCTATTCGTTTTTCCATGGCGCGGGACGGAATCGAACCGCCGACACAAGGAGCTTCAATCCTTTGCTCTACCAACTGAGCTACCGAGCCGATTGCGGGAGCCGGATTTGAACCAACGACCTTCGGGTTATGAGCCCGACGAGCTACCAGACTGCTCCATCCCGCGATATTAAAAAAATGGACCTTGTAGGACTCGAACCTACGACAGGACGGTTATGAGCCGTCTGCTCTAACCGACTGAGCTAAAGGTCCAAGCAGGTCTAATAGCGGCGGGGGGGATCGAACCCTCGACCTCCCGGGTATGAACCGGACGCTCTAGCCAGCTGAGCTACACCGCCATGTTGCATTAACATGGATATATTAACATGCAAATCGGGAAGACAGGATTTGAACCTGCGACCCCCTGGTCCCAAACCAGGTGCTCTACCAAACTGAGCCACTTCCCGCAACCATGCACCCAGTAGGAGTCGAACCTACAACCTTTTGATTCGTAGTCAAACACTCTATCCAGTTGCGCTATGGGTGCAAATATGATGCCGAAGACCGGGGTCGAACCGGTACGGTTGAAACCAACCGCAGGATTTTAAGTCCTGTGCGTCTGCCAATTCCGCCACTCCGGCATATTTGGTAAAAAGCGGAAGACGGGATTCGAACCCGCGACCCCCACCATGGCAAGGTGATGTTCTACCACTGAACTACTTCCGCATGATGCCGATTATACGACTTGAACGTACGACCCCCTGTTTACAAGACAGATGCTCTACCAACTGAGCTAAATCGGCAAAGATATTCAAATACGGGTGGTGGGACTTGAACCCACACGTCCGAAAACACTAGAACCTAAATCTAGCGCGTCTGCCAATTCCGCCACACCCGCAGATCAGGGCCATGAGTCGTGAGGGACTTGAACCCTCGACCCTCTGATTAAAAGTCAGATGCTCTACCGACTGAGCTAACGACTCGATGGAGGATACAGGGCTCGAACCTGTGACCTCCTGCTTGTAAGGCAGATGCTCTCCCAGCTGAGCTAATCCTCCATAATTTTTTGTGGCTTGTGCCGTAAGCACAAATACTAGTATATCTTATTCAGCCCAAATTTCAAGTCCTTTTGCCAACTTTTTTAAAAAGGGAAAGTTGCAAGTCGTTATTTCTCTGGCATTCATCCCCTTTTTTCTTAAATAAAAAAGCAAATAAGACGGCATCAAAAAAACGGTGGATACAGATCCACCGTTTTTGAAAAGAATATTTACTAAATACCTTACATAATGTCGATCGTCTTGTTAGCGATCAGAACGATTGACAGAACGCACAAAGCCAAAATGACTACGTAAGTAATAATTTCGTTCTTGTTGAGCTTTCTCCCCTTTTCACGCACGTTTTGGTAGTAAATGATCAAGCCTGGAATGTAGCTAAGAGATACAACCAGAACGTATTGCCAACCTGCCAAAACCATGCAGATAAATTGGAAGGCTGCTGCCAAAAGGCCGTAGAACCATTGCCCCCATTCCTTGCGTTCTCTGCTGAACTTCATTTGGTAAAGACCAACAAAGAGGTAGGAGAACAAGATGGCACTTGAAGCTAAAGTGTAGCAGAATTCGTATGCCTTGTCAGTAACCAGTAAGGAGAAGAGGAAGATGGTTTGCAAAACTGCAGTCGTCATCAAGGAGTTAGTCGGAGCCTTCTTGCTGTTCAGCTTGCCCCAGAACTTAGGAGCAGCACCGTCTTCAGCGAGCAAAAGCATGGTTTCTGCTGGCAGCATGGTCCAGGAAAGCCATGAAACGATAGTAGAAATGATCAAACCAAGGTTGATCAGGATCATCCCCCAGTTGCCGACAACCATCTTCAAGTCGCTACCCAAAGCTGGTTGCGCTGCTGAAGCCAGTTGAGCCCGGGTCAGCATGCCGTAAGGCAAGATAGAAATCATCATGTAGAAGACAAGGAGCAGGACAAAACCAAGCATGGTTGCTTGTTGAGCTTCCTTAAGGCTCTTAGCACGAGAGCCCATAACTGAGGCCCCTTCAACCCCGATGAAGACCCAGATGAGCGTCATCAAGGTCCCCTTCATTTGGGTCCAAACGCTGCCAGTAGTCGTACCCTTAGACAGGTTGTTGGCTACTCTGCCCCAGAAGTCAGCGGTAAACATCCCTGACTTAAAGGAAACAATACAAATGATCACGAACATGATCAATGGCACAACCTTACAGAAAGTACCAATCGTGTTAACGAAGGAGGCACTTTCAACACCGTTGTTAACCAGGAAGGTCAAAGCCCAGCAGAAGATGATCGCAACGATGATTGATGGCAGGTTAGAGCCGCCCTTGAAGACCGGAATAAAGGTCCCGATCGCACTCATCAACATGGTGGCGAAGGCCAAGTTGCCTAGCCAGGCAGACAGCCAGTAAGCCCAGCCAGAAATGAATTCGCCAAGTGGGCCGTAGCCAGCCCCGGCGTAAGCAAAGATCCCACCCTTAAGGTCTGATCTTTTTTCAGTTAAATTGTTAAGTGACAAAACCAGCATCAAGAAACCAAAACCGGTTAACAACCAGGCCAAAATCGCTGGCCCTGGTGCAGCGGAGGAGGCAACTGAGCTAGTAATCCCGAAGATCCCAGTCCCAATTGAGGAACTAACGATTAAAGCGGTCAGGCCAACCAGGCCAATCCCGTTTTTGTTTACTTTCTCTTCCATTTTGATTACCTCAATTTTTATTTCTAAACATTCTTTTCACCTAAAAAAGCGGAGACAGTCTACCCCTTTTGAGCGATAGACCAGCTCCGCAATTTTAGTGTTTTTTCAAACAAGTATTACGCTATCAAGCTAGATGTCTTCGCGAACGATTGGGCAAGACATGCAGCGTGGGCCGCCACGACCTCTTGACAATTCACTTGAGCGAACTTCGTGTACCAAGATGCCGTGTTCTCTCAGCAGAGCGTTTGATACATAGTTTCTGTTGTAAGTTACGACTTCACCTGGAGCGATTGCCAAGGTGTTTGAACCGTCGTTCCATTGTTCACGAGGAGCAACGATTGGGTCGCCATTGCCAGTAGGGATCAAGTCGATTTCTGACTTGCCCAAGGCCTTCTTCAAGACTTCCTTGATATCGGTGTGGTGTTCGAAGGTTACTTCGCCATCCTTGCCTGGGTACAGTACCCAGTTGTCAACCTTGCCATCTTCAGTCAAGATGTCTGGGTGAACCGTGAATTGGTCATAGTTGATCATGGTGAAGACCGTGTCAAGGTGCATCATGGCGTGGTTGTGCGGAATGGAGATAGCAATTACCGTGTCGTAGTCAGAATTTGCAAACAAACTCTTAGCGATGTCTTGAATTGCGTCAGCGGTAGTCCGTTGTGAAATACCGATAGCTACTACGTGGTCGCTCAGTACCAATTCGTCCCCACCTTCGATGTGGCTAGCGTGATTTCTGTCGCGCCATACCTTAACCCTGCCAGCAAAGCGAGGGTTGTACTTCAAGATGTATTCAGTGATCATTGATTCACGTTGACGAGCTGGGAAGGTCATCTTGTTGACTGACATCCCTTCGCCAATGGAAGCTTGTGGGTCACGAGTGAAGTAGGCGTTTGGCAATGGATCCATCAAGAATGGCCAAGCAGTGTTTTCTGATACAGCTGCTAAGTCCAAAGCCTTAAGTTCCAAGTCGTCGCGGCGAACACCTTCGTAGATTCTGGTTACCAAGTCGCGAGGAGTCAAGGCCTTCAAGTATTCAACCAAGGCGTCGTGGGTTACGCCGGCAACAAAGCCTGCTTCAGCCACTTGTCTTTCGATGAATTCATTACGTACAGCTTCGTCAGCCAAGGCTTCCGTAGCCAGGTCTTCGGTATAGATAACTTCGGTACCATTGTCGCGCAAGGTTTGTGCGAAGAAATCGTGTTCTTCTTGAGCAATTGGCAGGTATGGAATGTCATCGAACAAAAGCCGTTCCATGGAGTCTGGCGTAATGTTCTCGATTTCGTGCCCTGGCCTGTGCAACATAACTGTCTTTAACTTACCAATTTCTGAAGTAACATGAATAGGACTTGTCATGATAATTCACTCCTATACTAATTGATATTGTTCTAATTAATCCTAATGAATAGTGGTTATAAAAGCAGTCAATAACCTATATTGGCTCAACTTACATAACTATTTAGAGAGTTGTAAATTGTTAGTTGTTTATTTTTAAAGAGAGATTTTTTACTAAAAAACTGATTGGCAATGCCGATTAAGTGTGGATAACAGTCCCCAACTGCCCAGCTAATGCGGCGTCTAAGCCTGAAAGTGAGGTAATAATGGCTTCTCTTTCTGGGTGGCCTTCAACAAAGGACAAGCAGGCTTCAACCTTTGGCAACATGCTGCCGGAAGCGAATTGACCTTCGTCGATATATTGCTTAGCTTCAGCTACAGACAAGTTTTCCAAGTTCTTTTGGTCTGGCTTGTTGAAGTTGATCGCTACGTAGTCAACAGCCGTCAAGATGATCAGCTTGTCGGCGCCAACGTTGGCTGCCAAAAGGGCACTTGACCGGTCCTTGTCGATTACGGCTGGAACGCCTTGGAGGCCTTCTTCGGTTTCCACAACTGGCACCCCGCCGCCACCGCCAGCGATGACTAATTCGCCAGCTTCGATCAAGGTCTTGATGCTGTTTAATTCAACGATTCTCTTTGGCGTAGGTGAAGGAACGACTTGTCTCCAGCCGCGGCCCGCGTCTTCTTTGAAAATGTAGCCCTTGTCAGCTGCAATTGAGTCAGCTTCTTCTTTGCTGTAGAAGGCCCCAATTGGCTTGGTTGGGTTTTGGAAGGCTGGGTCTTCAGGATCAACAACGATTTGCGTAACGATCGTTGCGACATCCTTCTTCATGCTGCGCTTGTGCAATTCGTTTTGCAGGCTTTGTTGCAGGTGGTAGCCAATGTAGCCTTGACTCATGGCCCCACATTCTGGGAATGGGAAGGCTGCGCTTTGACCATGTTCTGCAGCATAGCTCATGCCTAAGTTGATTTGTCCAACTTGTGGGCCATTGCCGTGACTGATGACTACTTCATTGCCGGCTGAGATCAAGCCGATCAATGAGGAAGCAGTGTTCTTAACCAATTCTAATTGTTCGGCTGGTGACTTGCCGAGGGCGTTGCCGCCCAATGCTACAACAACTTTTGACATAAGAGCACCTCTTCTAGACTAGTCACCCAAGGTAGCTACCATGACAGCCTTGATGGTGTGCATCCGGTTTTCAGCTTCACGGAAGACCACTGAGTACTTGCTTTCGAAGACTTCGTCAGTTACTTCAAGTTCCTTCAGGCCAAACTTTTCGTAAACTTCGCGGCCTACTTCAGTTTCCAGGTTGTGGAAAGCTGGGAGGCAGTGTTCAAAGATTACGTTAGGGTTTTCGGTAGCCTTCAAAACGTCCATAGTGATTTGGTATGGTGAAAGGAGTTCGATTCTCTTCTTCCACATTTCGTCGGATTCACCCATTGATACCCAAACGTCACCGTAGATTACGTCCATGCCCTTAACGCCTTCCTTGATGTCGTTTGAAACAACAATCTTGGCGCCAGTCTTTTCAGCAATTGCGTTAGCCTTTGCCAAAGTTTCTTCGCTTGGGTTAAGTTCTGGAGGAGTTACTACGTGGTATTCCATACCCATAACGGCTGCGCCCAGCATCAAAGCGTTTGAAACGTTGTCGTGGCCGTCGCCAACAAAGGCAAACTTAATGTCCTTGTATTCCTTCTTCAAAACTTCCTTAGCAGTCAAGAAGTCAGCCAAAACTTGAGTTGGGTGGTCAGCGTCAGTCAAACCGTTCCATACTGGAACACCTGAGTACTTAGCCAAGGTTTCAGCTGCTTCTTGTGAGAAGCCACGGAATTCGATACCATCAAACATCCCGCCCAATACGCGAGCAGTGTCCTTAACTGATTCCTTGTGGCCAAAGTGTGAGCCGCTTGGCCCAAGGTAAGTTACGTGAGCGCCTTGGTCGTGGGCACCAACTTCAAATGAGCAACGAGTTCTGGTTGAGTCCTTTTCGAAGATCAAAGCAATGTTCTTGCCCTTCAAACGAGGCCTTTCAACGCCGGCATACTTGTCCTTCTTGAGTTGTTCTGCCAAGTCAAGCAAGTATTCCATTTCACGGGTGTTAAAGTCTGCTAAAGTCAAGTAGCTGCGGTTACGTAAATTAAAAGCCATGATAGCTTCCTCCTAATTCATTTATGTTTTGGTTTTTCACTTGTTTACGATTATTATTATAGAAAGCGCTTACAGGCAACCACAACAAAAACCGGAAAGATTTAAAAAAAGATGACGGAAATTATTTTATTATTTTTCGCCTAAGTGCATAATTGAATTCTTTCCATGCATAGAAAGGTGCTTATGCATCTTCTGAAGCGGTTTCAAGGAGATTATGCATTATTTTATATTTTGACCTCAAAATGCTAAAATAGATTTTGAGAATCACAAAACTTCAATAAGCATCAAAAATGAAGGAAAATGACCAAAAATGTACTATTATATCGTCAATAAGAGCAACAAGAACATACAATTTATCAGTAATGCTCTAGAAAGCAACTTCGAAAACATCATCGTAGGCCAGACCAGCGATGCGCAGAGAGCCTATGATGACCTCAGGCAATTGCGGGTCGACGTATTAATAACTGACTACGATTTGGCGCCCTTTGATGGCTTGGAACTGCTCCAAAAGCTGAAAAAAGCCAACATCCTGCCCCGAATCATCATGACGGCCAACACGCCTTCTGATGCCTTGGTGACGGCCGCCTACGAAAAGGGCTGCGACTTTTTCCTGCACCATCCTTTAAATGCCCTGGAGATTGCCCATGTGTCAAAGGTCCTTAGCACGCAGCTGCGCCTCCTTAGCAACATGCGGGTCATCAGCGAGCTCTCTGGCAGCTTGAACAGCCCCTATGCCCGCCAGCAAACAGTTCACCGCCAGCAGATCGACTTTGTCACTGACACCCTCCGCTTTTTGGGCATTGCCGCCGAAAAGGGCTATGACGATATCATGCGGATTATTCGCTTGATGGTGGACAAGGACCAAAACTTCGACCAAGTGGACCTAGAAAACTGCCTGGGCATCAATCCTAAGGAAAAGAAGGTGATCTACCAGCGCATCCGCCGGGCCCTCCATATTGGGATCGTCAGCCTGGCTACCATGTGCATCGACTACCCGGACAACGACATGTTGCTGGACTATGCTAACAACCTCTTTGAATACCAAAACGTCCATGCGGAAATCCTCCACCAAAACGGCACTGAGATCGAAAGAGGGCAAATCTCCCTTCAACACTTCTTTGACGGCCTGCTCCAAGAGAGCTACCGCGCCAAGCGGCTGGCACCCAATCGACCCAATTGACATTGACGGCGCTTTCAACTAAAATTAACATTGTAAGTAAAAGTCCATTTTTTCCTAAAAAATTTAAATAGAAAGGTCAAAAATGTTAACAAAAGTAACTGTTGATCCTAGTTTCTGGGAACTCTTTCCAAATGCCCAAGTCAACATCATGCTGGTCAGCGGCATTGACAACCACGACACTGATGACAACCTGTCAGCCCGCCGCAAGCTGTTAAGTGAAGCCGAAGACAAGGCGGAAGACTTTTTAGGGGCGGCCCAATTCAACCGCAACGCTGTCATCGATGAATGGCGCAAGGCCTACCAGCAGTTTAAAAAGAAGAAAGGCGTTCGGGCCTCAATTGAAGCCCTGCTCAAGCGAGTGGACAAGGGCGAAGACTTGCAGCCAATTTCCCCGTTAGTTGACGTCTACAACTCTGTTTCCTTGTCTCACGGCGTGCCAATCGGGATTGAAGACCAGGAAAAGTTAGCTGGCGAAATGCACCTGGGTCTGGTTCATGAAGGCCTGGCCTTTAAAGCCGTGGGCAAAGACACTGACGAGCCAACGCTAGAAGGTGAAATGGCCTGGTACGATGAAGATGGCGCGGTTTGCCGCTGCCTGAACTGGCGGGATGCTCAAAGAACCATGCTGGACGAAGCTTCAACCAAGGGCGTAATCGTTATTGAATCCGTCAACCAAGACCAAGCAGCCCGGGCTAACGAGGCTGTCAATGACTTGACCGAGCTACTGAAGGAATACTTCGGCGTTACCCCAGACAAAGCCGTCGTTTTAACTAAAGACAGTCCATCCGTTGCTGTCGAGTAAAAAAAGAGGACCGTTAGGTCCTCTTTTTTCTTGCTTATTTTCTTTGGTAAACCAGTTCCCCGCCGATCCAGGTTTGATCAGCGTGCACGGCAGTTAAGTCGTCAGCTTTTTGGCTGAACAGGTCCTTGTTTAAAACGACAAAGTCCGCGTCTTTGCCAGCTTCTAGCGTCCCATTTTGAGTAAAGCCGCCCATGATGGCTGCGTCACGCGTATATGCCAGCAGCGCCTGCGGCAAGGAGATGGCTTCATCTGCGTTAATCGTTCCGCCCCCAGCCGTTTTCCGGGTAACGGCAGCGTACATGCCGTAAAATGGACTGTCTGGCTCTGCCCACGGAGTACATGGGGCGTCAGAACTAAGGCTGACAATCGGGGCTTCTTTTTCCATGGTCTTGATCCGGTAGGCCAGCTTTAGCTGGTCCTTAGACAAAAATTGCCGGTAGGAGTCTTCTTCAGCAAAGAAGAAAATTGGCTGGGTGGAAATGCCGAGGCCGATCTTGGTCTTTTTTAACTGCTCAAACATCTGGTCACTGATTAAGGAGGCGTGCTCGATCCGAACCGATGGCATGCCGTCAAGCCACGGGTCAAGGTCTTGGCAAACGTCGATCACGTTTTGGACAGCCTCGTCGCCCATGGCGTGAACCGCAACTTGCAGGTGGTTAGCTCTTGCGTAGTCGATGATCTCTTTTAACCGCGCCTGGCTAGTGAGGCAGACGCCCTTTTTGCCAGAAGGAAAGCCAGCTTTCATATAGGCCGTTTCGCCAGAAATCGAGCCGTCCATAAAGACCTTGAGACCGGCGACGCGGAGGCGGTCAGTCTGGGCGATTTCTAGCGGACCATCTACTTCATCAGCGACATAGTAGATAGCGGACTTAGGCTTAAAACCTGCTTTGTAGGCATCTTGATAAAGCTTGAGGCTGACATAGGGATGGAGGCGGCCCATCATTTCGCCGATGGCCACGATGCCGTTTTCCAGGTAGTGCCCTGAGGAATTGACCAGATTTTTTACGTCATTTTCATAGCTCAAGGCTGACTTGGACCGGATAAGCAGCTGGCTAGCCGCCACTTCCCGCATGAAGCCAGTTGGCCGGCCGTTTTCGTCTTTCTCGATCTTGCCGCCAACTGGGTCAGGCGTGTTTTCGTCAATGCCGGCTAGTTCCAGGGCCCGGGAATTGCCGACCGAAGAGTGGCAGTCGGAGCGATATAAAAAAATCGGCTGGGTGGTGGACACCTGATCCAGATCGTCTCGGTTTGGGCTGCGGTGCTCAGCTAATTTGCTTTCGTCAAAGCCCCAGCCCTCGATCCAGACATCGGCGCCTTTGCCATATTCCGGGGTGTGTCTAAGTGCCTCTTGCATTTCAGGGATGCTATTGACCAGGGGCGGCGTGCAGGCTGCGCCGTGCAAGGCGTCAGCGATATACTTAGGGTGGGTGTGGTTGTCGATCAGGCCCGGCACTACCGTCGACCCGTGTAAATCGATGACTTCGTCCGGCTCGGAAACTGCGTTGTCAGGTGCGATTTTGCCGTCGACCACCGTTAGAGAGTCGGCAAAGGCAGTTTCGTTGGTTCCCAGGAAAACTTTTCCGTTAATAAATCGTTTGCTGTGCATTTTGTGTACCTATTTTCTATTAATCCGCTTACATATTTTCCTGGTTCAATTTTACCGCTAATTGTGTTTTTTGGGAAACTAGGATAAGCGCAGCCGCAAATTTGACTCAACTAAACTGGACTTTTTAATAATCGCGGCAACTTT
>NZ_AZDU01000110.1 GCF_001434815.1 Lactobacillus equicursoris DSM 19284 = JCM 14600 = CIP 110162
TTTTTAGCAAAGGAATAAATGCGATGAAACTTGACGTCAAGCACATGGACTTTTACTGGGAGGATTGGGGGCGCTTTGGCACCTTGGCTGGCCTCGATCAGGCAACTGTTTTGGACATTATGGACGACTACTACAATTCTAAGAAAAAGGTAGCCGACATTTGGGTTGAATATGGCCTTGCGGGAAACAACCGCCTGTCAAGAGAATTTCCGCCCCAACTGTTAAGCGAGAAGTGCCCCTATGATGGCCACCGGCTAATTCGCTTCATGCCGGCCCGGAACCAGGACCCGGAAGACTATGTCAAAAAGTGCCCTAAATGCGGGCATGAGCCATACTACGGGGATGAGTGCGAATGTGCAGGCTGCCGGCAAAAGCGGCAAGCCATGCTGGATGATAAGCAACAGCGAATTAGGGAGTATTATTTAGCCCTTAGGCCAAAGAGGAAGGTTAAATTCGATCAGCTTTCACCCGTTGACCAGTTGTATTTAGCAGCGATGTACTTTTTGCCAGGGGGCGAAGACGATTTGTTAGTCGAGGGCGACACCTTCTGGTTTTTGACGCCTTCTGAAAACTGGACTGGGCAGATCGTGAAGGACTTTGTTGAGCGGCAAATCTTGGTGGTTGACCCTGATTCGCCGGCAGAGGCTTTTTCCAGTTATCCACCTTATCAGTTTGATTTGCTTAGCGTGAATTACCGAATCAACGTAAATCTAGGCTCTAAGGGGACTAGTCTTTTTGAAAAAATGGATTGGACAGGGCTGAAAAAAGATAAAGAGGCTTGCCTGGATATTTGGCGCAAGCTGAATTACTGGGAGTGTTTGAATTCCGTTCCATATATTGCTAATGGCGATGAGAACGTGGACTTTGGCTTTTATGTGACTGTCAACGTCTTGCTTAAGCGCCTTGTTGAAGAACGATCCTTAAAAGAGGCTAAAGCGGTAGTCGTCCAGGCCGCTAAATTAGCCAAGCTGCGGAAGAGTCAAGGTCTTGATGAACTTGACGACTTTTTAGAAGAATTAGCTGATCTGGTTGATGGGAAAACTGCGCTTGACCCTGATGCGGTAGCCGCTGTTCGGTCTAAAGCGACAGTTTTGCAGATCGTCTTCTCTCAAGAAGTTCTTGCGCCTAAGGTTGATTTCTTTGAAGTCGTCCCTTCGACTGACTTGATTGCTGATTAAGAGCCCTAATTGACAACCGCCCCAATCCTTAGTAC
>NZ_AZDU01000111.1 GCF_001434815.1 Lactobacillus equicursoris DSM 19284 = JCM 14600 = CIP 110162
TACTTCGACTTAAAAACATCATTCTCTATAAAAATCCAAATACCGTAATCATAGTTTTTGTAATGTCGAATATCTTTCACTGAAACGCGGCACCGCCCCCTTATTTGCTGAAATGCCATTAAATTACCTACTTTCCTAGTTAAATTGTTCTCAAAAACATGAAAACAAAAAGAGGCTATAACCTTTGAAAGTTATAGCCCCACATTAAATGGTCAACCGTTTATTGCTGCCATAGACCTATTTTTCTAATCGACCACGCACATAAATGCTCTTGCTTGTGTGACCATAACGATCCATATATGCGTTGTCGCACGTATAAATCGTGATAATCTTGTCGCCCTGATCATCGTCAACAATTTGCCCCTGACTTTGCGGCCAATCATGGTGAACCTCTGTGACAACGTAGATGAATTGTCCCTTGCTGGTCGTTACTTTGATTTTGTTGCCTAGACGAACATTTGTTAAGTTGTGTAACAAGTTGCCCCTAGCGGTCATATTATGGCCCGCTAAAGCAAAGTTCCGTAAACCAGCCTCTTGGTTAGGTTTGACTGTGACGACACCAACAGCCATCTTCTCACTCGAAACACCCTCTAGAATTGGTAGGGCGATATTAACCGCTGGGATCTCAACTGTTCCAACCCCATATTTTTTAATGATTGCGTCCCGATAAGCAGCCCAGGCATCATCATATTCAAAGTTCTGGATATCGGTGTCATATCGCTGCCCTTTTACAGACGTCTTCAAGTGATTTTTCACATAACGAACTGACTTACTCTGCTGGTATCGGAGGTATAAATCACGGCCATAAAAAATACCGCTCCCCATCACCAATATTGCGCTAAGCAGAAGCATCAGTTTGCCAGCTTTTCTCTTAAACATATTATTTAGTCGCTTTTTTATTTTTGAAAAGTAAATAAATGCCAAATGCGAACATCAACACACCTGCAATTAATAGGTACATTGCATTTTGTTGACGTTGTTGGCCAGCTTTTAATAATGCTTTAGGAGTTAATTTATCGTGCATTGTTACTGAAACAGATTTACCATTCACAACATCAAATTCAATGTCGTTAGCGACTTCATAGCCGTTAGGTGCGATCACTTCATGCAATGTGTAGTGGCCGTCAG
>NZ_AZDU01000112.1 GCF_001434815.1 Lactobacillus equicursoris DSM 19284 = JCM 14600 = CIP 110162
TTAATGGTGAAGACTACACTAAGCGCATCTCCAAGTCAGCTGAAGCTTACTACCCAACTTCAACTCAAAAGAGTGAAGCTGTGAAGTACTTGAACAAGGGTCTTAAGGAACTCGGCGTAAGCAAGTTCAGCTTTAAGATCTTGTCAGACGACACTGACTCCGGTAAGAAGACTACTGAATTCCTGCAATCAAACTTTGAAGATACTTTCGGCGGCAAGGTTAGCGTAAGCGTACAAAACCTGCCATTCAAGACTCGTTTGTCACGGTCAACTGCTGGTAACTTCGACATCGTTGTTTCCGGTTGGTCAGCTGACTTTGCCGACCCAATTTCCTTCCTTGACCTGNAGTTGCTGATTCTAAGACGACTGCTTCAACTTCCAAGCGTTGGGACGACCTGACTAAGGCCGAAGAAATTCTCTTGAACAACGTTGGTGTAGCACCACTTTACTACAACACTAACGCAGCCTTGATCCGCCCAACTGTGAAGGACGTATACCAAAACCGTGGTACTTGGAACTTCAAGGACGCCTACATCCAGTAATTTGAACATTAGAAAAAGAAGCACTTCGGTGCTTCTTTTTTTCTTTGGTCATTATTTGTTCGCAATCTTTTTACTGTTAGTAAACGGTTAGACGCTAACTTTTGTCTAACTATTTACTTTTACTCTGATTTACCCGAAAAAAGTCCGTGATATTCTCATTTAGAATGAGTTTTATTAAAAAACATTTCATCTTTTTCTCTTACTTCCTTGAAATTGGTCTAAATGAGAACTATAATGAAAAAGACATTAAGGATCGACGTGACTTCCGAGTTTTCAAGGCCCGCCAGCCCGTCTGATTGCTAAACTAGGATGTATCAAAGGAGAAAAAAGATGAAGTTATCTAAAACTTTGAGCGTTGGTGCGACCGTTTTGGCATCAGCAGCCCTTTTAGCCGCATGTGGTTCTAATAATTCCTCATCATCAAGTGCTAAGAAAACCTTAACGTGGATGGACTCAGCCGAAATTCCAACTATGGACATGTCAAAGGCGACTGACGTAACCTCATTCAACCAACTGTCCAACACTATGGAAGGTCTTTACCGTTTAGGCAAGGGCT
>NZ_AZDU01000113.1 GCF_001434815.1 Lactobacillus equicursoris DSM 19284 = JCM 14600 = CIP 110162
CAGGACGGAAAGACCCCATGGAGCTTTACTGTAGCTTGATATTGAGTGTTTGTACAGTTTGTACAGGATAGGTAGGAGCCGTAGAGATCGGAACGCTAGTTTCGATGGAGGCGTTGGTGGGATACTACCCTAACTGTATGACCACTCTAACCCGCGCCACTAAGCGTGGCGGGAGACAGTGTCAGGTGGGCAGTTTGACTGGGGCGGTCGCCTCCTAAAGTGTAACGGAGGCGCTCAAAGGTTCTCTCAGAATGGTTGGAAATCATTCGTAGAGTGTAAAGGTATAAGAGAGCTTGACTGTGAGATTGACAAATCGAGCAGGGACGAAAGTCGGACTTAGTGATCCGGTGGTTCCGTATGGAAGGGCCATCGCTCAACGGATAAAAGCTACCCTGGGGATAACAGGCTTATCTCCCCCAAGAGTCCACATCGACGGGGAGGTTTGGCACCTCGATGTCGGCTCATCGCATCCTGGGGCTGTAGTCGGTCCCAAGGGTTGGGCTGTTCGCCCATTAAAGCGGTACGCGAGCTGGGTTCAGAACGTCGTGAGACAGTTCGGTCCCTATCCGTCGTGGGCGCAGGAAATTTGAGAGGAGCTGTCCTTAGTACGAGAGGACCGGGATGGACATACCTCTGGTGTACCAGTTGTGCCGCCAGGCGCATCGCTGGGTAGCTATGTATGGACGGGATAAACGCTGAAAGCATCTAAGTGTGAAGCCCCCCTCGAGATGAGATTTCCCATTCCTTTATGGAAGTAAGACCCCTGAAAGATGATCAGGTAGATAGGCTAGGAGTGGAAGTACAGCGATGTATGGAGCGGACTAGTACTAATCGGTCGAGGACTTAACCAAAGGTGCAATGTGAGGCTTTTGAAATGAAGATATTACTTATTATGCAGTTTTGAGAGAACGAAGTTCTTCTCAGTGCTTAGGCACAAAATAGTGTGGTGGCGATAGCAAGAAGGATACACCTGTTCCCATGTCGAACACAGAAGTTAAGCTTCTTAGCGCCGATAGTAGTTGGTGGGAAACTACCTGCGAGGATAGGACGTTGCCGC
>NZ_AZDU01000114.1 GCF_001434815.1 Lactobacillus equicursoris DSM 19284 = JCM 14600 = CIP 110162
TTTGAACCAGGTTAGCCAAGTCATTGTAAATCTGGCCGATCACATAATTTTGTTCAGCATCGCTACGTGGATTGGCCAAAGCAATTAAATCTGCTTCCTTAATTTGAGTCTTTCGCTTGATGTAGCTCAGTTCAGCAGTTGCTTTTTGCGCTTCACGGTCGCCAATTTCTGCTTCAGTATCAAAGGAAGCATAGTCAGCAATTACTGGCGTGCGGTCACCTTCAAGAAGCATATCAACCGTGAGTGATTGCACGCGCTTTGCTGGAAACAAAGTATCACCCAACAATTCAGGAAAATCGCGCTTGCGAGTGTAATCTAAAACAGATTGTTGAGAAAACAACTCAGTCAATGGAGTTGCAAACATTTGTAAATCGAACTTAAACATATTTACTCCCTTCATTAATGACCAGAATTTGAAGTAGTTGAACTAGTAGTGCTTGAACTATCAGTGCTTGCGCTGAGGTCCTTAAAGTGGATGGTAGTCATTGCCTTAATAGCATCTGCACTAGGCGTTACTGGCATTTGATCAGATAGCAGCCAGCCTTCCCGAATTACACCTACTAGCTGAGCGCCATCGTTAACGTAAACGTCATTAATCGTTACACCGACCGCTTTAGCGTCGTTCGTTGGGTAAACAGTCCCTGCTGGAACATACTTCTTACCTTCGTCGTCAGTTTGAACATTGTAGTTAGCAGCGTCAATTGCTTCAGGGAATGCTACAAACTTTTCCGATGCCAAAAAGTTAATCTGCTCGGAATTCATTCTTTTTACGTACATAAACCATGTACTCCTTTCTTACTATGACCAAAAATCAGATTTCTTATTTGCTTTGGTACGTTCGTTAGCTCTGTCCGCTAACCGAGACCCCACCGTGGAAGCAGCACCGCTTGAAGCGCCACCAGGTGCGCCCAATGACTTAGTCAGCTTAATTTGAACTTGATCATCCACTGCTTTCTTAAAGACTTTAGTCACGTTTTCGTATTGATCTTCAAGCGAGTCAGTATCATCAA
>NZ_AZDU01000115.1 GCF_001434815.1 Lactobacillus equicursoris DSM 19284 = JCM 14600 = CIP 110162
AAAAGCGATCAGCTTTATGCTAATCGCTTTTCTAGATACTGAAAAATTATTTTCTTCCAGATTTCTTTTTCTTTATTCTTTCGTCAATAGATTTCAAAACACGTTCTGTTTGTTTTTCGTCTTCTTCAGTAACTTGACTATAATCAAATTTAACTCCTTCGGTTGGTGCTTCCCACCACCGTCTATCAGAATACGGCTTTTTATTTTGGTTCATTTAATTCCCTCCACTTCATCTGTATAATTCCATCGGCATCTTCCCACACACTTTCAATTTTAAACCGTGTGTTTCTGCCAAACAATACTTCCTGTTCTTGATTATTATACAGCGAAATGTCATGGCCGCTTACTGAATATATTATTTCAATATGAATCTGTTCTACACCTTCAGCGTAATGCTCCTTAGAAGCAGAAATATAACTCCGGTCTTCAAAAATACTACCTTGCTTGTGCTCTTTTAAAAACTCTTTTATTCCCTCATCTGTCATGAAATAGTCCCTTTGCAGTGGCCGAGTAGATGTATATGTTGGCAGCTTACTTAGAGCGGAATCAAGATCCTTAACCATTTCTTTATATGAATCTGACAAGCCATTAATTCCATGACTCCTTAGTTCATTATTCAATCTATAAGAATCTGAACTAAGATAACGATTCAAAGCATATTGCTCTGCATCAGTTAGTTTTGGAACCATAACGGCAACTGACCGACAAAAGGGATGCATTGGCGGGAAATTTTTGCCCGTCTGTGCTTTTGCTACTTCTAATACTTTTGCATTTAAAGACCGACATATTTTGCTGGTGCGATTGTCTAGGACTGCCACGTAGCGATAATACTTTACGTCTCTGGCTTTCCACCGATCTATCTTAGCTTGGTTAGCCAAGTGTGCAGCTTCTGTTCGAATTAACCTTTTAGAATTAAACATTGATGTTTGAAACTCATCAGCTAT
>NZ_AZDU01000116.1 GCF_001434815.1 Lactobacillus equicursoris DSM 19284 = JCM 14600 = CIP 110162
GAAAAGCGGCAAGGCATTCGTGGTCAAGAAATATCCGTTCACCATTCAGCTGAAATACGGCTCATACGGCTATAAGCAGAAGGTCAGTCTTGGCGTGGATACCGGGCAGAGACATATCGGCTTTGCCGTGGTCAGTCAAGAAAAGGTACTGTGCCAAAGCGAGGTAGAGCTTCGCCAGGACGTACACAAAAATCTGTACACCCGCAAGATCTACCGCGGAGGCAGAAGAAACCGCAAGACCCGCTACCGTCAATCCCGCTTTCTCAACAGAGTGCATGGCAAGCGTGACGGCTTATGGCTTCCGCCATCAGTAAAAGGCAAGGTGAATCACAACATTGCCTGGATCAAGCGGTATTTGGCAGTATTGCCGAATCCCGATCTTCATGTCGAGGTCGGCAAGTTCGACATGGCCAAGATGCTCAATCCGCAGATTTCCGGCAAGCAGTATCAGGAAGGCAGTCTGAAGGGCTGGAAGAACTATGAGTACTACGTGCTGGCCCGCGACAAGTACACCTGTCAGCTCTGCCGCAAGCATGGCAAAGGCGTAAAGCTAGCAGTGCACCATATCATCTACCGCTCACAGGGCGGAACGGATCGCGTAAGCAATCTGATAACGCTTTGCACGGACTGCCACACGACAAAGAATCATCAGCCAGGCGGCAAGCTCTACAAATGGATGAAAGCCAAAAAGAAAGTGACGAAGTATCTGAAAGGCGCGACGTTCATGAACATTCTGCGCAAGCGGATTATGACTGCCTTCCCAGAAGCAAGCTTTCAGTATGGCTCGCAAACCTACGTTGACCGCAAAAATCTTAATCTGCCCAAAGGCCACTTCATGGACGCGATCGCGATCAGCGGGATCAAGTCGGTCGGTCAAATGCCGGAAACGGTGACGATGATCAGCCAGTTCCGCAAGAAGAAGCGGTC
>NZ_AZDU01000117.1 GCF_001434815.1 Lactobacillus equicursoris DSM 19284 = JCM 14600 = CIP 110162
AAAAGCGATCAGCTTTATGCTAATCGCTTTTTGGCTTCTATATTTTTCTTTTTTGGTGGTTTAGCCAGTTCAATTGTATCAATCTGACTGAACGGAATAGCATCTACTGCATAATCTTTAGCACCGTCGACATTGTAATAAATAGCTTCTTCTATTGCGTCCTTAGTTTCATAGTCACTATCGACGCCAGCTATATATACTTTCATAGTTTTGCCGCTAATTAGTTTCACAGTAACCCAACTCCAACCAAAATTGTTAGCAACTTGCCTTTCATTCAATTTTGACATCTTAACCATTCTTATCACCATTCCAGTCTTTGGGCTGAGCAGGTACGCAATGATAGCGGCCATCTTTTGCCATATGCACTTTTATTCTTGAAGTAGTATAAAACTTGTTATTTTTTGCCCAAGAATACATGCCTATTTTTTTACCAGCATCTATATAGAAAAAACGTTGTGATATTTTCTCTGGACTTGATTCCCTATATACAATTTCAGCTATTTCTTCTAAAGAAATTGTAAAATAACTTGGCAGCATTCCATATCGTTTGCTGTCAGGATTATGAGCTGCCTTTACAACATCATTATACTCCTTTGTACCGCGAATATGCTTATTTTGACTTCCTATTTTCATTATTAATTGGAATATTGAAGCAACTGAGCGACAAAAAGGATGCATCGGTGGAAAGTTTTTACCAATCTGAGCTTTGGCTACTTCAAATATTTTTTCGTTTAAAGACCGACATATTCGGCTGGTTCGATTGTCTAGAACTGCCACATAACGATAATATTTTACTTCTCTGGCTTTCCATCGGTCTATCTTTGCTTGATTCGCCAAGTGTGCAGCTTCTGTTCGGATTAACCTTTTAGAATTAAACATTGATGTTTG
>NZ_AZDU01000118.1 GCF_001434815.1 Lactobacillus equicursoris DSM 19284 = JCM 14600 = CIP 110162
CCACTGGTGTTCTTCCATATATCTACGCATTTCACCGCTACACATGGAGTTCCACTGTCCTCTTCTGCACTCAAGTTTCCCAGTTTCCGATGCACTTCTTCGGTTGAGCCGAAGGCTTTCACATCAGACTTAAAAAACCGCCTGCGCTCGCTTTACGCCCAATAAATCCGGACAACGCTTGCCACCTACGTATTACCGCGGCTGCTNGCTTTCTGGTTGGATACCGTCACTACCTGATCAGTTACTATCAAATACGTTCTTCTCCAACAACAGAGTTTTACGATCCGAAAACCTTCTTCACTCACGCGGCGTTGCTCCATCAGACTTTCGTCCATTGTGGAAGATTCCCTACTGCTGCCTCCCGTAGGAGTCTGGGCCGTGTCTCAGTCCCAGTGTGGCCGATTACCCTCTCAGGTCGGCTATGCATCACGGTCTTGGTGAGCCTTTACCTCACCAACTAACTAATGCACCGCGGGTCCATCCTAAAGTGATAGCCGAAACCATCTTTCAACCTTGCACCATGCGGTGCTAGGTTTTATGCGGTATTAGCATCTGTTTCCAAATGTTATCCCCCACTTTAGGGCAGGTTACCCACGTGTTACTCACCCGTCCGCCACTCACTCAAATGTTATCAATCAGAAGCAAGCTTCTTCTATCTAACGAGAGTGCGTTCGACTTGCATGTATTAGGCACGCCGCCAGCGTTCGTCCTGAGCCAGGATCAAACTCTCGATTAAAAAGTTTGTAGCTCTTGTTTTGTTACTTAATTTATTTGCTAGCGAAATTGACTTCGCAAATATGTTTTGTGCCCCGAAGGGCGACCCTACACATTTGGTTTGTCGAAACTTTGTTCAGTTTTCAAAGGTCTACTGAGTTG
>NZ_AZDU01000119.1 GCF_001434815.1 Lactobacillus equicursoris DSM 19284 = JCM 14600 = CIP 110162
GGCAGCGAGGTCGCCGCTGCTTGCGTCGAAGTAAAAGACGTAGTGGTAAACGCTAGTTGCGTCAGTGAACTTCACTTGGTATTCCTTGTTTGAAGCAACCCCGGCGTTCAAGGCGTCGGTAATCTTGGAGAAGGTATCAGCGGAAATTTCCGTGCCTTCTTCCCCGGTCAGGTATTGGGAAATTGCTTTTTCCAAGGCAGCCGTGTCATCGCTAGACAAGGCTTGACCCTTAACGATTGGACTATCGATTGTAACATTGTCCAGACCCCAAACGGCAGTAGCAGTTGCGCTTAACTTAGACGTTGCATTAACGATTGCCTTAGCGTCCTTAACCAACTTGACGTCGTAGTTGATAGCTAAATTATCGCCGTACTTAGCGTTTTGGTTGGCCTTCAAGAAGTTGGCTAACTTTTCCGCACTGTCCTTGCCTGGCAAAACGTATTCGTAGTGGTAGTTGCTGCCGCTCTTACCAGCGAATTGGCCGCTCTTTAAGTTGTCGGACAGGCCCTTGAAAATTTCTTCAAGAGATGCTTCAGAAATAGCAGTGCCCTTGACGCCGTTCAAGTACTTCTTAGCGCTGTCGGCCAGGTAGTTTGACAAGCTGAGGTCTTGCCCTGCCTTAACGGCGTTTTCGTCTTTGACGTCAGCCAAATCAGCGGCATCCCCGTTTACGGCACTAGCCTTAACGCTGACACTTGAAGCAGTATTAGCTGGTGATTCGTAGCCGTTCAGCATCCCCTTGAAGACGTTTAAGGATTGGAGCGGGTGACCATTGTCGTCGAACAAGGTCATGTTGTCCCAAGTGCTGCCGCCCCAAGTTTCCTTGCCGTTCCAGTACATT
>NZ_AZDU01000012.1 GCF_001434815.1 Lactobacillus equicursoris DSM 19284 = JCM 14600 = CIP 110162
ATATTTAGAAAAAGTGGTCCGGTTGAGTCAAGTTGGGGGCGAAAAATAGGAAAAAGGAGGTCGGTTGAGTCAACTTGGGGGCAAAAAATGGGAAAAATTAGCTCGGTTGAGTCAACTTGGGGGCAAAAAATGGGGAAATTTAGTCTGGTTGAGTCAACTCGGGGGCAAATATTTAGAAAAAGTGGTCCGGTTGAGTCAAATCGGGGGCGAAAAAGCGGGAAAAAGGAGTCGGTTGAGTCAAGTCGGGGGCAAAAAAACGTGAAAATTTAACCCGATTGAGTAGGATGCCCAAAACAATGCCAACAAAAATGACTAGTAGCCCAAAATGATCTCAGATTGCACAATAATTTACTCAACTGGGGCCTATTTGTTAAAAAAGCTTCACAGAAACATACTCAAGTAAGAGAAGTGGCGGCCCAAAAATTACTTAACTGCCGGTGCATTTTGCCCAGTTGAGTAAGTTAATGAGCAGTATTTCCCGTACTTGAGTAAGATCGTGTGCAGCATTTCCCGTACTTGAGTAAGATCGTGTGCAGCGTTTTGCCTAGTTGAGTAAGTTAATGAGCAGCATTTCCCGGATCGTGTGCAACACCCATCCCAGCCAAAACGCCCCAAAAACAAACAAAAACAGCTTTCCGCCCAGATGGCGAAAAGCTGTTTTAATACCTAACCTATTAGTTTGAGCTTGAAGTTGCAGTTGAGCTTGCAGTTGAGCTTGATGGGTTCAGGTAGCTTGAAAGCAGGTTCTTGCTCTTCAAGTCCTTGTCCTTGATGTTCACGTCAGCCTTCTTCAAGACCTTACCGATGATCTTAGTCATCACAGTTGAGTTTGAAGCCCACTTAGTGTAAAGCTGGTTGTCGATGAACTTCTTGTTAGCCTTAGTGTTGTAGGCACCCTTCTCAGTAGTCTTCAAGACCTTGATGACTTCGTAGCCAGATGAAGTCTTAACAGGAGTGGTGGTGTATTCACCTTCCTTAAGCTTCCAAACGGCGCTCTTGAAGGTGCTGCTCAAGCTGGTGTCAGTTGAGTCAAAAGCTGCAAGCTTACCAGCCTTCTTCTTAGTGGCCGTGTCAGTTGAGTACTTCTTAGCCAAAGTGGCGAAGCTAGTGCCGCTCTTCAGCTTGCTGATGACGGTTTGAGCAGTAGACTTCTTAGCTACAACGATGTGTTGTACAGTCGTCTTCGTGTGGTAGCTTGCCCACCAGTTCTTTTCTTGCTTGGCAGTTGGCTTCTTCAAGTCCTTCAAGGCAGCGATTGAGTAAAGGTTAGTTGCCAAGTTTTGCTTGAAGCTCTTAGTAGTCAAGCCGCTGTAGCTCAACACAGTTGAGAAGCTTGAACCGTATTGCTTCTTGTACTTGTTGTATTGGGCATCGATCTTCTTTGAAGATACCTTGTCGCCGTATTGTTGCTTCAAAGTGCGGTAGATGATCAAGCTGACCAAGGTTTGTTGACCAGATGAAGTGTCCTTCATGGCTTCGTAGTAGTCATCTTGGGTGATTTTGCCGCCCTTATAGTTAACAACAGTTGCTGAGCTGCTTGAGCAGGCTGCGGTTGACAGACCAATAGCAGCTGCACCAGCTAAAATAGCGATTTTCTTCAAACTTTTTTTCATAAAAAAATTCTCCACATCCTTCATACGTACTGGTATCTAATATAACATATTTTTGCGGAATTAGATTGCAATAGTTCGAAAGTTCATGAAAAATATCTATTTTCTTAGGAAATTCTTTAGATCGTAAATGCGAAAAATTACCGCTTCCAGTTCCATGGATCTTGGTGCCATGCCAAAAGTTCTTCGTATTGTTCCTTAGTAACCGTCTTAGAAATTTCTTGTTCGATCAGTTCCCGGTAGTTCAAAAGCGGTGCAAACTTAGTATCAGCTTTCTTAAAGTTTGCGTCTGCATCTGGCAAAAGGTAGGTGAAGATGGAGCTGACGCCGTCAACGTGGGCGCCGGTGTCCTTAACCGCTTGAACCGCAGCCAAAACGCTGCCGCCAGTTGAAATCAAGTCATCGATCAAGACGATGTGGTCGTCCATGGAAAGGCGGCCTTCGATTTGCCGGCCTTGGCCGTGGTCCTTTGGCTTGGAGCGAACATAAACCATTGGTAGGTTCATCACTTGGGCTACCCAAGCAGCGTGCGGGATACCAGCAGTTGCGACCCCGCCGATTACCGTTACTTCTGGGAATTCCTTTTTAATCAAGGCAGCCAGATTTTCGGCAATGGCTTGGCGGAGTGCTGGGAAAGAAATGGTCTGACGGAGGTCAGTGTAGATTGGGGAGTGCATCCCGCTAGCGTAGACAAAGTCCTTGTCAGGTGAAATAGTTACGATCTTCTTGTCAATCAGTTCGCGGATAATTTCGTTGTTGTTCATTATTTAGTCCAGTCCTTTAAAATTTCTTCGTATGCAACTTGTGGGTTTTCAGCTTGGGTGATTGGTCGGCCAACGACGATGGCGGTTGACCCGTTTTCCCGTGCTTGGCTTGGGGTTGCCACTCTGGCTTGGTCGTCTTTCTTGTAGGAAGCTGGCCGGATGCCAGGAGTGACGAACATGAAGTCGTCGCTGAATTCGTTCTTCATGGCCTTGACTTCAAGAGGTGAGCAGATGATACCGTCAGCACCCGCCGTTTGGGCCTGGTGGGCCAGGCTCTTGACTTCGTCGGCTAAGCTGAGTGAGCAGTGCTGCTCATCTCTTAAAACATCTTCTGAGATGGAAGTCAGTTCCGTTACTGCCAGCAGCTTTGGCACTTCCTTGCCTTCTGGCGTGCCTTCGATGAGGCCTTCTTTAGCCGCCTTGATCATTTCCTTACCGCCTAAGGCATGAACAGTCGTGCAGTAAACGCCCAGGGCTGCCAGCTGTCTGGCCGTCCGCTTGACGGTGTTGGGAATGTCATGCAATTTTAAGTCTAAAAAGATTTGGTAGCCCTTAGCAGACAGGTCGCGGACAATCTCTGGTCCGTATTGGTAGAACATTTCCATCCCCAGCTTGACGTGCAGCTTGCTTTGTGGCTGCAGCTGGTTGAGAAAAAGCCACATCTTTTCTTGATCATCAAAATCTAAGGCAATAAATAATGGTTTGCTCATGTCGGCTCCTTATTTTGTGTAAGCAAAAACCCGCCAAAGTCTAGAAAGAGACCAGGCGGGCAGAAAATGTGCTTAGTTATAACATTTGCGTTGCGTTTGCTTGTGGTCTCTCTGTACCATTTAAAGCTCAATCAACAAAAGATTATCACGATGCCCGCTAAAAATCAAGCTTGCCTTTTATTATTTTTTGTTGCATAATTTTGTCGAATTGAAATGTTAAAAAGTTAACAAGTAACGGAGGCAAAATGACTAACGATGTAAAGATGGCCGTTTCCTTGCCCGGCCTCAAGCTGAAGAATCCAGTAATGCCAGCAAGTGGCACCTTTGCCTTTGGCGATCTGCCAGAAAATTTTGATTGGGACCAAATGGGGGCGATCGTGATCAAGACCGCTACGCGGCACGCTAGAACCGGGAACCCGAAGCCGCAAATCGCCCTCTTAGAAGACGGTGTCATGAACGCGGTTGGCTTGACCAATCCAGGTTGCGAAGTGGTGGCCAGTGAAAAAATTCCTGCTTTAAGAAAAAAGCACCCAGACTTGCCAATCATGGCCAGCGTGGGCGGGGAGAGCGTCCAAGACTATCTGGAAGTAGCGGAAATTTTGGCTAGCGCTAAGCCCGATGCCTTAGAGCTGAACCTGTCTTGCCCAAACGTGTCTGAAGGCGGGATGACTTTTGGCATCGTGCCTGAAATGGTGGAAGAGATCACCAAGAAGGTCAAAGAGCGCGTTGACATCCCGGTTTACGTCAAGCTGACGCCCAATGTGACCGATATTACCGAGATCGCTAAAGCTGCTGAACGAGGCGGCGCTGACGGTTTAACCTTGATCAACACCCTTTTGGGCCTGCACCTGGACCTGAAGACCCGCCGTCCAGTTTTAGGCAATGACTTTGGCGGGCTGTCTGGCCAAGCCGTCAAGCCGGTTGCCGTCCGCATGGTGGCTCAGGTGAAAAAGGCGGTTAACTTGCCAATCATTGGGGTTGGCGGAATCAACTCGGCAGAAGATGCCGCAGAATTCATTTTAGCCGGGGCCAGCGCCGTTCAAATCGGCTCCATGGCCTTCCACGACAAGTTAGCCATCAAGCACGTGGTAGACGCCCTGCCGGGCGTTTTGGCAGGCATGGGTGTCAGTGACGTCAATGACCTGGTTGGCCAGTGGCAGTCTAACAAGGCTTAATCGCAAACAGAAAAAAGGAGTTACCCCACGTAACTCCTTTTCTTTTGCTTAGTTTTCAGTTTGGTTGAGGTCGCCATTTAGGTCCTTGGTTAGTTGGTCAATCTTGGCTTGGAGGGCGTTGATTTCCCGGTCAGCCTCTTCTTTGAAGTGGTCGACATTGGTGTTGAGGTCTGCTAATAATTGGCTGGCTTCTGGCACGGAGCTGGCCAAGCGCTCGCCGGCTTCATGAGCCCGGCTTAGGCTGTCTTCCAGGTCCTGCTGGGCTTCTTTAAAGCCATCTGCGTCTTCTTTCAGGTATTCCCGGGTCGTCTTGCCTTTTTCATCTGGCAAAAAGGCAAAAACCGCACCGGCAATAGCCCCGGTCAAAAAGCCCAGGCTAAAATGCTTCAAACTCATCTGGCTCCTCCTTAAAATTGTTCCTTAATCTTGTCACAAACGGCTTGGTACTTGACTTCGTCGTATTGGTCAGCGTTGTTTCTGGTGAAGAACTTGATGCCGTCGCCTTCCCAGCGCGGGATGAAGTGGATGTGAGAGTGCATCACCACTTGGCCAGCAACTTCGCCGTTGTTAGAAGTGATGTTCATACCGGTAATCTTGTCGTTAGACTTTTTAATGGCACGGGCAATTTCTGGGATATACTTCAAAAAGCGTTCAGCATCGGCTTTTTCGTAGTCAAAGAAGTTGACCAGGTGCTTTTTAGGCACCATTAAGACGTGGCCTTCGTTGACTTGGGAAATGTCCAAAAAGGCCTTAACGTCATCATTTTCAAAAACGGTGTAACTAGGAATTTCGCCTCTAATGATCTTGCAGAAAAGGCAGTCGTCTATTAAGTTTGATTCAGTCATTTTTCGTACCTCTTTTTTCATATTTATCGGGTTATCTATCTTTATCTTTTAGATTATCCTTGTCTTCATGCTATCATATTAAAGAGACAAAAACATGAAAGACGAGAAAAATGACACTAGAAATTACAAACTTAACGGGGGGCTATTCTGGCATCCCGGTCATCAAGAACGTTAATTTAACGGTGGAAAAAGGACAGGCCCTGGGCCTGATCGGCTTAAATGGGGCAGGTAAGTCCACCACCATCAAGCACCTATTGGGGCTTTTGCGCCCGCAAAAGGGCACGATCACTTTGGACGGGGTGGACCTCGCCAAGCAGCCGGCCCAATTTAAGAAAAAAGTGGCATACATTCCGGAAACGCCGGTGATTTACCCGGAATTAACCTTGAAAGAACACATAGAGCTGACCATGCTGGCCTATGATCTGGGCGAAGATTCTTGGGACAAGGCGAATGAGCTTTTAACCATGTTCCGCCTGCAAGAAAAGCTGGACTGGCTGCCGGTCCACTTTTCAAAAGGGATGCAGCAAAAGGTGATGATCGTCTGCGCCTTTTTGACCAAGGCTGAACTCTTAGTGATCGATGAGCCTTTTACCGGGCTTGATCCGCTGGCGGTAGCCAACTTTATCGATTTGATCAAGCAGGCTTGCGCTGAAGGCAGAGAGGTCTTGATGACCACCCACGTTTTGGCCGATGCCCAGCAGGCCATCAAGACCTACGCCATCTTGAACCAGGGCACGATCGAATTCGTTGGCAGCCTACCGGAGATCCGGGCGCACTACGGCTTAAAGGAGACCGATTCCTTTGACAAGCTCTACCAGGTCTTATACCAAGAAGAGAGCAGGGATCAGCATGCGTGAGTTAGCGAAAAAAAGGCTGAGCGCCAACTTCAAGCAGTCGACCAAGTACCTGGCCCTGGTCTTTAACGACTTCTTCGTCTTGGCCTTGATTTTCATCTTTGGGGCAGTCATGTTCTGGTATGCCAAGATCATGAAGGTCTTGCCGGCGGGTAAGTGGTACTATCCCTTGATCTTGGCCGGCATCCTCTGGATTGCCAGCCTGCCGGGAAAGCTGGTTACGCTGTTTCAAGAAGCGGACCGGCAGTTTCTTTTTACCCAAGACGACGCGGTTAAAGACTATTTGGACGAGATGCGGGGCTACAGCCGCCTGCTTCCCGCCATCTTGATCGGGATCACGGCAGCCATCCTCTATCCTTTTGCCAGCTTGAAGGTTGGCTTAAACGGTAGCAACTATCTTTTTTTGGTCTTGGCCCTTTATTGGGGTAAAATGGCTGAGCAGCAAGTGGTCAGTCAAGAATTTACCTTTGACCACCGGGTAAAAAGGGCGTCCTGGCTGGCTCGGGGCTTGACCCTGGCCATGCTTTTAGCCGCCCTTTACCTCATCCCGCAAATCGCCGGAATCGTCATCTTGATCCCGGTTGCAGCTTCCTTTTTCCTGAAAAAAAGAGGGGAAAAGCGGCAGGGACAGGTCTTTGATTGGCAATACGCCATCGACTATGAAACTGAGCGCAAAGACCTAGTCTACACAGCCTTCTCGCTGTTTACTGACGTGCGGGAGAAGCGGGTCAACATCAGACGGCGGAAGTACCTGGACTTCCTTTTGCCAAGCTTAAAAAAGGAAACTGCCAACAGCTTCTTGTTCCGCCGGTCGCTGCTGCGGAACCCCGAATACTTGAACCTGCTGGCCCGGATGACGGCCTTCATTGTCTTGATTAGCCTGATGATTGCCGACTGGACCTGGACGGTGCCGATTGCCTTCTTGATCCTCTACCTGACGGTCTGGCAGCTCTTACCACTGGCGGAAAACTATGACCGGAACATCATGTACCGGGTCTACCCGATTGACCAGGCAAAGAAGGGGCAAGACCTTAGCCGGGTCCTTTCTTGGGCGCTCTTTTTGCAGGCGATCGTGGTTGCCGCCGTGTGGCTGATCGCTTTACCTAAAGAAAAAATCCTCTCAGTTGGCCTGCTGCTCCTTTGGACCTTGCTTTTAGCCAAGGTCTACCTGCCTTACAAGACTAAGGAGGTAGAGAAGCGAGCGAGATACGGGAAGAAGAGCGGCAGAAGAAAATAACTTTTTAGCAAAATAGAAGATAAGACAAAATAGAAAGAGAAGAAATTTATGCGTTTAAAGAACAAGCCATGGGCAAATGACCTCGTTGACCAGCACCCAGAAAGTGCCTTAGACCGGCCAGACCCAAGCGAAAAGATTGACTGGGCAGCCCGCTTTGGCAATGACCACCCGATTGAAATTGAAATCGGCTCAGGCAAGGGCCAATTTATCACCACCCTGGCTAAGCACCACCCGGAAACCAACTTTGTGGCCATGGAAATCCAAAAGACCGCAGCCGGCATTATCTTGAAAAAGAAGCTGGATGAGGGCTTAGACAACCTGCAAATCCTCTGCGCTGATGCGGCTAACCTGGTAGCCTACTTTGGTGAAAATTCCACCAGCAAGATCTACCTGAACTTCTCTGATCCCTGGCCAAAGACCCGCCACGAAAAGCGGCGTTTGACTTACAAGAGTTTTTTGGCAGAATACCAAAAGGTCTTGACCGCAGATGGCATGATTGAGTTCAAGACTGACAACTCTGGACTTTATGCTTATTCCGTCCAAAGCATGAACAACTACGGGATGCATTTTGACTTTGTCTCCGTTGACCTCCACCATGAAAAAGAAGAAATCGTGGAAGCTAACGTGGAAACCGAATATGAGCACAAGTTTGCATCTAAGGGGCAGCCAATCTACTGTCTGCACGCTCAATTTTTGCCCAAAAATTAGTCGAAGACAAAAGACTTGCTTTTCTAGGAGAATCAGTTAGAATACTAGTAAGCAGTTTTCTTATTAAAAGTAAGTAGGAGGAAACCTATGGAAGATTACAAGGTAGTAGACCAGGCCAAGCTGGCCGACTTAGTTAAAGCAGGCCGCACGGTCGTAGAATTTTCAGCAGACTGGTGCCCAGACTGCCGCTTCCTCGATCCAGCCATGCCAAGCATTGAAGCTGACTTTGCAGACAGCAAGTTCATCAAGGTTGACCGCGATGGCTCTATTGACCTCTGCAAAGAAATGAATATTATGGGAATTCCTTCATTTGTTGTCTACCAAGATGGCCAAGAAATTGGTAGACTAGTTAATGGAGACCGCAAAACGAAGCAGGAAGTCGAAGCTTTTTTACGGTTAGTTGACTAGATAAAGAAGGGACCCTGATCTAATGATCACTAGCATTAATAAAGTAAGTTATCCTAACACCTTGATCGTCATCCTGGCTCAAGGCGAAGGCGAAAGCAAGTTTGAAGAAAAGGCTGATGTTACCCGCGTTACTGACGAAAAGGGCAAGCTGACCGGCTTCAACTTCTTTAACGTAAACGAAGTTTTGGACTACGACAAGCTGCCAAACGGCCAAGTTAAGCTTGACGCCGAACAAGTAGCTGCCTTGAACAAGAAGCTGGCAGAAGCCGGCTTTAGCGACAAGCTGGAAGTTGCCAAGCCAACCTTGGTTTATGGCTACGTTAAGAGCTGTGAAGTGCACCCAGACAGCGACCACTTGCACATCACCCAAATTGACGTGGGTGACGGCCAAGACCACCAAATTGTCTGCGGCGCGCCTAACATCGCTGAAGGGCAAAAGGTGGTTGTCGCTTTGCCTGGCACCTTGATGCCAAACGGCGCACAGATTTGGCCAGGCGCCTTGCGCGGCGTTGAATCAGACGGCATGATCTGCTCAGCCCGGGAACTGGGCTTGGCCCACGCTCCGCAAAAGCGCGGCATCATGGTTGTGCCTGACACCTTTAAGGTTGGGGACGAATTCGAACCAACCAAGTGCGACGAATTGCTCGCTAGCGGCGTAATTACGCTCTAATTAGGATATCGAGAACCCAGCATCGGCATGGTGCTGGGTTTTTCTTTTGGCAAAAATGCTAGGGAAGGATCGACAATCAAGGAAAAAATGAAAAATGTCAAATACTGCCCTAACTGTAGTCAAGCAGGTCGATTGGATCATGGCGGCCTTGGTTAACCCAGATGAAGATGCCACCCGCTACATTAGCGGTCAACCATGAGAATCTGGCGCCACTGTAGAAGTTCCACAAGGAGCGGCAGACCGCTTTGTCGGCGGCAGATCAAACAGTGGCTACCAGCAGATTAAGTTGGAAAACAACCGGTGGGATGAGTCCGATAAGATCTTGTGCTACTCGCAAACGGTGACTATGTCAGCTGTTTATCTGCTGAGCGACACGGAGAGTCAGGTGATCTACCGAATTGACTATACCTTCATTCATGAAAGTGATGTCCACGAGAAAATTTTTGAATATAGTGGCGTGGTTGAAAAGTCTGACAGTGAGTACCTAATCCAGTCTTTGGGCGGTGCTAAGAAGATTTCTGATACCACGACGGATGATTAAATGTAGTGGATTTTTGATTCATTAGTATATACTTAAACTTCCCACACCAAAAAGAACTATAAAGCCTTGAAAACTCAATAGTTTGGCCAGTAAATATTCAATTAAACTGCTAGTGATGGCGACAATGCCTCCTGCATGTACTTCGGGAGGCGGGAAATGAAAGCATTGGTAAATCTTTCTGTCTGCTCTTCGGTCGGTTGGAAGATTTCTTTCACGCTCTCGAACATGGCTTCCACCAGGATCTGGAGAGAGTGATGAAAAGTGATGTCCGCAAGCTCGTCTATCATGCAGTAAAAAAGCTCGCCTATTGTCCTGTCATCTTCGTCATCTCGTTTGGAAACTGACATGAACATATAGCGCAGAAAGACAAAAGCCGTATGAGCTGTCAGTGCATCATATGAGAGGCCATGGTATTCAGTGCCTAACTTCAAGAAGCTCTTACAGGTCTTGAAGAAGACCTCGATATTCCATCTTTTGCCTTAAATTCTGATGATCTTATTTTCATCGATGTCCATGTTTGTGCAGATAAGAGTAATCCTTACGGTTGGCACGATTTCTTACGCAGACTATTCTGGCATTAACCTGAGCGCCATCGCAATTTGGTGTTCGTTTTCAGTATTGAATGATGGTAAACTAGACATAGCACAAGCCGTTCGTTTGATATTGATTATGTTGTTGTCAAATTATATCAAGCAAACAAAGGCCTTGTGCTTTTTTATAGGCTAAACTATTGAGTTATCAAGGCTTCATAGTTCTTTTTGGTGTGGGAAGTTTAAGTTTATAAATGAAAAATTTTAATGTAAATCTAACTTTAAAAGCTATAACAAAAAATTGGTAATATTCTTTTTTAAAATGAAAGAACAGAAAGAACTATATTCAAATAGGGATCGTGTTATTATAATTAAAAAGATAACGCTATGTCACGACTTGAACAATTCAACTTTAAGTTAGTATTTTGTAGATTTTTAACTTTTTAACACGTTATTTTCTCGCATATTGCTGAAATAATGTGCTTTTTATTTTTTAGCATTCGGAAATTGCTTCTTAGCAGTTTTGCTTAAAATTCCACCAAAAAGTCTTAACTTTAATTTAGATTATGGTATAATTATGAAATATTGGTGAGCCAGAGCTGTGTGATGATAGGCTTGCTAATAAAAATATTTATTTGTCTATAGGAGTTAAGGAAATAGATGGAAAAGAAGAAATCCGCACGCCATTTGAACAAAGTGGCTGAATTAGCGGCAGCACTGCTCCTGTCAGCGAGTCCACTGGCGGGAACTTTCCAGTCAGCCGCTTTTGTCCAAGCTGCCAGTCAAGAAACAGTTAGTCCACGGTCGGCTAGCCGGGAAGCACTGACCAAGTACTTGCAGCAAGAGCAGCGTTATAACGCTAAGAAGAGCTACAGCAAGTTCCAAGAGGCGGCTAAAGAGCAAAGACAGGCTTCTGGCCAAGCAGTTAGCAAGAAGAATGAGTCCTCGGTTCGGGTGATCGTCAGTCTGAATAAGTCAGCCGCATTTGATCACACCAGTAAGCCGACTGGATCAGCGGCCTCAGTTAAAAAGATTGAGCAGGCAAGCGATCAAATCAAGGATGGTCAAGAAAAGGTGATCAAGCAGGTGGAAGAAATCACCGGTAACAAGGTCCGCCGGCAGTTCGGTTACTTGGTCAATGCCTTTTCCATCGATATGGACTTAGACGATATCGACAAGGTTAAGGATCTGCCACAGGTTAAGAACGTTACGCCTGTCAAGGTTTACCATCCAACCGATGAGAGTGCTGATCAAATGGCCCAAGTGCAAGACGTTTGGCAAGAACAAAAGCTCAAGGGCGAAGGTATGGTTATCTCGATCATTGATACCGGGATTGACTCCAGCCACCAGGACTTGAAATTGGACAGTGGCGTCAGCACCGCGTTGAGTAAGAGTGAGGTTGAAAGCGACAAGAGTAAGCTAGGTCACGGGAAGTATTACACGGAGAAGGTTCCATACGGCTACAACTACGCTGATAAGAACGACCAAATCGTGGACAATGGTTCTGGCGAAATGCATGGCCAGCACGTGGCCGGGATTGCTGGTGCCAATGGCCAAGTTAAAGGTGTTGCGCCGGATGCCCAGCTTTTGGCAATGAAGGTCTTCTCCAACAATGCCAAGAATTCTGGTGCCTATGATGATGACATCATTTCAGCAATTGAAGACTCAGTTAAGCTGGGGGCCGACGTTATCAACATGAGTTTGGGCTCAGTTTCATCAGATGTCGATCCAAGTGATCCACAGCAACAAGCTGTGGCCAAGGCATCAGAGGCTGGCGTCATTAATGTTATCTCTGCTGGGAACTCAGGTGTTGCCGGGTCGACTGCAGATGGTAATCCGGTCAATAATACCGGGACAAGTGAACTCAGTACTGTTGGCGCTCCAGGGGTTACACCAGATGCTCTGACGGTGGCCTCTGCTGAAAACAGCAAGGTGACCACCGACACAGTTAAAGACGAACTCGGTGGGGTCAGCTTTAACTCAAATTCAGAATTAAAGGGTGCTGCGCAAGTAACAACCCAACTGGAAAGCAACTACTCAGTTTTAACGAAGAAGCTTAAGCTTGTTGACATGGGCTTGGGCGGTGCAGATGACTATACTGCTGAAAAGAAAGCTGAGGTTAAGGGACAACTTGCAGTTGTTGAACGGGGATCTTACACCTTCTCAGAGAAAGTTGCCAATGCCAAGGCAGCTGGCGCGGCAGGGATTGTTATCTACAACAACCGGGATGACGGTATGGTATCAATGGCCTTAGATGACAAGACCTTCCCAACCTTGGGGATGTCTAAGGCAGATGGGGAAGTTCTGGCTAAAGCAGCAAAAGGAGGTAAGAGCATCAAGCTGAAGTTTGGTACTGCTTTGATCGATAACTCCAGCGCGGGAAAGATGAGTGACTTTACTAGCTGGGGACCAACGCCGGAACTCGACTTCAAGCCAGAAATCACTGCTCCAGGCGGGAAGATCTACTCGCTGGCCAACGACAACAAGTACCAGCAAATGAGTGGGACTTCAATGGCTTCACCATTTGTCGCAGGTTCAGAAGCATTAATTTTACAAGGTATCAAGAAACAAGGTTTGAACCTGTCCGGGGAAGAATTAGTACAATTTGCTAAGAATTCAGCCATGAACACTTCCCACCCCGTCTATGATACTGAACACACCAAGGAAATCATTTCACCTCGCCGGCAGGGAAGTGGGGAAATTAACGTTAAGGACGCCATCAACAATACGGTTGAGGTTAAGGCAGCCAACGGCAACGGGGCAGCAGCCTTGAAAGAAATTGGCCGGCAGACGACTTTTAAGATTACCTTGACCAATCATGGCAAGAAGGCTCAAACTTATGCGGTTGACAATTATGGTGGCCCATACACCCAGGCAACCGATGCCAAGAATGGTGAAATCTATGACACCAAGATTGTTAAGGGGCAGCTGACTACTGAAACGCCTAAGGTGACGGTTCAGCCAGGCGAAAGCGTGGATGTAAGCTTTACCTTGACCTTGCCATACAGTTTCCAGCGGCAAAATTTTGTTGAAGGCTATGTTGGTTTTGAAGCAGAAGACCAGTCAACGCCAAACCTGGTTCTTCCATACATGGGCTTTTTCGGTAGCTACAGTCAAGCTAGTGTTAGCGCGCCAATGCTTTATGAAGGTGGCAATTCGAATCTAATCAACACGATTCAGTCCCTGGTTGGCGTCATGGCTTCTAACAACGATGACATTCTCGGCTATACTGGCTATGAAGGTGATGATTACAGCAAGTATACTGATCCTGATCTGATCGCGATTTCACCAAATGGCGATGGCAGCCGGGACTACGCATATCCTGTTCTCTTCTTTGACCGAAACTACAAGGAATACACGGAAACGATTACTGATGCTCAAGGAAACAAAGTTAAGAGTTTGGGTGTTGGTAAGGAGGGCACTAAAGATTACTACAGTTCTTCAAGCGGTAAGTGGACCAAGCACTCCCTGGACAAGTGGGATGGCACTGACGCTGACGGCCAAGTTGTTAAAGATGGGCAATACATCTACAAGGTTGAATTTACCCCAGCAACTGGCGGCAGCAAGCAGGAATTGAACATCCCTGTCAAGGTTGATACTAAGGCCCCAGAAGTGAGCGACTTGCAAGTCACTAAAGATGGCAAGCTGCGTTTGAAGGCTAAGGATTCCGGCAGTGGCCTTGACATGACAATGTTTGTTGCGGCAGTAAACGGTGAAAAGCAGAAGCTGGCACTGGCTCCGGTTAAGGGAGAAAGTGATGTTTACGAGTCAACGACTGCCTTGACTGGCCTTAAAGATGGCAAGAACCAAGTAAAAACTGTTTTGGCTGACTATGCCGGCAATGTTGGTTATGCTTCAACTTTCTCCAGTCAAAATGACCAAGATGACAGCAAGCTTCTTATCTTCAACCTCACTGATGGTCAAAAGGTCACCAGCCAAAGCCCGGCTTACGACCAAGAAAAAGAAACTTACACTGTAACTGGTACATACAAGAAGAAAACCAAGCTTAAGTTTAATGATGTCGAAGCAGAGACTGATGAAGATGGCTACTTTGAAGTTAAGCTGCCAGTCAAAGATGGACAAAACCAGCTTTTGATCAAGGATGGGGACGAAACCCTTGAAGCAGTCAACTTTACGGTTAAGGCTGAGGGACCGAAGATCAGCGTTGACGAGGAAAATTCAGGCCGGATTTTGGCTAAGGATGATTCCTATACTTTATCCGGGACGGTATCTGGCCTTGGCGAAAGCGGCAAACTGGAACTGACAAACTTGTCTGACAAGAGCAAGACTAAGTTAACGGTTGACCAGGGCGGCAAGTTCTCACAAAAGGTTGACTTGAACTACAGTGATAATCCTTTTGAACTGACGGCAACTGATGCGGATGGCAATGTTACAAAGAAGGACGTAACGATTTTCACCGCTAGAAGTTACACTTACAATAAGGATATGCTGACTTTTGACAATGTCGCCAGTGATCTGACGGTTGTCGGCAAGAATACGCCAGGCTATGACGAGAAAGACAACAGTTTCACGGTTACTGGCAAGTTGGCATACCCAGTTGCCCGCTTCCAGTTAAACGGTGACGATGTCAAGTACGATCCAGATACGCTGAAGTTCAGCTACACGATCAAAGACTTAAAGAACGGCAACCATTCATTGACTGCCTTGGTGCAAGATCCGCGGCTTAACGACGGCAAACCAGTCGTTAAATGGAGCTACAAGCTTTGGGTTGACTTAACAGCGCCAAGCCTGCAATTAGAAGGGATGACCTTAGGCGAGGATGGCCAGTTGGCTGTCTACACCAACAAGGATGTTTACGATCTTAAGGCAACGATCAATGACAACTTGAGCGGTTACAGCCTGCAAGTTGGCAGCGATACTGCTTACCAAGACAAGACTTACCAGGTGTTTAACGAAGACTTCTTTAAGAATAGGGATGCAGTCAAGGTCAGCTACCCGATCAAGGCTGAAAAAGACGGGTCCCGGAAGGTCAAGGTAACTTTGACTGATGGCAGTGACAACAAGACTGAACAAGACTTTACCCTGTATAACCACCAGGCAGAGCTTGAGGCACCGGATGTTTCAGCATCAGAAAGCAAGAAGACCAATCAAGCTGTACAGCTGAAGGTCGAAAATCTGTCCGATGTACAAAAGTCTGCTGGCAAGTTTAAGGCAGCTCACCTCTACTACTCAGTTGACGGCAAGACTTGGACCAAGCTGGACAAGGATACTGTACAGGTAGCTGAAAATGGCAAGGTTGAGTTCAAGTACCAAGACGTTTACGGCAATGAGTCAAAGCTTACGACTTATGAAGTTAAGAACATTGTCAAGGAAGTCGCTGCTCAGCCAGAATTGAAGCTGACTCCTGATGGGGAAGGCAAGGTTAAGGCCGAGCTGACTTTTAACAAGAAGGATGTTGACAAGGGCTTCAACCACATCAAGTACAGCCTTGATGGTGGCAAGACCTGGACTGACTACAAGGATGCCTTTACGCTGACTCACAACGGAACTGTTGAATTCAAGAGCTATGACGACGCTGGCAATGAGAGTCAAGTATACACCAGCGTGGTCAAGGTAGAACGGAAGCTGCCCGCTCCAGAGTTGACTGGTACGGTTGAAGCAGACAAGAGTGTTGAGGTTAAGGCTGGCAACGTTGAACAGGCTGAAAAGGATGCTGACGGAAAAGTAACTTTGCTTTACTCAACTGATGGTAATGATTGGTCAAAGGTTGACGGCGAAGTTAAGCTGACTGACAGCGGCCGGGCTATGTTCAAGTACCGCGACGGGGATGACAACGAATCTGCTGTTGTAGTTTACGAAGTCAAGAAGGTTGTCGAAGAACAGGCTGCAGAGTCTAAGCCGGAAAACAAGACCGACAGCAAGGCTGACACCAAGAGCGACTCCAAGTCCGACAGCAAGACTGAGACTAATAGTGAAGCCAAGTCAGACAACAAGTCTTCTGTAAAGGATGATAAAAAGACTGAAAGCAAACCAACTTCAAAGAATGGCGCGAAGAAGACTAGTGCTAAGAAGAACAAGAAGGCTTCTAAGAAGGCAAGCAAAAAAGCAGTTAAGAAGACTAAGACTTATAAGAAGGTCAAGTTGACTAAGCTGACTAAAGTCTACAATAAGAAGTGTAAGGTAATTGGCAAGCTTAAGAAGAAGACTACTGTTAAGCTCTTAAGTAAGAAACAAAAGCTTCATGGCAAGTACTACTACCGGGTTGGCAAGAAAAGATATGTTTTGGCAAGCAGCCTGTCAAAGAAGACTAAGAAGGTTAAGCAAGTCCGCTTGCATAAGAACACCGAGGTCTACAATAAGAAGGGCAAGGTAGTTAGTCATCTGAAAAAGAAGCAGAAGGTTAAGCTTTTAAGCAAGAAGCAGAAGCTTCATGGTAAGTACTACTACCGAATTGGCAAAAACAGATACGTTAAGGCAAGCGTGCTGTGATTAGAGGGAGACAGGTTCCGAAAGGAACCTGTTTTTCTGTGCTAAACTGAAGCTAGTAAAAGCGGTTAGAAATTTTTTCTGTGAGGTGACAAAAATGCCAGAGAAGCAATATGAATTTACTCATGTGCCAAAAAGACGGAGTAATTCTATCAAGTGGGGCAATTTAAAAGTAAATGAATTGCCAATGTGGATTGCGGAGATGGATTTCGAAATCGCCCCGGAAATTTTGGCCAGCATGGAAGATAAATTAGGGGTCAAGGCCTTTGGCTATGAGAGCGTGCCAGCAGAACATTACCAAGCTGTGGCTGACTGAGAGGAAAAAGAGCATGGCGCCAAGATGGATCTCTCTTGGGGCTTGTTTGCTTCCGGGGTGGTCCCTGCAATTTCCGCCTTGCTCCGGCTGGCCACTAGCCCAGGCGATGAGGTTCTGCTACAAGAACTGGTCTACAACATGTTCTACTCAGTCATTGAGGGCAATGGCCGCAGAGTTGTCCCCAGTGATTTAGTCTATGAAGGTGGTAAGTATCCGTTGACTGGCCGGACCTTGAAGACAAGCTGGCCTGTCCTTCTGTCTGGGCGATGATTTTCTGTAACCCCCACAACCCGATTGGCTACGCTTGGAGCAAAGAAGAAGTTGCCCTAGTTGCTGAACTTTGCGCTAAACACTAGGTTTTACTGCTTTCAGATGAAATCCATGGAGACCTGGTCTTAGACGGTGACTTCACTCCAGCCTTTACGGTCGAAGGAGAAGCTAAAAACTGGGTAGTTTCCTTGATCTCGCCAAGCAAGACCTTCAACTTGGCCGGTCTGCACGCTGCTTGCGCGATCATCCCTAACCCGGACTTGCGTGCCCGCGCTGAGGAGCTTTTTTTCTGGCCGGCATCGGAGAACCGAACTTGTTGGCCATCCCGGCAGCAATTGTCGCTTACGAAGAAGGACATGACTGGCTTCGTGAACTTAAAAAGGTATTGCGGGACAACTTTGCCTTTGCACGGGAATTTTTGGAAAAGGAAGTGTCAGAATTGAAGGTCTTAGACTCAAACGCCAGCTACCTGGCTTGGGTTGATATCAGCGCTCTTGGGATTAACGAGGCTAACTTCTGCAAGTACCTAAGAGAAAAGACTGGTTTGATCATCTCTGCCGGGAACAGCTACCGGGGGTAACGGAGATGAATTCGTCCGGATAAACCTGGCCTGCTCAAAAGAATTGGTAATTGATGGGATGCAACGGTTGAAGCAGGGCATAGAAGCTCTGGGTAAGTAAACAGATTAGTGGTGAGGAAAGATAACCTACAGTGTTCCTAAGTTTGTGAATTGGCTACGAGTAAAAAATAATGCTGAGCTTCGTCTTGATCCAAATGCGGAAGAAAAGTATTACCAAGGCAAGCACAGGATTGTCGGCAAGATTACTTATATGGACACTGGTCTGCCTGTGACTTGCAGGAAAACATTTAAGGGGAATATTGGTCTTGGTTAAGGTGATTTCTGATGAGGATATGAGGTCTTATTACAGCAAGATCTTTGTTTTGGTGTGGGAAGTTTAAGTATATATATATTAAGCTAATTGTGTGAAAGAAAAGTCGAAAATCGATCCATATCTAAGTAGCCAGCAGAATAAGCAGTAGTTCACTTAATCCAAATCTGATATTTCCTCAATTTTTTACAAAGAGCTCGGCTAGGGCTCTTTTTTCTTTTCCTATTAATGCTAAAATTAGAAGCGAACGATTGAAGATAATGGAGCAAAAAAATGTTAGATAAGACAAAACAAATTTGGTTTATTGGTATCAAGGGGACCGGGATGGCTTCCCTGGCCCTGATCTTGCACGACTTAGGCTATAACGTTGCCGGCAGTGACATCGACAAGTATACTTTTACTCAAGACCCGCTGAAGGCCGCTGGGATTGAAGTTGCTTCTTTTTCAAAGGACAACATCAAAGGCGAAGGGCAAGTCATCGTCAAGGGTAACGCCTTTAAGAGCGACAACATTGAAGTGGCTGCTTGCGAAGAAAAGGGCGTTGCTTGGCAAAGCTACCCAGACACGGTTGAAGAAATTGTCCAACAATACACTAGTATTGGCGTTGCTGGCTCACACGGTAAGACCTCAACTACGGGCCTCTTGGCAACGGTTTTGAGTGAAGCCGCACCAACCTCTTTCTTGATTGGTGACGGGATGGGTAAAGGCGTTAAAAATTCTCGCTTCTTCGTCTACGAAGCTGACGAATATCGCCGCCACTTTTTGGCATATCACCCAGACTACCAAATCATGACCAACGTCGACTTTGACCACCCAGACTACTTCAAAGACCGCGACGACTACGCCAGCGCCTTCCAAACTGCTGCTGACCAAACCAAGAAGGCACTGTTCGTTTGGGGCGATGACGAGCGCTTGAAGCAGATCACGCCAAAGACCGCCAAGAAGTACACTTACGGCTTGAAGGACAGCGATGACTTCCAAGCCTTTGACGTGGTGAAGACCACCAAGGGTGCTAAGTTACACGTGAGAGCCCACGGCAAGGATCTCGGCGAATTCACCATCCACCTGTTTGGTGACCACAACGTGATGAATGCTACTGCTGTCATCGCTATTGCTGTCACTGAAGGTATCGACTTAGACTTGGTTAAGGACGGTCTGGTTAAGTACACCGGGGCCAAGCGCCGCTTTAGTGAAAAAGACTTCGGCGACACGGTGGTAATTGATGACTACGCTCACCACCCAACTGAACTGCGCGCCACCATCCAAGCTGCCCGGCAAAAGTACCCAGACAAGAAGCTGGTTACCATCTTCCAGCCGCACACTTACTCTCGGACCAAGGAATTCGAAAACGACTACGTTGAAATCCTGAAGGGCGTAGACAAGGCCTTTTTGACCCCTATCTACGGCTCAGCCCGTGAACAAGCCGGCGACATCAAGAGTGAAGACATCACTAGCCAAATCCCAGGTGCTGAAGTCATCGACTTTGACAATCTGAAGGACCTGCTGGCCTACAAGGGCGACTGCATCGTCTTCATGGGTGCCGGGGACATTCCTAAGTACGAAGTAGCTTTTGAAGAAATGCTGCAAAAATAATTTTTAGACGACCGAGACTTATGTCTCGGCCGTTTTTTATTGATTCGATGTTGGTGCGGGCGCAATTTTTGGCAAACTGAAGAATAGCAGGGGACGATTGCACAAAATTTTACTCAACTAAATTGATTTTTGAAAAAATCTGCACACGATCTTACTCAAGTAAGCAGACTTGTAGCCCGAAACTTACTCAACTACTTGTCAGGCATAGCCAGTTGAGTAAGATCATGAGCAACCTTTCGGCTACTTGAGTAAGATCGTGAGCAGCATTTTGGCCAGTTGAGTAAGATCGTGAGCAGTATTTTGTCTACTTGAGTAAGATCGTGAGCCGTCATTCCGTCAGTTGAGTAACTTCCTGTGCAATTTTTATAAAAAAACTCCCCAGCCTAGCCGCCAGCAGTACCCCCTCAAAAAAGTTAGGCATCTAACAAATCTTGCCCTATAATATTCGTTAGACTACTAACGAAAGGAGCACCAACTTGGAAAAAATCGAACCCATCCGCAAGCTCATCAAAGAAGCGGCCAAGAGCATCGACCAGCCTAAGCAAGTCGCCGCCAGCCTCCCCTTGACCCGGGTGCAGGTCCACGCCATCGACTTCCTGTCCAATCAGCCTGATTGCCAAGTCAACCAACACCAGTTTGACCAGGAAATGGGTGTCCAGCGCTCGACCATCACCGTTATGCTGCAGCGCCTGGAGAAAAAGGGCCTGGTGACCCGCCTGCCTGATCCCGCTGACAAAAGGCAGAAGCTGGTTGCTTTGACGCCAGCTGGCAAGGACCTGGTGCCCAAGCTGAAAGAAGTCATCATCGACGATGATCTGCAGCTTAAGCACCAGTTCACCGATGACGAATTAGCAGCCACTCGTAAAGTTTTAATGTATATCAAACAAGAAGGGTAAAATGTCACACAAAACATCGAAAATACCAGGAAAAGTCTACGCGGCCATCACCGCCACCGGCCTCATGTCCTTTAGCGGGGTCTTGGTCGAAACCGCGATGAACGTCGCCTTTCCAACCTTAATGAAAGAATTTGGCGTTGCCACCAACGTCGTCCAGTGGATGACCTCCATTTACCTGCTGGTCATCTCCGTCATCGTGCCGCTGTCCGCCGTTTTAAAGTCCACTTTTAAGACTAAAAAGCTGTTCATCACGGCCAACTTGCTCTTTTTAGCCGGTCTTCTCATCGACGGCTTTGCGCCGAACTTTAGCCTGCTGCTGCTCGGCCGGGCTATCCAGGGTGCCGGGACCGGGATTGCGCTGCCTCTGATGTTCAACATCATCTTAGAGCAGGTGCCGGTGGACCGTATCGGGACGATGATGGGCTTTGGCAACCTGATCACCGGGATTGCCCCGGCCCTTGGGCCCACTTTTGGCGGGATCATCATCAACAGTCTGGGCTGGCGCTGCGTCTTTTACTTCCTGATTCCCTTGATCCTGATCTCCCTTTTCCTTGGCATCTACGGCATCCAGCAAAAGTCCAAGATCGTCAAGATCACGCCCGATGCCCTCAGCATCGTCCTCATTGCCATCTTCTTTATCGGCATGATCTACGGCTTCAGCAAGCTGAGCGAATTTGGCGCCGAAACCATCATTTCGATCCTGCTCGCTATCATCGCAATTATTCTCTTGCTCAAGCGGTCCAGCCACTTAAAGCAGCCAATCTTGAATTTTGCCTTGCTAAAAAATCAGGCCTTCTCGGCCCACCTGTTAGGCTTCTTGCTGGTCCAGCTTTGCTCCTTAGGCAACGCCTTCTTGCTGCCTAACTACGTCCAGCTGGTTAACGGCAACACCGCTTTAGCTGCTGGCCTCTTGGTCATGCCAGCCGGGGTGGCCGGCGCCTTGATGAGCCTAGTCGGCGGCCACATGTACGACAAGTACGGGGCGAGAAAGCCAATCTTGACCGGGGTGGCCTTGATGGCAGCCGAAATCCTGGCTTTTGCGGCGATTTCCCTTTACATGAACAACCTGGAAATCTGTCTCATCTACATCCTTTACATGACCGGGATGGGGATGCTGATGGGCAACGTCATGACTGACGCCTTGGCCCAACTGGACCAAAAAGAGCAGTCCCAAGGCAATGCCTTCATGAACACCGTTCAGCAATTTGCCGGCGCCATCGGGACGTCGCTTACTTCCGCGATCGTCGCTCTCAGCCAAGGCGGCCATGCCACTAGCGCCAACACCGCTGCTGGTACCCAGCACGCCTTTATCTTCTTAGGCGTTTTGGTCGTTTGCCTCTTTGTGCTTTTTTACAAGGAAATTAAGCCCAGCGATCAGGCGAAATAGCTTAAGAATAGTCAAAAAACTGTTAGAATATTTAGTAGATATTTTGACAGTTTTTTTATTTTGAAGGATGAGCAAAAACATGACTAAAGACAAACTTCTCTTAATCGATGGCAATTCCGTCGCCTTCCGGGCCTTTTTTGCCATGTACCAGCAGCTGGACAAGTTTAAAAACGCTGAAGGCTTGCACACCAATGCCATTTACGCTTTTAAAAACATGCTGGATGTCGTTTTAAAGCAAGAAGCCCCAACCAAGGTACTAGTAGCTTTTGACGCGGGCAAGGTCACCTTTAGAACCGGCATGTACAAGGAGTATAAGGGCGGACGTGACAAGACTCCGGTCGAACTGTCTGAGCAGCTGCCTTACATCCGGGAAATGCTGAAGGATCTGGGCATCAAGAGCTACGAACTGGTCAACTATGAAGCTGACGACATCATCGGGACCCTGGCTAAAAGGGGTGCAGAAGCCGGGATGGAAGTCGCCGTCGTGTCCGGTGACAAGGACTTGACTCAGCTGGCTAGCGACCACGTCACGGTTTACGTGACTAAGTCCGGCGTCACTAAGCTGGAGGCTTTTACCCCAGAGCACATGAAGGAGGTTAACGGCGTTACACCGACTGAATTCATCGACATGAAGGCCCTGATGGGCGACCCATCCGACAACTACCCAGGCGTGGCCAAGGTAGGGCCAAAGATCGCTTCTAAGCTCATCCAGCAGTACCACAGTGTGGAAAATCTTTATGAGCACGTTGGCGAAATGAAGAAGTCCAAGTTAAAGGAGAACCTGATTGCTGGCAAGGACAATGCCCTTTTGGGTAAAAAGCTGGCCACGATCAACTGCGATTCGCCGGTCGAAGTGACTTTAGATGATTTGACTTACTCTGGTCCTAACGTCGACGACCTCCGCCGCTTTTATGAAAAAATGAACTTCCGCCGCTTCTTGGCGGACTTGGCTAAGGCGGGCGAACTAACAGAAGAAACCACAGAAGTTAAAAAGCAAGAATACACGGTCTTAACGGCCAACAACTTAGGCGAAATTCCAGATTCTGACCACGCTGTCTTTTACCTGGCCATGCTGGGCGACAACTACCACCAAGCGCCATTTGCCGGCTTTGCTTTGGCAATGGGCGATAAGACTTTTGTCAGCCGGGACGTGGCTTTGCTCAAAGAAGAAAAGCTGAAGACTCTACTTGAAGACAAAAAGGTCGAAAAAGATGTCTTTGACTTAAAGCGGGTAACCTACGGTCTTTCCCGTCTTGATATCCAGGCTGCCGGCATGACTTTTGACCTGCTCCTAGCTTCTTACCTAGTCGACAATGAGAAAAATTCTAACGACTTGGGCGAACTGGTCAAGGGCTATGACTATTTCGATTTAAAGTCTGACCTGGAAGTTTATGGCAAGGGCAAGAGCGCCAAGATTCCAGAAGCAGACGAGGTCTTTTTCAACCACCTGGCCGGCAAGATTGCGGCCATCAAGGCCTTGAAGGCGCCGCTTTTGGCAAAATTAAAGGACCACGAGCAAGACGACCTCTTTGACACCATCGAAATGCCAACCGCCAAGGTCTTGGCCAAGATGGAATTAAACGGGATCAAGGCCGAACCAGCTAAGCTCAAGGAACTGGAAGATGACTTTGGAGAACGCTTGAAGGCTCTTGAAGAGAAAATCTACCAAGAAGCTGGTGAAAAGTTCAACATCAACTCTCCAAAGCAATTAGGCGTGATCCTCTTTGAAAAATTGGGCTTGCCAGTCATTAAAAAGACCAAGACCGGTTATTCCACTTCTGTCGAAGTTTTGGACCAGCTCAAGGAAAAGAGTCCAGTCGTTAGCGACATCCTTGAATACCGGCAGATTGCCAAGATCCAGTCCACTTACGTTAAGGGCCTGTTAGACGTGATCGACCCGGAAGACGGCAAGATCCATACGCGCTACTTGCAAACCTTGACGGCGACGGGCCGCCTGTCTTCAGTTGACCCTAATCTACAAAACATCCCAACCCGGACCGAAGAAGGCAAGCAGATTAGAAAGGCCTTTGTTCCGTCAACGCCAGACGGCTATATCTACTCTTGCGACTACTCCCAAGTTGAGCTCCGTGTTTTGGCCCACGTGTCAGGCGACGCCAATATGCAAGAGGCCTTTAAGACCGGCTACGACATCCACGCCCACACGGCCATGCGGATCTTTCACTTGAACTCAATTGATGAAGTAACGCCGCTTGAAAGACGGCGGGCCAAGGCGGTCAACTTCGGGATCGTCTACGGGATTTCCGATTACGGCTTGTCTAAAAATCTGGGTATCTCCAGAAAGCAGGCTAAGGAATTCATCGCTGAATACTTTGACCAATACCCAGGCATCAAGGCCTACATGGACCAGGCTGTTAAGGATGCTAGAGAAAAAGGCTATGCCGAAACCATCATGCACCGCCGCCGCTACCTGCCAGACATCCACGCCAAGAACTTTAACGTCCGCTCCTTTGCTGAGCGGACTGCCATCAACTCCCCAATCCAAGGCTCTGCCGCCGACATCATGAAGATCGCCATGATCAACATGCAAAAGAAGCTGGATGAACTGGGCTTGAAGACCAAGATGGTCGTGCAAGTGCATGACGAACTCATTTTTGACGTGCCAAAAGACGAACTGGAAACTGTTAAGAAGATCGTGCCAGAGGTCATGCAGTCAGCCGTTCAGCTGGATGTACCGCTAATCGCGGACAGCGGCTACGGCCATGACTGGTATGACGCTAAGTAGTAAATAACTGACAAAAAGGAAGGTGAAGCAAATGCCAGAAATGCCGGAAGTAGAAACGGTCAGGCGGACCCTGACGCCCTTAGCGGCTGGTAAAACGATCAAGCGCGTTGACGTTTGGTATGACAAGGTTATCGTCGGAGATGTGAAGTCTTTTCAACAGCAGCTGAAGGGGAAGACCATTGAAAAAATCGACCGCTATGGCAAGTACCTCCTCTTTCGCCTGGGCGACTTGACCATCGTGTCCCACCTGCGCATGGAGGGCAAGTACCGGCTGACTACGGCGGATGCGCCAAGAGAAAAGCACGAGCACCTGCAGTTCGTCTTTACCGATGGCAGTGCCTTGCGCTATGACGATGTCCGCAAGTTCGGCCGCCTGCAGCTGGTGGAAACGGGAACTGAGCGGATTGTCACCGGGATCAAGCACCTGGGCCCAGAAGCCTTAAGTCCGGAATTTACCGAGGACTATTTTGCCAAAGCCTTGAAAAATAAGACCAAAAAGATCAAGAACCTGCTTTTAGACCAGACGGTGGTGGCTGGTCTTGGCAACATCTACGTTGACGAGGTTTTGTGGCAGGCCAAGATCAACCCGGTAGCTGAGCCCAAGGATTTGACTAAACAGCAGGTTCAGGACCTGTATGAGGCAATTAATTCGACCATCAAAGAAGCCACCAAATTAGGCGGGACAACCGTCCACTCCTTTTTAAACGCTGAAGGGCAGGCGGGCGGTTACCAAGACCGGCTGGAAGTCTACGGCCGGGCCGGAGAAGACTGCTTAAGATGCGGGGAAAAATTGGTCAAGATCAAGGTCAATGGGCGGGGGACCACTTATTGTCCAAACTGCCAGAGGCTCAAGTCATGACGCTTTTTTTAGGCCTAACCGGCGGAATCGCCACCGGCAAGTCGACCGCGTCGAAGATTTTGCAGGATATGGGCTGCCAGATTATCGATACCGACCTAATCGCCCACCAGCAGGCCGAAGTGGGGCAAGCTGGGTGGCTAGCGATTAAGAAAGAGTTCGGGGATGTATTTTTTAAAGAAGACCAGACCCTGGACCGGAAAAAGTTAGGCCAGTACGTGTTTAGCAATCCCGATGCTTTAAAGAGATTATCCACCGTCACCCAAAGGGAGATCTTGAAAGAAGTCAAAAGGCAGATGGCGCAAAGCACGGCTAAAGTCTGCGTATTAGACGTGCCGCTGTTGTTTGAGGCAGGCTGGGACCAGTACTGCGATTTGACGGTCTTGATCGACCTGCCAGAAGCTGAGGAATTAAGGCGGCTGATGGCCCGAGATGGTCTAACAGCAGCTGAAGCTGAAAAAAGGATTAAAGCCCAGCTGCCTTTGGCGGAAAAACGCCGCCGGGCTAGCTATATCATTGAAAATACTGGTACAATAGAAGCACTAAGAAAGAAATTGGATCAACTACTGGCAGAGCTTGCCTGAAAGGAGACCTACTATGCTTTGTCCAAATTGTCATGAAAATGCCTCCCGCGTCATCGACTCCCGTCCAACCGACGAAGGCCGCACGATCAGAAGAAGAAGAGAATGCGAAAGCTGTGGCTACCGCTTCACCACCTTTGAAAGGGTTGAACAAACGCCTTTATTGGTCATTAAAAATGACGGTACCCGCGAAGCCTTTAACCGGGAAAAGATCTTGAACGGGGTGGCTGCTGCCTGCCAAAAGCGGCCAGTGACCAGCGAGCAGTTAAACAAGCTGGTAGACAGCGTGGAAAATGCCATTCGGTCAAAGGGCGTCAGCGAAATCTCTTCTAAGGAAATTGGGGAGCTGGTCATGGACCAATTAGCTGACATCGACGACGTGGCCTACATCCGCTTTGCCAGCATCTACCGCCAGTTCACCGACATGTCCAGCTTCATGAAGACCATGGAGGACATGATGGACCGGCACAGTAAGAAGTGATTTGATGTACCAAAATTCTAATCCCAAGCAGCGCTACCTGGTCATGAATGAGCTGACGCTAGAACCCAAGCAGGAAAAAGTCCTGATCCGGCTCTATCAGCCCTTAGTTGGCGCTTTGGGGGTGGCCTTGTACCAGACCCTGCTAGAAGAATTTGACGCTTACCAGCCCCTGTCAAAAACGCCGGCTTTATACAATTTACAAGAGTTGCTGGACTGCAGCTTAAGGCAGCTGTTTGTTGCCATTCACAAGCTGGAAGCCACAGGCCTGCTCACCACCTACGTCAGCCACAACCAGGTGATGGGGGATTTATTGGCCTTTAAATTAAACAAGGTGCCAGATGCTGGCTACTTTTTTAATACGGACTTATTGGCCAGTTTATTAAGAGAAAAAGTCGGCAGTCCCCGCTTCAGCCAATTGAGCCGGACCTTTGCCAGAAATGCCAAAAGGCAAGAGCGGCAGCTGGAAAACCTGGAAGACGTGTCCGCATCCTTTTTCGAAGTCTTCAGACTGCCAGATGAAGAAGTGATGGACCCATCAAGTGAGGTTAAGGTGGCAGCTCGGGAAAACGTCCAAGTGAAAGACGAGCCGGTCCAGCTCAAGGTCAAGCAGGTGGACTGGCAATTTTTAAAAGACTGCTTTGCCAGATACCAGATCCCAGCCAGTGAGGTGGACCGCTGCCAAGGCGAGATCCAGTCGATCATGGAGCTGTACGGCTTAAGCGAGCAGGAATTCGTGGATGAGACTTTGCCAACGCTGCACGGCTCTTACCAGCTCAATCCCGCTGCCATCAGAAAGAGCCTGGCTTACAACTTTAAGGCTGACCACCGCCGGCAAGAGGTCTTAAAGCAGCAAGAGCAAGGGCAGCAGGTGGCCGGCGACCAGCGTGATCAGGCGCTGTTAACTGAAATGCATGAAAAGGCGCCTGCGGAATTTTTGAGCGATTTAAAAAAGAAAAAGGGCGGCTTCTCTACGGCAAGAGAGCGCTTTGTGATCAACAACCTGCAAAGCCAAGTGGGGCTAGCGCCCAGCTTGATCAATGCCCTGGTTTACACCTGTCTGAACTACCAGTCAGTGGTTACCCAGGATTTGGCGGGGCGGATCGCCAACGACTGGCTGCAAAAGAAGATCACGACGCCAGAAGCAGCGCTGAAATATGTGAGAGAGCGGGCACTTAATAACCAGCAAAAGAAGCGGAGCTACACGCCGCAAAGAACGACTGAGAAGGTTACGGATTGGTCCAAGAAAGAGTTTAATGATAAGATTGATCTTTCCGATGATGAATTGCGGAAAATGTTAAACAATATCAATCCTGACAAGGACAAGAGGTGAGTAGATGAAGGCAATTGGTGATGTGCTAAAAGATCAGGTGGCTGAAGCCGCTAAGAAGAATCAACGAGACTTTTCAAAAAAGTCTTACAAAGATTTGCAGAGCCGCGTTTTTTCTGATCCAGACGTTCACGCCTTTTTTGAAAAGCACAAGGATGAATTGACTCGGGATGGCGTTTATGCCACTTTTGCCAATATCTACGAGTATTGGCAGCAAAAAGATGGCCATGACAAGGTCCTAGCGGGCTATGTGCCAAAGCTTTTTGTCGAAGGTCACGGTGTTGGTATAAAGTATGAAGCAACTGCTGAAAAGGTAGAGGAAGACAAACAGCGGGCTACTCAAAAGCGCATTGAGCTGATCGACTTACCAGAAAAATTGCGCCGCGTAAAGTTAGGCGATATTGACTTTAACGGACGAAGAGAAGCACTTGAAGGCATCGCAAGATTCTTTAACAATCTAAAAGCAGGATCACCAGCAAGGGGATTATATTTAAGTGGTGACTTCGGTGTAGGTAAAACCTACATTATGGCTGGAGTAGCTAACGAATCTGCTGGTTTAGGCAAAAAAGTCATCTTTTTGCATATGCCAACCTTTATTTCAAGTTTGTCTAGTCACTTCGATGACAACAGCCTGCAAGATGAAATTCACCGCGTGGCCTACTGCGATGTCTTGATCTTGGATGATATTGGTGCTGAAAGCCTCAGTCCTTGGTCAAGAGATGATGTTTTAGGAGTGATTTTACAAGCGCGGATGGATAACGATCTGCCAACCTTTTTCACTTCGAACTTGGACATGGACGCATTAGAAGACCATTTTGCCAAAACTAGAAATTCTGATGAACCTGCCAAGGCGAAGCGTTTAATGCAAAGAGTGCGGTATTTAGCTCAAGAAGTTCAGATCAGCGGCGCCAACCGCCGTTTTGGAAATAATTGATAAAAAAGGCTTGCCTTATTTTGATCAGGGGGTATAATCAAGAAGTAACTAGAAGACATGATCCTTTCGCTTCAGAGAGAGGGGCCTAGTTCTGGAAGCCCCCATTTGTAAAGGACCCCACCTTCTATATTCCCAAAAGTTAATTTGAGGCTGGACCCCATTACCGGTCCTGAAGAGAGACTATGCCCAAAAGCGGGCAGGTCTGAATTTTGGGTGGAACCACGATTATTATTCGTCCCGAGTATGTTACATACTCGGGACTTTTTTGTTCTTGGAGGATTTTTATGAGTTTTGCTTTGACTCTGCCAGATGGCTCAAAGAAAGAATTCGAATCAGCTGTAACTGTTAGTGAATTGGCCAGCAGCATTTCTACTTCATTGGCTAAGAATGCCGTAGCTGGCAAGGTTGACGGTGAAGTTAAGCCACTTGACTTCTCACTTGCCGAAGATCACGAAGTTGCTATCTTGACTAACAAGGATGCTGAAGGCTTGAGCGTTTTAAGAGCTACTGTAGCCTTTGTTTTGGAAGCCATCGTTAAGGAAAAGTACCCAGAAATCAAGCTGGGCCAAGCCGAAATTTCTGAAAATGGCTTCTTCATCGAAACTGACAAGGAAGACCAAATCAAGGTTACCGAATTGCCAGAATTAGAAAAGGCTTTGCAAAAGGCTGTCAAGAACGGCCAAGCTATTGAACACGTGCAAGTAGCTAAGAGCGAATTGGCAGACGCCTTCAAGGATGATCCATACAAGCAAGAATTGTTGGCTAACTACGGCGAAACTGTTGACGCCTACAAGCTTGGCGACTTCGTTGACTTTGGCTTTGACGCACTTTTGCCAAACACTGGCAAGATCAAGAAGTTCAAGCTTTTGTCAGTAGCTGGGGCTTACTGGAAGGGTAAGAGCTCAAACCCAATGCTGCAAAGAATCTTCGGTACTGCCTTCTTTAAGGAAGCTGACCTTGAAGCAGACCTGAAGCGCCGGGCTGAAATCAAGGAACGCGACCACCGGACCATTGGCCGTGACCTGGACCTCTTCTTCGTTGACCCTAAGGTTGGCGCTGGTCTTCCTTACTGGATGCCAAAGGGTGCGACGATCCGCCGGATCATCGAACGCTACATTGTGGACAAGGAAGTTGCAGCTGGCTACCAACACGTTTACACGCCAGTTTTGATGAACCTGGATGCTTACAAGACTTCCGGCCACTGGGCACACTACCGTGAAGACATGTTCCCACCAATGGACATGGGTGAAGGCGAATGGCTGGAATTGCGGCCAATGAACTGCCCATCCCACATCCAAATCTACAAGCACCACATCCGGTCCTACCGTGAACTGCCAATCCGGATCGCTGAACTGGGGATGATGCACCGCTACGAAAAGTCAGGTGCCCTGTCAGGTCTGCAACGCGTTCGGGAAATGACTTTGAACGACGGCCACACCTTCGTTGCCTTAGACCAAGTGCAAGAAGAATTTGCTCGTACTTTGAAGATCATCATGGACGTTTACCACGACTTCAACATTAACGACTACTACTTCCGTCTTTCATACCGTGACCCAAAGAACACTGACAAGTACTTTGCCAACGATGAAATGTGGGAAAGAAGCCAAAGCATGCTGAAGGCTGCCATGGACGACATGGGTCTGGACTACGTTGAAGCAGAAGGTGAAGCTGCCTTCTACGGTCCAAAGCTGGACATCCAAACTAAGACGGCTTTGGGCAACGACGAAACCATGTCAACCATCCAACTGGACTTCATGCTGCCAGAACGCTTTGAATTGACTTACGTTGGTGCTGATGGTGAAGAACACCGTCCAGTCATGATCCACCGCGGGATCGTTGGTACTATGGAACGCTTCATCGCTTACCTGACTGAAATCTACAAGGGTGCCTTCCCAACTTGGCTGGCACCTGTTCAAGCTGAAATCATCCCAGTTAACTTGGATGCTCACTCAGACTACGCTAAGAAGGTTCGCGACGAATTGATTGCTAAGGGCTTCAGAGCTGAAATCGACTTCAGAAATGAAAAGCTGGGCTACAAGATTCGTGAGTCTCAAACCCAAAAGGTACCTTACACTTTGGTACTGGGCGATGATGAAATGAACGCTGGCACGGTCAACGTTCGCCCTTACGGGACTGAAGAACAAAACAGCGAAAGCCTGGACGAATTTATGGACAAGTTGAGCAAGGACGTAGCCAGCTACTCCCGTGAAGACTAAGTCCATGTTTCATTAGAATTGAACCCTTTCTGACATAACAAAACATCCTGCCTCAACTCTGAGGCGGGATGTTTTTGTGTATGTGCTTCTTTATTTGGATTTACATCATGTCGAAGGTAATTAAATGGCAGTCGACTTGCTGGGCTAGGTGGCGGCATTTGTCAGTAAAGCCGGTCTTGGAGAAAAGATAGTAATTTTTCTTAGCAGCAGGGAAAAGGCTGCTCCGGTAGATAAGGGTTTTGAGAATATCGGCGGAGATTGGCTCATTTTTCCACTTGCATTCGCCAAAGTAGCCGTTCAGCTTCTGGTCATCGAAACCGACAATGTCCATTTCGATTTGCTTTTTTTCCTTAGGATCTGGTCCCCACCAATTGCCTAAGTTTACAAAAGGCTCTGGCACCAGGTCAGGGTCAAACAGCTTTGACCAGAGGTATTCTTGAGAGAGCTTTTCAAATTCTGGTCCCATAAAGTGGGGAAGCTGCTTCATGATGTAGTCCAAAATCGGCTCAGTAATCCCCCGTTCGATAAAACTGACTCGTTTGCCGACGAAGGTATACCAGAAGCGGAACATGCCGTCCTTGATTGTATAGATAGTTTTCCGGCTTCTGGCTTTATCAATTTCCGTAACCGGCACCCTTTTTTCGACAATGCCCAGGTCGATCAAATTGTCCAGGTAAGGGCTTAGGGCGCCGCTGGCAATACCGGTTTTAGTCGAGATTTCTGACTGCCGGCTGGCCCCGGCCGCGATGGCACTGATGATGGAGCTATAGCTTGCCGGCTCGCGGAGTTCTTGATTGAGCAGACTCATCGGTTCGGCATAGAGCATGGCGCTGGTTGTTAAAAAATTGTTCCTAATGTTGTCCCTAAGGGATTTTTCTGGAGACATCAAGGACAGGTAGAGGGGAATTCCGCCGGTGATGGCATTGAGTTCAAAAACTTCTTCCTTATTTAATTGCGGGAAAAAATCTTCGGCATCATGCAGGCTGAAAGGTTTCAGCTTAAACTGGGCAGTTCTGCGGCCATAAAGAGGGCTCTTGTAGCCAAGGACCTGCTTTTCCATGAAGGACATGGAGCTGCCGCAGAGGATGAGAAAGAGTTTGTTCTGTTTAAAATAATGGTCGATGTAGGACTGCAGCATGGAACTGATTGGTGGATAGGCTTTCGCCAGGTAAGGGAACTCATCGATGGCCAAAATTAAGCGGTCATTTTTCTCAGAGAGATGGACGAGATATTTGAAGGCCTGCTCAAAGGAGGCAAAAATAGGTCCATCCAGATAGCTAGGATCTTCGTAGGCGTGGATCGCGTCAGAAAAACGAGCCAGGTTTTCCAAGGCTTTTTCTTCAAGGCCGGTAAAGTAGATTGCCCGCTTGTCTTTTAGAAATTGGTTGATCAAGCTGGTTTTCCCGATACGACGGCGGCCATAGATGACCGCAAATTGGAAGCTGTCTTCTTGGTAGAGCTTATTCAAAGCTGTAAGCTCTTGATTTCTGCCGATAAACATTAAAACACCTCGTTAGCAATAATACAGTTTACAATATTATACTTTACAAGTTTACGATATACAAGTTTACGATATTGTTAATTGGAAAGATGAAACATCCTGTCTCAATTCTGAGGCGGGATGTTTTTGTGTATACAAGGATATATTTTAGATGAATGATTGATAAAAGCGAATGGGAAGTTTACTTGATTAGTATGACTGCATATGTTAATTTCAAAAGAAAGCGAATTAAAAGAGGAGAAAGAAGGAAATATGAAGCAGATTATTGTGAAAATTCTTGCGAATACGTTGATTATGTTCATTTTGGCTTATGTTGTTGATCATTTGACCCACCACAATGGCAACTACTGGAACATTATTCCGATATCACTGGCAGGCTTAGGCAGTTATGAACTTTTGCGGAGTGATTCAGTTTCTGACAGAGTCAAAAAGATTATCAATTGGATCACATTTGCAGCTGGAGTTATATTGGCGGCTGTTCTTGTATACATCAGCTTGATGGAATAGATTAATATTGAACTTAATCGAATTTATTTCTTAAGTATAAGACGTATTCATTTCAATATACAAGTATATTTTTGCAGAAAATATTACTTAAAAGGAATAATATGGTTATTGATGAGAAAATGTAGGGATGGTAAACTTAGAACAAATCAAAAATTATAAAAAAAGGAAGCTATTATGAATAAGATTAAAAGTTTTGCAGTGGCAGTTTTTGCCACTACAGCCATTGCGTTTTCAGCTGTTCCAGTCCTGGCTTCATCATATGTGATTGATGCACAAGGTGGTACTTGGAATTATGGTGTTGGTTCAAAGTATGTTTGGTCATATTACTCTCATAATTCAAAGACCCACAAGGCATCAGTAGAGGGTAAGTATTATGTGACTAGTGGCTGGATCAAGGAAAAAACTCAAGCACGTGCATCAGCAGCAAAAGCAGCGGCTGGCAACCAAAGTTACTACGACGTAAAATAATTGTCGTGATTATAACTCACAGTAGTGAATGCTGTGAGTTATATTTTTAAGGATAGATATGATTTCAAAAATTAAAAACACCTTGTTCGCGGCAATTGTCGTCGTTTTATCCTGGCTCTTGCTTAGCCTGGTGCAGGACTATGATTTGCAGAGCGTTCCAAATCTGCACCAAGTCGTGTCGATTACGTCGTGGGACAAGAAAAAGTCGAAGAAAGAGATCTATCAGCTCTTGGTCAAAGATGCCGAATCAGCTGGGATCGACCTGGTCAAGCTGCGCTTGCTTGACCAGGATGGTAAAAACACCAAGCTGGTCTACAATTTTAATTCCAGCAGCAACACACAATATTCCTGGCGGAAGAACAGCCAGGTCAAACGCCTAAGCAAGAGTGAATTGATGCTTGAGGACGTTTTAGGCAACTACTATACCAATGCTACAACTGCCCAGTTTGCTTCCTTAGCCTCTGACTTAAGCGAAGCTGGTTTGCAGGTGACTGTCTACAAATCTTCCTTTAAAGATGAGCTCTTGAACAATACGGTTTATCAAGATGGACTCCTGGTCTTCTCCAGTTTGTTGGGGATGCTCTTGATTATCATGATTCTGGACAAGTCCTTCCGCTACAAAGAGTACGCTATTTTGCAGGTCAATGGCTTAAGTTCGGAAAAAATCTTCCGCCGCGACTTCGCTAAAGAAATCCTTCCTTTTACATTGATGGTTCTCCTGCCCCTGATATTCTTCAGCCTCCTGGCGGCTAGATCATTAAACGGCCAGGGCAGCCTCTTTTACATTAAGGCGATCTTCCTGCTTCTCTTGGCATTATCCGTAACTTACTGGATCTTTGACTTCATTTCCTATGTCAGCCTGGCCTTGATCAAGCCTTACGCGGCCATCAAGGGGCAGTTTTCCGGCAAGGGCTTCTTATACTTAGGCTACATTTTAAAAATAGCCATCGTACTCTTGCTTGGTGTAAACCTGGCCAGCTTAGGGCAAAAATACTCTGCCTACCAGCAAGATAAACAGATCATGCAGCTTTGGCAAAAGAAGCCGGCCAGCTATATTGCTAACCTTGGCCAAGTCGACCAGGGCAACGATAAGCGGGTAAAGGAAATCGACCGGAAGGTGCACCGCTTGGTGGCCAGTGACAAGCAGGCCGTCCTTGCCAAAAATGCCCAGCAGTTTCAGCCGGCTCAGTCCAGTACCGACATCCAAAACGGCAACGTCTTGGTTGTTAATCCAGCCTTCTTAAAAGCCAGTTCAGTCAAAGATAAACAGGGGAAACAGGTGACAGTAAATGACGCGAAGACCGTTTACATCCTAATCCCGAAAGACCGGGCTTACCAAAAAGCGGCCTTTAAAAAGCAGGCAAAATCCTGGATCAAGTTCCAGCAGACCTTGCCCAATGTCTATGGGAAAACTAAGCAAATCAAATATAAGCTAGTCTACATCCAAAGCCAGCAGGTCTTTAATTATACGGCTGGTCAAGATATTGCTAATTCGGTTTCTACTGATCCGATCATCCTGGCAATTGACGCAAAACTATTGTCTGACGACTTCTTTACGGCCAGTTTGACTCAAGGACAAGTAGTCTTTCCAAGTCTGACCAAGCTGCAGAAGGGGATCAAAGAGACTGGTTTGACCAGCTTCGTCAATGGCATCACCAATGTCAAGAGTACGGCTGCCAGCCTTTATGCCCAGCTCCTAACAGAACTGTCGATTATTGGCGTTATCGCGGTTTTGTCATTGACGCAGATGTTCTTCATGGTCAGCTATGTCAGTGCCAGCTTCTTTGAGAGCAAAAAGCGGCGGCTGACTGTCTACCAGGTCTTTGGCTTAAGCAACCGCAAGCTGGTCAGTCAGTTTGCCCTAGCCAATGCCTTGACCGATTTGGCTTTGCTGACCATTATGCTGGTCCGGCAGGGGCAGGCAGGTATTTTCTGGCTTGGCCTACTTCTAGCGGCTCTGGAAGTTGCTGCTATCGCTTTGAGCGCTAAGCAGGCGGAGAGCAATATGCTGCGGGGCTTAAACCGCGGAAACTGAGGATAGATTATGATAAAAGCAGAAAAACTAAGCAAATCTTTTGATGAAAAAGTCATCTTAAAAGAAAGCAGCTTTCAGCTGGAAAGCGGCAAGAGCTATGCCATTGTTGGCCGCAGCGGGGCGGGGAAGAGTACCTTACTGAATATGCTGAGCGGCTTGGAAAAAGCTACTAGCGGCCGTGTTTTGATCGATGACCTTGAGGTCAATAAGCAGAACATCAAACGGCTGCGTCGGGAAAAATTCGGCTATGTCTTTCAAAATTTTGCTTTGATTGACAATGAAAGCATTGAAAGCAACCTGGCTATTGGCTTAGCCGATGCCAAGGGCAGCCGGAAGGAAAAGCAGAAGCTGATGCGGCAAGTACTTGACCATTTGGACGTTAGGGCTGACCTGGCTCAGACGGCCTACAGCTTAAGCGGTGGGGAGCAGCAGCGGGTGGCTTTGGCCCGGATCCTGCTCAAAAAGCTGCAGATCATCTTTGCCGATGAGCCAACCGGGTCATTGGACGTAGGAAACGGCCAGCTGGTCCTGTATTCACTTTTAAGTGACTTTGGCTCAGACGCTACTTTATTGATCGCCACGCACTCACCAGCTGTCTGGCAGCAGTGTGATTACATTATTGAACTTGCCAAGCAAGAAATTCAGATTTACAAGAATTAAATGGAGATATAGATATGAACAAACTGACTAAAATTTTAACTGCCATCGCTATCCTTGCTGCCGGCGTCGCAGCCTTCTTCATGCTGGTCCACAACTCAGTGACCGATCGGATCAATCCTTTTATCAAGGCTGAAACCAGCTACGCTAAAGTTGCCACCGGCACTCAAAACTACACGAACGTGACCATCTATGATGAAAGGGGACAAAAAGAAAACTACCAGCTGGCCAGCGTAGGCGGCTATGACCCAGCTAAGGGCTACCTTACCATCAAACATAAGGGCCAGTACGTTTCCTACGTCGAATAGTACGTTTCCTACGTCGAATACATCAGCGCTGCTAAGTACAAGCAGATTACTGGTTGAAAGTAGATAAAAATGTTAGTGTGTTTTATATACTTTATATTTCGGAGGATATTGTAATGAAGTTTAAGAAAATTGTGGCTTGCATATTAGCTTTTTTGGCTTTTGGAACTGTTTTTACGGATACTACTGTTAGTGTTGCTCAAGCAGCTGAAGATACTAGTTTGAACCAACAATCTAATAATGATACCCAGGTGTTCCAAATTCCAACAAATGGAATTAATGTTGTGAGTGATGGTTCACTGAATGAATCAAAACTTGCAGTAGGCAAAAGTGCCAAATTTGTCATAAAAAAAGTTTTAAAGAACAAAAATCTATTAATTAAAGCCGTTGATAAAATAGCTGGGAGAAGTGCTGCAGTTAAGGTTGGACACTTTTTAAACATAATAACTCCAACATTTAGAAAACTCCTAAAGTGGGAATCGCTGCCATTTGCAACAGTAGAAAGTCAAGTGGCTAGGGCCTTAATTTCATCGGGAGTAAAATCAAGTACTGCTAGAACATTAGCCTTTTGGATTAGACAAGCATTGGAGTTCGTGGTATAAAATGTCAGAAGGAAATGAATTGGACTATCAACTGTATTTGATCAAATCGGTCTTAGCAGACTGCATCGACAAGCTTGGTATGCCTAAAAATCGAGCAGCATTTTTGCTCTATTACGAGATCAGCGCTGAGGATGCGCATGAGATCGACAAACTGTTTGCGGAGATTTCTCTCAAGGATGAAGTGATTAGCTTTGCCGACTTCCAAGAGAAGCTGAATGAAAGATTGAGCCTGCCTTTGGCAGAGAAAGTCGTTAAAGAAATGCTCCAAGCATATAAGGAATACGTTCCTGTTGCAATTGGCAAAATTAAGCTTTAAGTAATCAGGCTGAAAGTGAAATTAGTCCTTGACGGGCAATCTTAGACCTAGTACAATAGTAGAAGTTGAGAACAAGAAGAAGCCCCCGCTTCTCGCCTAAGTTATTTAACCTCTAGGCAAATCGATATTTTCTGTTGATTTTTAAGGCGGGTGTTATTTACCCGCTTTTTTCTTGTCCTCGAGATTAACATGGAGGTGAACAGTTATACCACAGAAACAAAATAGCATGATCCTCAACGAAAGCATTCGTGCTCGTGAAGTTCGCTTAATCAATGCTGACGGCGAACAAGTTGGGGTTGTGTCAAGAAACGAAGCTTTGCGCCAAGCAAGCGATGCCGGCTTAGATTTGGCTTTGATTTCACCAAATGCCAAGCCACCAGTTGCCAAGATTCTTGATTACGGGAAGTACCGCTTCGAACAACAAAAGAAGCTGAAGGAATCCCGCAAGAACTCTAAGCAAGTGAGCGTTAAGGAAATTCGTTTAAGTCCAACGATTGAAGGCAATGACTTCGAAACCAAGTTGAAGCATGCACGTAAGTTCTTAGAAAAAGAAGGCGCTAAGGTTCGTGTTTCGATTCGTTTCAGAGGCCGCGCAATCACGCACAAGGAATTAGGACAACAAGTGCTTGAAAAGATGGCCGATGAGACTTCGGATATTGCTGTTGTAACCAGCCGGCCGAAGATGGAAGGCCGTCAGATGTTTTTAATGCTCAGTCCTAAGAGCGATAAAGACAAAAGTAAAAAATAGTTAATTGGAGGAATTTTACCATGCCAAAGATGAAAACCCACCGCGCTTCAGCTAAGCGTTTTAAGAGAACTGGTAACGGCGGTTTGAAGCGTCACCACGCCTTCACTGGCCACCGTTTCCACGGCAAGACTAAGAAGCAACGTCGTCATTTGAGAAAAGCCGCTATGGTTTCACGCAGCGACTTGAAGCGCATCAAGCAAATGCTTTCCCAAATGCGTTAATTTACTATTTTTTAATACACTAACGATATTAGGAGGATTTTCAGATGCCAAGAGTTAAAGGTGGTACCGTTACACGCGCACGTCGTAAGAAGGTTTTGAAGCTTGCCAAGGGTTACCGTGGTTCAAAGCACGTTCAATTTAAGGCCGCAAGTACGCAATTATTTGTTTCATACAAGTACGCATTCCGTGACCGTAAGAAGCGTAAGAGCGAATTCAGAAGATTGTGGATCGCTCGTATCAACGCTGCTGCTCGTCAAAACGGCTTGTCATACTCAAAGATGATGCACGGCTTGAAGCTTGCTGGCGTTGACATGAACCGCAAGATGTTGGCTGACATTGCTTACAACGACGAAAAGACTTTTGCTGCTTTAGCAGAAACTGCTAAGAAGGCTTTGGCTTAAGTCACTAAGAGACGCATCTAGCATCTGCTAGGTGCGTTTTTTCTTTGTGCTCATGAAGTATTTTTTATATAATTGAAGGTAGAAAAAATTAAAAGGAGGATTTTTCCATGGGTGAAGAAATTCGCTGCATCGGCTGCGGAGCCAGCCTGCAAAGCGAAGACAAGAGCCTGCCTGGCTACTTGCCCCAAAGTGCCTTGCAGAAGGTTTTAGATGGGGAAAACGAAGAAGTCTACTGCCAGCGCTGCTTCCGCTTGCGCCATTATAACGAGATCATGCCAGTCGCCTTAGACAACGACGACTTTTTAGCCTTGCTCAACAGCCTGTCCAGCAAGAAGGCCTTGATTGTCAACGTTGTTGACCTGTTTGACTTCTCTAATTCCTTGATCGCCTCCCTCAAGCGCTTTGTCGGCCAAAATGACTTTATCCTGGTCGGCAACAAGTTTGACCTCTTCCCAAAGAACTCTAAGGAAAGCAAGATCAAGGACTGGATGCGGCAAGAAGCCAACCGGATGGGCCTTTACCCAAAGGAAATCTTTTTGATCAGTGCCGCTAAGAAGAAGAACCTGGACGATTTGATCAAGTACTTGAACGCCAATAGCCAAGACCAGGATGTTTACTTTGTTGGGACTACCAATGTCGGCAAGTCGACCCTGATCAATGCCATCATTGATAAGATGGGGGACGTGCAAGACCTGATCACGACTTCCCGCTTCCCGGGGACCACTTTAGACAAGATCGAAATTCCGCTGGATAACGGCCACTTTTTAGTCGACACGCCCGGGATCTTGACCAAAAAGCAGCTGGCTAGCCGGCTGAGCGTTAAGGAACTGGACCTGGTATCTCCGAAAAAGCCGCTGAAGCCAGCGACTTACCAGCTTTTGCCTGGCAACACCATCTTCTTGGCGGGTCTTGGCCGGATTGACTACCTGCAAGGGCCATCCACCAGCTTTACGGTTTATGCTTCTCGCAGCATGTACGTGCACCGGACCAAGACGGAGAAGGCCGACGAATTTTACGCTAAGCACGTCGGTGAACTGTTGACTCCGCCATCAGCAGAAGACGACTTGCCGCCGCTCAAGGGGCAAGAATACCACATCAAGTATCGGTCTGATGTCTTGTTTGCCGGGGTTGGTTTTATTACTGTTCCAGAAGGCTGCGTCATCAAGGCTTACACGCCTGGCGGCATTGGCCTGGGAACCAGAAGAGCTTTAATTTAAGAGGTTAAAGATGGACTCATTGGTAGATTGCAGTAAAGAAACGCAAGTAAAGGTTAAAAGCGAAGAATATCAAAGAAAGGGCAAGCAGATTGGGATCATGGGCGGCACCTTCAACCCCGTCCACATGGCCCACTTGGTAGCGGCTGAGCAGGCCTTGACCAAGCTGCACCTAGATGAAGTCTGGTTTATCCCAGACAACATCCCGCCTCATAAAGATGCTCCGCTCAAGGTGACTGCTAGAGACCGGGCCACCATGCTGGATCTGGCAACGCGGGACAACCCCCACTTCCGGGTCAAGCTCTTGGAGCTGTTTAGAGGGGGCGTGTCTTACACCATCGATACCTTGCGCTACTTGACCAAAAAGGCGCCTGAAAACACCTACTATTTGATCATGGGCAGCGACCAGGTTAACTCCTTCCACACCTGGAAGAATGCGGATGAACTGGCTAAATTAGCCACCTTGGTCGGCATCCGCCGGCCGGGCTATCCGCAAGACCCCAAATACTCCATGATCTGGGTGGACGCGCCAGACATGCGCCTAAGTTCAACTGCAATCCGCCGGGCCGTTTCTGTCGGGACCTCGATCCGCTACTTGGTTCCTGAACCAGTCCGTCAATATATCATTGAAAAGGGGCTTTACCTTGACTGAGTTAGTTTTTAAGAAGACTTTTTCAGACCTTACAAGTGATCAGATCATCGCGCAGGAAAAGAGCGTGATGGATGAAAAAAGGTTCAAGCACTGCATCGGCGTCAGCCAAACGGCCAGAAAATTGGCCAAGCTGAACGGCTATGACGAAGACAAGGCAGCTTTGGCCGGCTTTGTCCACGACTATGCCAAGCAGATCCCAGTTGAAGACTACGTGAAGACCATTAAAGAGCAGGGCTTTGACCCAGACCTGCTCAATTGGAACCGGGCCATCTGGCACGGGATCGTGGGGGCCTACTATATCGAAAGAGACCTGGGCATCCACGACCAGGAAATTTTAACAGCAGTCAACCGCCACACTACGGCCGACACGGAGATGACGACGCTAGACAAGATAGTCTTTGTCGCTGATTTTATCGAGCCAGGCCGGGACTTTCCAGGCGTCGACGAAGCGCGGGAAGTCAGCTATAGCAACCTGGACGCCGGGGTTGGCTATGAACTTGCCCATACCATTGCCTTTTTGGCAGAAAAGCGGGCCAAGATCTACCCAAGAAGCTTTGCGGCATACAATGTTTGGGCCGTTAAGTAGATTTTTTAAAAAGCAAAACATTACTATCCAAAACAGAAATAGGAGCAAAATTTGAAGAGCGAAGAATTATTAGACTTAGTATTAAACGCCATCAGTGAACGCCACGGTGAAGACACCGAAGCCTACGACATGCGCGGCATCAGCATCCTGGCTGACTACTTTGTAGCAACGAGCGCAACCTCCAGCCGGCAGCTCCATGCCATCGCCAACTCCATCATTGAAGCCTGCCACGAAAAGGGCTACTACGACTACCGCGTTGAAGGCAACCGGGACTCAGAATGGCTCTTGGTTGACTTGGGCGACGTCGTTGTCAACATCTTCTCAGAGGATGCCCGTGCCTTTTACAACCTGGAAAAATTGTGGGCTGATGGCAAGAAGCTGGAACTTGAGGCTGAATAATGAGCGTAGCCGGGATTATTGCCGAATATAATCCATTTCATAGCGGGCATGAGTTTTTGATGAACCAGGCCCGCTTAATTGCCGGGGATGACCCCATCATCTGCGTGATGAGCGGCAACTATGTCCAAAGAGGCGAAATGGCCATTTTGGACAAGTGGTCAAGGGCCAAGGCGGCGGTTGAAGCTGGCGCTGACTTAGTCGTTGAGCTGCCATTTTCTTACGCCGTCGAAGCCGCCGACTTGTTTGCGACGGGCGGGGTGGAAGTTTTGAGCAAGCTGGGTGCAGAGCACCTGGTTTTTGGCGTGGAAGATGCCAACTTAAACTTTGAGTATTTTGGTCAAAAAATCGCCCAGACCCCGCGGCAAAGAGAGGAATTCGCTGACTACAGCCAGACTTATTCCACCCAGTACAACCAAATGGTGGCTCGGGAAGTTGGCCATGAGGTCAGCGAACCTAATGCCATTTTGGGTCTGGCCTACGCCGTGGCCAATGTCAACCTGGGCTCGCCCTTGACTCTGTCACCCGTCACCCGGGTAGGGGCGGGCCACGACGACATCTTGCAAAGAGAAGAAGTCGTCCAAAGCGCCAGCGCTATTCGCAACCTGCTCTTAAAGGGAGACGCCAAGGAAGACCTGACCCAGTGGCTGCCTAAGGGGGAAATCTCCGCTTTGGCAGCCCAAAAGGTCTTCCCTAACTGGGATCTGCTTTTTCCGCTGTTAAAATACCGGCTAGAATCAGCTTCTCTGAAAGAGCTGCAGCAGATCTACCAGATGAGCGAGGGGCTGGAGTACAAGCTGAAGGCCGAAATCCACCTGGCTCAGAACTTCTCTGAATTCCTGCGCCATGTCAAGTCCAAGCGCTACACGTATTCGCGCCTGCGCCGCTTGTGCCTGTATACCTTGCTAAACGTAACTGAAGACGATGTCTATGGCAGCTTCGACCATGCCTCAACCCTGCTTTTAGCTTACAGCAAGCGGGGCCGCAAGTATTTGAAAAAGCATAGGAAGGATTTTGCAATCGAAATCGTCTCTAAAGTCGACCGCAAGAAGGCACAAGAGGGGACTTTGGGCCTGCAAGTCCGGACCGACCGCCTCTTTGAGCAGGTGATCGGCGTTGATCAGAACTTTGGCCGCCGGCCAATCGAGGTAAATTAATGTTAGAACTTTCTTTTTATCAAGTAAAAAACAGCCGTGAGCCAATGACCACGGTTTCGGCTGACTTGACCTTTGACCAAGACTTTTACGACCGGGCTAAGGAACTGGTCTACGAAGTCAAGAGTGCTCACGTGGAAGGGCAAGTCTTTTATGATGAGCCTTTTGTCACTGGCAACTTCCAGGTGGAAACGGAATTGTCCGTGCCATCCTCTCGAAGCCTGCACCCAGTCGATCTGAAGCAAAAGTTTTCTTTTGTTGAAAACTACTCAGACCATGAGCCAACCCAAGAAGAAAAAGAGCTGGGCCTCTTGATCATCCCTTTGACTGACGACAAGATCGACATCCAGCGGGCAGTTGAAGACAACATTCTTTTGAACATCCCAACGACGGTCTTGACCGAAGAAGAAAAAGACGAAGGCGTCTACCCTGAAGGCAAGGACTGGGAAGTGGTGTCAGAGCAAAGCTTTGCCAGCCGGAAGAAGGACCAGGTCAACCCTGCCTTTGCCCAGCTGCAAGGCCTGCTTGACAAGCTGAATGCTGAAGATCCTGAAAATCAGGATCAAAAGAATAAGTAAAAGTTAAATCTTTGATAAAAAATAACTTTTTACCTAGTAAAAAAGGACTAGAAAGAAGTTATTTTTTTAATGGAGACTGTCAATAACTTGGGATAATGTCCCGAAA
>NZ_AZDU01000120.1 GCF_001434815.1 Lactobacillus equicursoris DSM 19284 = JCM 14600 = CIP 110162
AAAAGTAAGCAAGGATTTGCCACCAAGCGCCAGGCAATGGCGTGGGCACACGAAATGGAGCTGGCTAAAGATCAAAACCGCATAACCACAAAAGATCCGGTTTTTGCTGAGTACTTTTGGGAATGGGCTACTACCTACAAAACAGTTGGTAAAAGCAACGGCACATATAACCGCTATCACAAAATCTATGAACGCTTACTGGAGTATTTCGGAAACTCGAAGCTTAGTGCAGTAACCAAAGCCAACTACCAACGATTTCTGAACGAGTTTGGCCAAGACAAATCAAAAGAGACAGTTTCAAAGCTATCAGGATCAATTAGATCTTGCATCACTGAAGCAGTAAATGAGAACATCATTCCGTCAAACTTCACTCTGGGAGTTGCAGCAGTGTATGACAAAAGCAAGACAAGAAAAGTTGAATACCTGTCAGTTGCTGAAATCAAAGCCTTAATCAATGCGTTGGAAACTGGCCTTAAACCGCGGTCAATAAGTCGATATATGATTCTAACTGCGATATATACCGGTATGAGAATTGGCGAAATCATGGCACTTACCTGGGATGATCTTGACTATCAAGCCAAAACTGTTAGGATTAATAAGTCATACGACTACATCAACGGGCAAGTTAAAGAGCCAAAGACTGCCAGTTCAGTTAGAACTGTTAGAGTGTCAGCTAGTCTGCTATCCTTACTTGACCAGCTCAGAGTCAACAAGCAAGATCTGATCTTTGCCAATCCGACCGGCAAGGTTCCAACGCCAGCTGCATGTAATGCTACTCTCAAACGGTTTCTGACAAAGTGTGAGATCGACAAGCAAGGCTTCCACTTCCAC
>NZ_AZDU01000121.1 GCF_001434815.1 Lactobacillus equicursoris DSM 19284 = JCM 14600 = CIP 110162
TTTCGTCCGCATCACGTCCGGCCTTTTCGATTGCTGGTGTCAAGAATTGGCGGGCTGGTTGCCCGTTGGTCCGATAGAACTCTTTATCATGGATCTTGATTTTCTGCATACCATAGATAGCGGTTAAATCAAGATCCACTTTATCAACTGGTATAAACCAGGTTGTTTGTCTATAGGTCAATGTTACGTTTGGTGGGGTGATTTTTGGCGACTTTTCGCCATTTCGCCCAGTCCCAAATTCACGATAAACTGCAATAGGATCATTAGACCATAACCGCCCGACAATTTCGCCGGTTGACTTTAACTTAACTTCAATCCGCAAGGATCTAGTAAGTTCACCAGTAGAATACTTAATGGACTTTTGAAGTTCTTCAACCGCGTAGGCTTCCGCCTGGTCCATTACGTCTTCTTCGCCGTCGTGGATTGCCTCTTCCGTGACACCAGGCAACTTTTTCAGCTTTTCCCGAAGTCGGTCGAGACCTTTAATCTCAAAAGAGAATTGCATCACTTATTCCTTCGCTTTAAAGAAATGTTCTTGTGCATTGTAAACTCTTGGATTGCTACGATCTCATAGTCGGGATCAGCTTCTGGCCCAACATCAACGCAGAGCCCATCGCCTTCATTTTTCGCCAATTTCAGCAAGTTGCCTTGGTACTTACCTGACAGCATGTAATTCAAGCTCTCACCGTAAATTTGAGCGTTAATGCTGCCCCCAGCCGGCTGAAGGTTGATAAGCAGCGGAACAGCTTTAGACCAGCCCTTTAATGCATATCCTTGTTTGTCTTTGCCAGATTGCTTGCGTCTTAAATAAACCAGACGTAAATTTT
>NZ_AZDU01000122.1 GCF_001434815.1 Lactobacillus equicursoris DSM 19284 = JCM 14600 = CIP 110162
ATTGACTTGCTACGTATTCCAACATTTGGTAAAAACATTCTATATTGTTTGTATACGCCCAACGTCCTGTACCACTAAATTCTATTGATAATTCGTACACATTTTCTACTGATTCTTCAAGTAAATACATGCTATCTTCATAATCAATATAGGTATCATAATCAACGTAGTTCGCGCTTAAAGATACCAAATTTAAAAAGGTTTTTACCGCGTATATGCCATTTAGCAACAGCTCTTCATTAATGACAATTTGTCCTTGTGCTGATGAAATATTTGCCATTAGTTTAAATCCCCACTTTCCATAAACGATTGTGCGCCGTTATCGCGAATGTCTTGGAATAACGCTAAATATTCAAGGTCAATGTGTTTTGCTTTCTTGTCCTGAAACTGTGCATAGGTCAGCTCTAGCGCTTGTAATTCTTCCGCTTTAATATTGGCGGGTGTGATTTTCAAGTCGAGACACAAAAGTGCCTGCATAAACCACTTAGGGTTTTCGTCCAACAACGTTTTTAAGGTCTTGTAGTAGGTGTTTAAAAGGTTGATAGAGACACTATCTTCAACCATTTCAGCTAAGGGCTTGCCAAGCAAGTCTTTATAATGCTTGGCAGGCACACGCATTTCTTTATAAAGAAATGTCATGTCGGACATTGTCTGCGCCATTTTGGCGACAGGAAAGCGGTTAAATTCGTCATATGCTGTCTTCATTATGCAAGCTCCTTTCTTTCGCCGTCTTCAAGTTTTGGCGCTAATTCGCACCACTTGTATTCATTTAAATCAAGGTAGAACCATTTT
>NZ_AZDU01000123.1 GCF_001434815.1 Lactobacillus equicursoris DSM 19284 = JCM 14600 = CIP 110162
CGCCGTACTCATTATTAACAGCGGCATTTTTGAAAAGGTCACCGTCATTGTCAATGATATTTCTGATCGCAATTTGAGTAGTCATATTGACCGCGGAATTGTAAGGTTCACTCAAGAATCCTGTCCCTAATGTTTGCACAGCATGCTTGAGAATTTCTTCTTTTTCGTCAACAAGCCGGCTATCGTCTCCAATCCATCGAACAGATTCTTCAGTCATTGGTTTGGATTCTCGGTCGCCATCAATTAATACTGGTGTTACCTTCAGTGTTTTTGCTGTCGCCTTAATTTCTTCATTGGTAGTCATATTTATCACCTCCTTTTCTGGCTCTAATACAGGTGCTTCAGTTCCTACAATCACACGTTTATTTGGCCGTAGCTCCCACTGCATTTGTATACGATCAATCATTAAAAACTTGTTATTGACCCCCATATCCTTCCACGGCACTGCTTTTAATTGGCACCATTCATAGAAAGGCTTTGAGGCTGTACCGTCTTCAAGTCTATTTATAATTGGCTTTTGGTAAATACCCTTGCCATCGCCGTCTTTTGTGTGCATTAATCTCAAGACAACTGAGTTACCTTCAGCAAGTTCTCGAAGTTCAAAAGGTTCTAAGATTGGAATTCGTTCAACTTCTTCAGTCCGCGAAATGCCTAAATCTAAAATGCCACTCACGCTACGTCGCTTTTTGTAAACAGCAC
>NZ_AZDU01000124.1 GCF_001434815.1 Lactobacillus equicursoris DSM 19284 = JCM 14600 = CIP 110162
GAGGAGGCGAAAGGAAATTAACGATCAAGAAAACCTGGCACGGCTTTTAAAGCTTTACCAAAAGCTGGTGTTTTCTCTTTGCTTAAAAATCATGCATGACTACTTTGCGGCTGACGGTCTGACCCAGGAAACCTTTTTAACTGCCTATCAAAAATGGAGTCAATTTGACGGGCAAAACGAAAAGGCCTGGCTCTGCCGGATCGCCAGCAATAAGGCAATTGACTATCTCAGAAAGCAAAAGCCTGCCGCGGATCTTGACCAAGTGGCTGAGCCAGCAGACAGGCAAACGCCCCTAGACCAGGTCTTGAACCAGGAGCTAATGGAGGAGCTCCAGGAGGCGGTTAAAAAGTTGCCAGACTCGCTTAAAGGCGATGCTGAGCTTTACTTTTTAATGGGGAAAAAGACCAAGGAAATTGCCAAAGAGCATGGAAAACCGCTTAAAACCGTCCAGACTCATATTTACCGGGCAAGAGAACTATTAAAAAAGCAGCTGGAAAGGAGGCAGCCCTGATGAAAGAGAGTCAACTAGAAAAACAGGAAGAGAAAGATAATGAAAAACAAGCAGAATTCGCCTATCTGACTGATCGCGAATTGGCCAAGTTGATTAACGCGGCCGAAAGGGATTTAGTCGCGCCGCCCCCTGACCTGGCTGACCAGGTCCTG
>NZ_AZDU01000125.1 GCF_001434815.1 Lactobacillus equicursoris DSM 19284 = JCM 14600 = CIP 110162
TTTGAACCAGGTTAGCCAAGTCATTGTAAATTTGACTAACTACATAGTTTTGCTCAGCGTCACTGCGTGGATTAGCCAAAGCAATTAAATCTGCTTCCTTAATTTGAGTCTTTCGCTTAATGTAGCTCAGTTCAGCAGTTGCTTTTTGTGCTTCGCGGTCGCCAATTTCTGCTTCAGTATCAAAGGAAGCATAGTCAGCGATTACTGGCGTGCGGTCACCTTCAAGCAGCATATCAACCGTAAGTGATTGCACACGCTTTGCTGGAAACAAAGTATCGCCCAACAATTCAGGAAAATCGCGCTTGCGAGTGTAATCTAAAACAGATTGTTGAGAAAACAACTCAGTCAATGGAGTTGCAAACATTTGTAAATCGAACTTAAACATATTTACTCCCTTCATTAATGACCAGAATCTGAAATGATTGGGGTGCTAAGGTCCTTAAAGTGAATGGTAGTCATTGCCTTAATGGCTTCTGCACTAGGCGTTACTGGCATTTGGTCAGACAACAGCCAACCTTCCCGAATTACGCCTACTAGCTGAGCACCATCGTTAACGTAAACGTCATTGATCGTTACACCGATTGCTTTAGCGTCATTCGTCGGATAAACGGTACCTGCTGGAACATACTTCTTACCTTCGTCGT